>NZ_LWHB01000187.1 GCF_001889065.1 Suttonella ornithocola | reverse complement strand
TTGGGTGAGAGAAGCACTGTTACCTGAGTTACCTAAAAACAGTGTAATTGTCATGGACAATGCCGCTTTTCATAAACGCAGTGATATTCAAGCAATCATTGAAGAGCATGGGCATGAGATAGTTTGGTTACCCCCTTATAGTCCAGACTTAAATCCTATTGAAAAGATGTGGGCTTGGATTAAGCAAATAGCAAAGAATGGTCGGATGGATTGTATTGATACTTTATTCTTTTATCTGCTTTGGATTGGGTTGGTTTAGATGATTGCACTATATATGCACATGAAGGTTTGAAAAAGACTTATCAATCTTCCGTTTATGCTTTAAGTTTGAAGGATAATCAGTGGAAAAAGGTGGGCGATTTAGCACAAGGTGCAGGATATGGTGTTAGCTTAACTTATCAAGGAAAAGTAGTTTTAATCGGTGGTGCAACTGCGGATGCGCCCTTAAAGACTGTTCAAACGATGAGTTACGATGGTAAGGATTTTACGCTTGATAAATAATGCTATTAGATAGCAAAAAAGCCGCGATAAGCGGCTTTTTTTATAAGGCACAAACTTGTAAGGCGAAATGGACGGGGCGATTGGTTTGCACAGAACGCATTTGTGGATTGTCTTGTTCCATAAAACGAATGGCAAAGCGGTGATTATCTCCACTAATTCTTGGAAAAACGTTGTGCTGAGGGTCAAGGTGGATGCGTAAGATTTGATTCCGTTTATCTTTATCCAATGTTTTTAAGAACATTCCATCGTGTGTGGACTCTTCGGTGCACTCTGCACATGCACGAACCATCCCTAAGACAAGACTAATAGCATCTGAAATCGGAATGAATAAGTTATAGCAGTGGATAAGGAAAGGATTAGTGTTATGAATATTTTTGGCTAACCAAAATTGATACGCAGGAACTTCAAATAGACAGTTGCCACTTTGATTAAAGTTGCGTTGGCGTAGGCTGTTAAATAATTCATTTTCGCGAAGCATACTAATTGGATTGAGGTCGATATCATGAATGGCATTTAAGGCGTGGTCAATGGCATCTTCCATTTCGGTGTGGCTTTTAAAATGTTCTAAACATTGAATATTATCTCTAGCGATGGCGGTTTTAAGTCGGTGCAATTCTTTTAAGATTTCAGAACGAATTTCATAGCGATGTAAAAAGTCTAGTACATCAAATAAGGCATCTAAAAATAGCTGGATAGAATAGTATTCATCGGCTTTATGGAAAAGGTGCATTTGTAAAAATATAGATTCTAAGCGCATAAACAATCGCATACGCTCTGATAAAGGCTGTTCATAAACGCAATAGGGAGAAGATTTTTCCGACATGAGGTATCCTATTTTAGGGCTGGGAGATTAAAAACGTGCTATCGTGTCATACTCAATTCATCGGAGCAAGTATAGTATAGCGCGTAGATTGCGCGAACAGCGGTAAATTGTTATAGTTTGCGGTTATAAGAGATTTCATATAATCGCCCAGTTTGCGGGTTCTCCGCGTTATGACTATTGGGGATTATCTTTCAAATTTAGGATATAAGATGGTCGCAAACAAACTGCTCGCTTTTTATCGCCAATGCAAGGTATTGATGCTATTAAAGTATTTGTTGTTTGTGCTCAGTATTTCTTTTTTTTCACAGCATAAGGTTTCTGTTTGCTTACAAATTGCAGCGAATAGCAATAAGCAAAGCAGAGATATTGTGTCTCTCTATTTAGCATCAATGTGTTATATGCGTCCTTTGTGTGGCATTTATAGCATGCTTAATTCTATTTTTAATCTGTTTTTGTCGACAGGAACACATCCTGAATCGGCCTTTTGGAGAATTTATAATGAAAAGAATGTTAATCAATGCAACCCAACAAGAAGAGCTTCGGGTTGCGCTTGTCGATGGCCAACAATTATACGATTTAGATATTGAAACGCTTTATTCTGCGCAAAAAAAAGCCAATGTTTACAAGGGTAAAATTACTAGAATTGAACCTTCTTTAGAAGCGGTATTCGTAGATTATGGTAGCCCTAGACACGGTTTCTTACCTTTTAAAGAAATTGCCAAAGAGTATTTAACTGGCTCAACCAGTAGCAATAAACAAAGCATCAAAGATATGCTCGAAGTTGGGCAAGAAGTTTTGGTGCAAATCGAAAAAGAAGAGCGCGGTAATAAAGGTGCGGCATTAACAACTTATATTTCTTTGGCAGGGCGCTTTTTGGTGCTTATGCCAAATAATCCGCGAGCGGGAGGCGTTTCTCGCCGTATACAAGGGGATGATAGAAAAGAATTACGCGAAACTTTAGAGGCATTAGATGTCCCAGAAGAAATGGGCGTTATTGTTCGAACCGCAGGAGTCGGGCGTTCGCAAGAAGAATTGCAATGGGATTTAGATTTCTTAATGCAAGTATGGACAGCGATAAAAGAAGAGTATGAAAAAGCCACGCCACAACGGTTAATTTATCAAGAAAGCAATATTATTGTTCGTGCATTACGTGATTATTTGCGTCCTGATATCAATCAAATTTTGATTGATGATGAACGTGTGTATCAGCAAGCAATGGATTTTATGAATTTGGTCATGCCCAGTTCTGTTTCAAAGCTAAAATTCTATGATGATACGATTCCGCTATTTAGTCGCTATCAAATTGAAGGACAGATTGAATCTGCTTACCAACATAGCGTAAAACTGCCTTCTGGTGGTGAGTTAGTCATTGATTACACAGAAGCTTTGGTTTCTATTGATATTAACTCTTCTAAAGCAACAAAGGGTGGCGATATTGAAGAAACGGCTTATCAAACGAATTTGGAAGCTGCAGATGAGATTGCTCGCCAAATGCGGTTACGTGATTTTGGTGGATTGATTGTTATTGATTTTATTGATATGGCATCTACTCAAAATCGTAAAGATATTGAGCAACGTTTAACAGATGCGACCAAAATTGACCGTGCTCGCGTTCAAGTCGGTCGAATTTCTCGATTTGGTTTGTTGGAAATGTCGCGTCAGCGTTTACGTGCATCAATAGATGAAGCGAGTCATCGTGTTTGTCCACGTTGTAAGGGACAAGGCAGTATCAGAGGTATTCAATCACAAGCATTATCAATTTTGCGCTTGATTGAAGAAGAAGCGATGAAGGATCGTACGAAGCGCATTACAGGAGAGCTTCCGGTTTCTATTGCAACGTATTTATTAAATGAGAAACGCGCAGCTTTGCGTATTATTGAACAGCGCTATGGAGTGGATATTATTCTCATTCCTAATGCTAATCTTCATACGCCAGATTATCATCTAGAACGCTTGCGTGATGATGACATTGATGAAGATACAGCGCCTATTCCAAGTTATCGGATGCAAGCAAAACGTGAGAGCGAAGAAGAAAGCGTTTTGCCTGTTCCAAGCTTGTCACAACCAGAGCAGCCAGCGGTTTCCGGTATTGTGCCACAAACACCTGTTCCAGCGAGTCAAGCGCAAAAAAAATCGGAAAAAAGTGGGTTGTCTGCTTTGTTTTCTAAAGTGGTGGCATTGTTTAAGGAAACAGGTCATGCAAAAGCATTAGATGAACCAACAAAAGATGCTGAAAAAACGCATAATGAACAGAATGATGAGCGTCGTAACAATAATAATAATCGTCGCAATCGTCAAAATCGTCAAAATCGCGAAGAAAATAATAATGATGAAAGAAATCAATCTAACGCTTCTAATAATCATCGTACTTATGAGCGTTATTCTTCAGAAGAAGAAACGCGTCAAGAAGAAAACCAAGTATTAGAGCGTCAAGAGAAAAAAGAAGCCAGAAAAGAAGAAAATACATCTTCTCAAGCGGTTACTTCTGAAGTAAATAAAGCGCAACAAAATGAGCGTTCATCTTCGCGTCGTCATCGACAAGACAAAAATGCTGAGGTGGTTCAAGATGATGTCAATCCAGATGTTGAGAGCTTAACGAATCCACCAGAAATGCTTAATGGTCGTATAGTGTATAAAGGTCGCCCACGTGATATTTATGCGGTTCGTGGACAAGGAAAAGCACCGGAAACGCGTCGTGATGGACAAGTCATTGCTGAAGAAAAGAATGATGACAATATTGGTAACCGCATTGAAGATGCCCTAGCAATAGAAAAAAGCGAAAGCTTTGCTGAGTCTGATGAGTTTGTTGAAACAACAGAGCAAGATGAAGATGAAAAATTGAATGCACCCGCGGTTAATACGCGTGCACCGGGATTAGTCGCATTTTTAAATCATGATGCTTCAACTGAAACAGAAGCTGCACAAAA
>NZ_LWHB01000186.1 GCF_001889065.1 Suttonella ornithocola | reverse complement strand
TTACGCTCAGTAAAGCCTTTAGGATGGGGATTTTTAATCCAGCTATAGACGGTGAATTTGCTGATCTTGTAGCGCTTTGCAACAGCGCGCCAAGTTTCTCCATTAGCAATATCGTTAAGAATTTTCTGTCGGAATTGGCAGCAGTAGGTCATAGGATATGCTCAGTTTGTTTTTGATAATTCTACTACAAGTTGTTCTTTATATCTGCTTTGGATAGATTGGATTATAAGTGATTTGACTATATATATTGGTATGCTAAATGCCAGCGAAAAATAGACAATGCCGATTTCTAATTGGGGACAGGACAATGATGCAATTGTCTATCTATTTCCCTAGTCGGGCGGCTTCACAATTTTTACCGTAAATCTTATTCACTTGTTCAAAGCGGATATTTCCCATTGATATTCCTTTTTAAGCGTTTTTGATTTAAGAAAATGTACTCTATTCGATAGGTTTATCTGCTTACCCAAATGTATGATGCCATCTAATGGCACTTATCAATGTAAAAAGATATCAAGAAAATCATCCTAGTAGCAATGCATCATCGCTTACTTTTTCTCCTCGATGTTTTTCAAAAAGCTGCAACAAATCTGGAACATCAAGATTTGCATGAGCTTCATCTGCAATATCAAAAACAACTTGCCCTCTATGTAGCATGACAGTTCGTGTCCCAATATCTAATGCTTGCCGCATACTATGCGTGACCATTAAAGTCGTTAGTTGTTTTTCATTAACGATTGTTTTTGTCAACTCTAAAACAAAAGCAGCTGTTTTAGGATCAAGTGCGGCGGTATGCTCATCAAGCAATAAAATAGCTGAAGGCTGTAAACTTGCCATCAGCAAACTTACTGCTTGTCGTTGACCACCAGATAATAATCCCATTCTATCGCCTAAGCGGCTTTCTAGATGTAATCCTAACTGCGCTAACGCCTCTTTAAATCGATTAAGATAGCGCTGTTTAACCGCTGGCGTTAAGCCACGTTTTCCTCCGCGCTTCATTGCAAGCGCAAGATTTTCTTCAATAGTCAAATTGGCACAGGTTCCAGCAAGAGGATCTTGAAAAACACGGGCGACTAAATTGCTGCGTTTATGGGTTGATAAGCGAGTAACATTTTTACCATCAATAATAATTTCGCCCTTATCAACAAATACTTCTCCAGATAAGGCATTGAGAAAAGTAGATTTCCCAGCGCCATTTGAACCAATAACGGTTACAAACTCTCCTGCCTCTAAAGACAAAGACAATCCTTGTAAAACGGGATTTTCTAGTGGTGTTTTAGGATTAAATGTTTTGTACAGATTATTTGCTTGAATCATTTTTTTGCTCTTATTTTTCCTGCAAGACTTTTAATACCACCAAATTTAATTGCCAACAACATAATTACCGTCGTAATAATATTGATATCTCCAGGTTGTAAACCAAAACCGCTTCCACCGTTTAAAGCAATTGCAACAACTAAGCGGAATAAAATGCTTCCGATGATACAAGCGCATAAAGCGCGAAAGACATTCTTAGGGCTTAAAATAGCCTCACCGCCGATTAACGATGCTAAACCAATGACCAATACTCCTGTCCCTAATGTAGCATCCGCTGCCATACGGCTTTGTGCAAATAATGCTCCTGATAATCCAACCAAACCATTCGCAATGGCAATACCTAGTATGACCATTTTTCCCGTAGCGATGCCTTGTGCGCGCGCCATTCCTGGATTGGCGCCAGTTGCTCTCATTGCTAATCCTGTTTCAGATTTCATAAAGAACCACAATAGCAACGCAACGATTACTACCACAATGCTAAACAATAAAACCGGAACTTGAGGAAAAGATAGCGGCAATTCATAAAAAGGCGTTAAAACCGTTTCTTTACTGCCTACAGGTAAATTAGGTCGCCCCATTATTCTCAAATTGATGGAATACAATCCATACATTACTAAAATGCCCGCCAATAAATTCATAATTTTAAGACGAACATTTAAAAAACCGGTAATCATTCCAGCGATTGTACCTGCAAGCATAGCAACAACTGTTGCAAGCCAAGGATTCCATCCGTATAAAATGAGTTGAATGGCAACGGCGCCACCTAAAGGAAACGTGCCTTCAATGGTTAAATCTGGAAAATCTAACACACGAAAAGACAGATAGATTGAAAAAGCAACAAGTGCATAAATAAGCCCTGTTTCCAGGGCACCGTAAAAAGCAACAGTATTAAGCATAATGATTCCGAAAGCAGGTATTTCCCTGCAACATAATTATTTTTTTGTTTCGACAATATGTGTCGCATTATCTACAATAGCCTGTGGCAATTCAACGCCCATTTTTTGAGCAGCGCCAGGATTTAAATAAAGCTCAAGTGCTTCAATTTCTTTAACTGGGAGATTTTCTGGCTTTTGCCCTTTTAAAATGGCGACGACTTGTTTACCGCTTTCTCGACCAACATCTTCATAAGAGAAACCTAAAGCGGCTATTGCACCATTTGCCACAGACGAAGTGTCTACTGTAAAGACAGGAATTTTGCTTTGCTCTCCTACTTGGATAATAGAAGCCAAAGCGCCAACTGCAATATTATCTAAAGTAATATAAATAGTATCTACTTTCCCAACTAATGAGCGAGCAGCATCTAATACTTCGGCCGTTTTAGTCGCAGGGGCTTTAACAAGCTTCATATCCTGATTTTTTAGCACCTCATCTAATTCTTTAACGGCTGTTTCTGAATTGGCTTCACCTGGATTATAAACTGTGCCTATTGTTTTCGCATTTGGTAAAATTTGCTTTAACATTTCAACTCCCTTTTCTAAAGGAATTCTGTCACTTGCACCTGTTACCATACCACCAGGATGCGCTTTATCTTTGACCAAATCAGCAGCAACAGGATCAGTTACCGCAGAAAAAACAACGGGAATTTTGCCATGAGAAGCCGCTTTTAAAGTTTGCGCAGATGGCGTAGAAATCCCAACAAGAACTGTAGGATTTTCTCCGACAAATTTTTGCGCAATTTGCATAGCCAATGATTGATCCCCTTGTGCAATCTCACGCAAAATTTTGATATTTTCGCCATTTTTATATCCTGCATTTTCCAGCTCTTCTACCAAGCCTTGATATGAAGCATCTAATGCAGGATGGGAAATAATTTGTGCGACTGCAACAACAGGTTGTTCCGCACTCCAAGCTGTAATAGAACTTGCAGCAATTGTTAACGCTAATAAGGGCTTAAAAAGTTTCATTTTATCTCCTCTATTTCTCTCTAAAATTATTGAATAACTTCTGCCGCTTTATCTTTTAGACTTTGAGGCAATGTTAAACCTTGTTTTTTTGCTGCCTTTTCATTAAGCACAATTCGAGTTTTTTCTACTTCTGCCACAGGGATATCACCAGGATTTTTTCCTTCTAACACAGCAGCGACTTGATCTGCCGTTAACTTCCCAACATCGTATTCTTCATACCCGATTCCAACAGCAGCACCATTGGGCACAGAAAACGTATCAAAGACGAATAATGGAATTTTATTTTGATCGGCGACTTGGGCAATAGAAGGAAAAGCACTGACAGCGGTATTATCCATTGTAATTAAAATTGCATCGACTTTTCCAACCAAAGAACGAGCTGCATCTAAAACATCCCCTGTATTTTTAGCAGGCGCATTGATAAACGTCCAGCCTCGTGCTTTTGCCATCTCTTCAATGACACGATTCGTCGTTACCGAATTATCTTCTCCTGGATTGCTCACAGTCCCCAATGCTTTTAATTCTGGTAATAATTCCGCAATGGTTTCCATATTTGCATCATAAGCCAATGCTTCTTTGACACCAGTCACATTCTTGCCTGGCTTTTCCATATTATCAACCAATTGCGCGCCTATTGGATCTGAAATAGCCGTAAAGATAACGGGAATTTTTCCATGAACTGCTGCAATAGCTGCCTGAGCTGAAGGTGTGGTACTCGCTACAATCACTGCTGGATTCTCGCCAGCAAACTGCTTAGCAATTTGCGTATTTAAAGCCATATCCCCTTGCGCAATTTGATAATCCAATCGAATATTTTTACCGTCTTCATAGCCTTTTTCTTTAAGACCATCAATGAGGCCACGATAAACTTCCCCAAGCGCAGGATGCTCTATAATTTGCGTTACTGCAACTAAAGGTAAATCTTTCTTTTGAGCCAAAACAGGAAATGTCGCTAACATCCCCACGAGTCCTGCTATTAATAATTTTTTCATATCATTTCCTTCATTAAAAAAACGAAAGTTTGGATGCTATCACAAACATTCTACTTTTATGGTAAAAAATTTAATACTAACCCTGAAAAAATTGCAGCGCCCACCCAATTATTATGATGAAAAGCGGAAAAACAAGCTTTCTTATCTAATCCTCGGCACATCCAAAGCTCATAACACATCAATCCACCCGCGACTATTAACCCTAAATAGTACCAATAGCTTAGAGAAGCTATTAAGCCGCTGATTAACAAAGCAGATAACATCAACACCATCATATTTCGAATAAAAGCAATTTCTTTCCCTTGGGCAAAAATCGCAGAAGAACGTAAACCAAGCGGAATATCATCATCTCTATCAACCAAAGCATAAAACGTATCGTAAACCAACGCCCAAAATACACTTCCCAAAAACATAAAAAATCCAGACCAAGTAATTTTGCCTAAAATAGCCGTTTCCGCCATTAAAATAGCACTAGCAAAAGCCACACCGAGCATTGCTTGTGGTGTAGGCAAAAAACGTTTACAAAACGGATAAATAATAGCGACCACCACACAAAAAATGGCAAGTAATACGCTTTGCCAATTTAGTAATAAAACTAAAATTAAGCTTAGCAACAATAAACCAATGCCTAAAACTAAAGCCTCTGTAACACTCACTTCTTGACTAGCTAAAGGACGCAAACGCGTTCGCTCAACATGTCCATCAAATCGCCTATCTGCCAAATCATTAAACACACATCCAGCACTACGCATCGTCCAAGTGCCTAATAAAATAATAAAAGTAATTCTAGCAGGCGGTTCCCCCTGACCGGCAAGCCATAGTCCCCATAGACTACTCCAAGCCAGTAATAATGTGCCTACTGGTTTATCGAGGCGCATTAAGCGCGCATAAGCATTAAGTTTTTGAGAAACAATCATGGTTAAGCATTTGGTATTTAATAAACTGTCTTATAGAATACCTGCTTTCATCAAACAATCCTAAAAATTAATGAGTCAATACGTATTTACTATGAATCGCGTGGGTAAAGTAGTCCCACCAGGAAAACACATCTTAAAAGATATTTCCCTTTCCTTTTTTCCCGGAGCCAAAATCGGAATTCTTGGCTTAAACGGCGCTGGAAAATCTACCCTACTTAAAATTATGGCCGGCGTAGATACCGACATTATTGGTGAAGCCCGCCCCCAACCAGGTATTCAAATTGGATACTTACCGCAAGAACCACAACTAGATCCAGAAAAAACTGTTCGTGAAGTCGTTGAAGAAGCCATGAGCGATATGAAAGACGTACAAGCTGAGCTTGATGCCGTCTATGCGGCTTATGCCGAACTAGATGCAGACTTCGATGCATTAGCAGCTAAACAAGCAGAATTAGAAAATAAACTTTCTGCTGGCGGTGGGCATGACAACGAACGCAGAATGGATATTGCTGCTGATGCCCTGCGTTTACCGCCTTGGGACCAAAAAACAGCTACCCTATCAGGCGGTGAAAAACGCCGTGTTGCCTTATGTCGTCTATTGCTTTCAAACCCTGATATGTTATTGCTAGATGAGCCAACTAACCACCTTGATGCTGAATCTATCGCATGGTTAGAACGCTATTTACACGACTTCCCAGGTACCGTTGTTGCCGTTACTCACGATAGATATTTCCTAGATAACGTTGCTGGCTGGATACTCGAACTGGATCGTGGACAAGGAATTCCTTGGCAAGGTAACTACTCATCTTGGCTAGAGCAGAAAGAAAAACGACTAGAAATTGAAGAAAAACAAGAATCTGCTCACCGACGTGCGCTTAAGCAAGAACTTGAATGGGTACGCCAAAATGCTAAAGGTCGCCAAAGCAAATCAAAAGCTCGACTTGCTCGTTTTGATGAACTTTCTAGTAAAGAATTCCAAAAACGTAGCGAAACCCAAGAAATCTATATTCCACCAGGTGAGCGATTGGGCGATAAAGTCATTATTGCAGAACATCTCTCCAAAGGATATGAGCACAAAATGCTCTATGAAGATTTAAACTTTAATCTTCCAGCAGGCGCGATTCTAGGCATTATTGGCCCTAACGGTGCAGGAAAATCGACCCTATTTAACATCCTAGTGGGGCGTGATACCCCAGATGCTGGTAACGTAGAAATTGGGGAAACTGTTAACCTTGCTTTTGTTGACCAAAGCCGCGATGCCCTAGATGACAAGAAAACCGTTTGGGAAGAAGTTTCTGATGGTTTAGATAACATTATTGTTGGAAACTATACCATTCCAAGTCGTGCCTATCTGGGACGTTTTAACTTTAAAGGTAGTGACCAACAAAAACGCGTTGGTGACCTATCTGGTGGTGAGCGAAATCGACTTCATCTCGCCAAACTTCTCAAAAGCGGCGGAAACGTCCTACTACTTGACGAACCAACCAACGATTTGGATGTAGAAACCCTTCGCGCATTAGAAGAAGCTATTCTTGCCTTTCCAGGTAGCGCACTTATCATCTCGCACGACCGTTGGTTCTTAGATAGAGTTGCTACTCATATCCTAGCATTTGAAGGCGATAGCCAAGTTGAATTTTTCCCTGGTACCTACAGTGAATACGAAGCAGACCGCAGAAAACGCTTAGGCGAAGCAGCAGATCAACCGCATCGCATAAAATACAAAAAAATCTAATTTCTTAGCAGATAATCTCGTATCTCTATACGAGATTATCTTAAACTCTCTCTTAGTACTTATCACTCTTTAAGTGAAATACAGTTCAATCTTCTACAAATATCTGCTCGTCAACGAACAAAATATCCTCTACAATAGAAAAAGAGTTCGCCAGACAATCGCTAGCTTAGCTAGAGGAAAGTCCGGGCTCCATAGGGTAGAATGCCGGGTAACGCCCGGGCAGCGTGAGCTGACGGAAAGTGCCACAGAAAATATACCGCCTCTTAGGTAAGGGTGAAATGGTGCGGTAAGAGCGCACCGCGCGATTGGTAACAATCGTGGCAGGGCAAACCCCATTCGGAGCAAGATCAAATAGAAAGTCCATGCGGCGACCCGTCGTGACTTTGGGTAGATCGCTAGAAGTAAGCAGTAATGCATACTCCAGAGGAATGATTGTCCACGACAGAACCCGGCTTATCGGCGAACTCTATTTCTTCTTATGCCCTTGTAGCTTAATGGATAGAGCAGTCCCCTCCTAAGGGAAAGGTTGCAGGTTCAAGTCCTGCCTCGGGCACCATTATAAAAATTCTTTTGCGCTATTTCTTAGTATTTTTACGGTATTTTATAGCGTTAGCTTTCTTTCAAATTTCTCTTTGTGCTATTTTTCGCTCGTTTTCTAAGTTTTTTTACGCTTTTTTTACGCCCAAAATTACGCCTAGGAGTTGAGTATGGCCATTCGTAAAACAGCAAACGGCTGGAAAGTTGAGTTACGACCGAAAGGGATGCCGGGTATTTATAAACAGTTTGAAACGAAAATCGAAGCACAGAGATTTGAGCTTGAACAAAAATCATTGATGAAATCGGGAGCAGTAGTTGTAAGGCGAACGGTTGCTGAGGCAATTGAGCGTTATAGTCAAATCACTTATAATCCAATCTATCCAAAGCAGATATAAAGAACAACTTGTAGTAGAATTATCAAAAACAAACTGAGCATATCCTATGACCTACTGCAGCCAATTCCGACAGAAAATTCTTAACGATATTGCTAATGGAGAAACTTGGCGCGC
>NZ_LWHB01000185.1 GCF_001889065.1 Suttonella ornithocola | reverse complement strand
GATTTTGTAGCGCTTTGCAACAGCGCGCCAAGTTTCTCCATTAGCAATATCGTTAAGAATTTTCTGTCGGAATTGGCAGCAGTAGGTCATAGGATATGCTCAGTTTGTTTTTGATAATTCTACTACAAGTTGTTCTTTATATCTGCTTTGGATAGATTGGATTATAAGTGATTTGACTATATTCTCCAAATAGACTTTTGCACGCGCCACAACCCCCTCGATATGCTCGCCTTTTTCTGGATCAAATACATCCGCTTTATTCAACACAAAAATAAAACGGTCTTTGCTTTGTTTCCCCCCTTCTTTCATAATTTCAGCAATATCTTGTAATAATCTTTGGTCATCATTGATACCTAATTGCTGAGCATTAAGCACATATAAAATCAAAGGATTTTTCTTAGTATCTTTAAGATGCCTCTGTGTCGCTAAGGCATGATCATTATCCTGACTATTATTCGGTCCAGGCGTATCGCTGACGACTAAGCAAACATTTTCACGCTCTTGAATACCACCGATTTTTCCCTCAATATAAATTGTGTGAGTGGTTTTGTCCCGATTCCAATCCGCCAGTAAATTTTTAGCCTGTTCCGCTGTTCCTCGCTCGCCAGAAAAACGTATCATTTGCGTGCCGTCAATTGATTGTCCATCGGCATCACTACGCCAAACTTTAAATTCACCTAATGGCATTTGGTCATTGTCCATGATTTTGGCAATGGTTGCGGTGGTGGCTTCATTGAGGGCTGGCAATAATTCACAACCCAACATAGCATTAATAACCGTTGATTTCCCTGAAGACATCGTAGCAACAACGAAAACATCAAAATTTTTATCGTGTATTGCCTCTTGCAAATCTGCTCTAACATTAGGATTTTCTCGCAAAGCATTGCCCATCAGTTCGCTGCTTTCCGCTTCTTGATAAAGCTCAGCAACTTGTTGTAAGCGCTCTTCAGCGCCTGCAACAGGGTCTAAACTTATCTGAACATTAAAACCTTGTTGATTTGCCTGCTCCACGGCTTGTCGCATATCCTCACAATCTGTAGGAATGCCCCTAAACTCAATCTCAAACTCCCTAAAATTAAAAACATATTCAAGATCTGTAAAAAAGTTCTCTATCCACTCTTGGAAACGACGGCTGCTATAGCTGTCAAAAATGCTATCCTGAGTCAATTCATCATTTACCCAGAAAGCGGTTTCTACAGTAAATGGATTATGAATAATCTTTATTTTCATAGTTTATCCTTTGCTATTTAGATGGTTAGAAGATGAGACACGCGTTTGTAAATATTTTTCCAATTCAGAAAACCCTGAACGCTGAATAATGTCTAATAATTCCGATTTTGACTGACACGCCTCCTCAGCAAAAAAGCGCAATGCCGACCGCTCTGCTCGAGTCAATGGATGACGAGATAAACGTTTTCGTGCCAAAAGTGCTGGACGAGCCGTCAATGGAATAATATGTGGCTGAGTAAAGCCGATATCTTGTAAATAAAGATGAACATTAGAAACAACCCGCTCAATGTTTTCCCCTTTTTCAGTATCCAGCATGTCGCATTTATTAAGCACAAAAACAATTGATTTACTTAAATCTTTTTCCAGATGTTTTTTGATTTTTTCTAATAAACCCCTGTCATCGTAAATCCCTACTTGAGTCGCATTCAGTAAATAGAGAATGAGTCCATAATGTTCGTTTTCTAAGGTATACATTGTTAACGCACTATGCTCGCTATCTTGACTATTATTTGGACCGGGCGTGTCATAAATAACCAAAGCGGCTTTATCATTTAAAATCGTCTTAATATCTCCCCGCAAATCAATATAGTTAATCGCTTTGGATTGATTCCATTCCTCAATCTGCTTTGGAGTAATACGCGTAATACGCCGTGTCTGCGGCAAAGGGGGAGTAGATAAATCATCCAAGTTAATGTGATAACCACGCCCCTGAAAATGCTTCATTCCATCTTCATCATAAATGCGCGTAATAACAGCGGTCGCCGCTTCATTCGCAATAGGTAAAACCTCTTCTCCAATAAGCGCATTAATTAAGGTTGATTTACCCGCGCTCATCGTCCCTATGACAACAATATCAAAAGTAGGAAGCGCTTTATTCTTTGTGGCGATTAACCAATTTAGATATTTACGTTTCGCTCGACCTTTTTTATTTTTCTTCATTTTTTCTTTCAATCCCCAGATAATTTTTGAGTATTTTTTCTAATTCATTTTGTAATATTTCCGGACTGACAATATGCGCGTGCGGTAACCAATATTGAACAATAGGCAACACTTCATTCGCATGGACGTTTTTGCACGCTAGAATTAAGCCACCGTCATCAAGCTCGCGTATGGTTTCTTGATTCGGCAGCAAGGCGCGGCGGGTAAAATAACCCGCTGCTTGCGCGCTGACTTTAATCAGGATTTCTTTGAGTTGGTTGCCGTGATAAAGGCTGTCGCTGGCGAGCATATCCGCCAACAGTGTTTCATCAGCGATAAAAGTATGTTCTTCTGTGGTCAATTCGCTAATTTGGCTGAAGCAATAGGTTTTTTGTTTACCGTTATCCAGCCCAATGAGATACCAAATGCCGTTTTTATTAACCAGTCGATAGGGTTCAAGCTGATAAATTTTACTTTCACCGCTGCGGATTTTTTGGTAACGAAAACGCACACGATGATGCGTGTTAATCGCTTGACTTAAAGCATCAAATTCCGCTTGCTTATTACGGATATTTTCGTATTGGAAGCCTTTAACGTGAACACTGCGGTTCAGCTGATTTTGGAAAAAGAGCCGTTCAGCTTCAGGGAAAAGATGTTGCAATCCTGCAAAAATAGCAAAGTGCTGAATGTCGGTTTTATTGAGATGCCCTTGCTTATTTTTATTTAGGCGGTAGTAACTACCACGTTCGGCGTAGTCAAGAAACCCGAAACGTTGTTCTAAATCGCGTTTAATTGTTTTCGGATGGACGTGGTAATCTTCAGCAAGTTGGGCGACGGCGAGGCGTTCGCCGTAATTAAGACGGGTGAGAATATCCGCTAAACGATTAGCAAGTGTTTCATGACTTGCTTGCTTGCTTGCTTGCTTGCTTGCTTGCTTGCTTGCTTGCTTGCTTGCTTGCTTGCTTGCTTGCTTGCTTGCTTGCTTGCTTGCTTGCTTG
>NZ_LWHB01000184.1 GCF_001889065.1 Suttonella ornithocola | reverse complement strand
TGCTCAGTTTGTTTTTAATAATTCGGTAGTGGTTTGAAAAGTATGCTGGAATATTATCTAATCTAATCGCAGTTAAATATTTAAATATCAATATATTAAAAGAAGTATTTTTTGTAAGAGTATGTTTAGCATACTTTTCAAACAACTACCAATAATTCTACTACAAGTTGTTCTTTATATCTGCTTTGGATAGATTGGATTCTAAGTGATTTGACTATATTTAGCGAGCCAGAGAAAAGTCCATTACAGTCTACGCATTACCCAACGGAGGTGGTCATACTTAGCTATTTTAAATAATTTTAAGTATATCTATAGATTTTTATCATTACTTATTTTTTGTTGATTCTATTATCTCAACATAATCAATATACAAAATAGATTAAATTACATGATATTTTCAAACTAATATAATATCCTTTAATCATCTATTACTTTTTCATACGTTCTTTTGCTTCTGCTTCATCTTGGGCTTTTAATAAAGACTCGTATTCTTCATCTGTTAAAGCACGCATAAAAGCAACTAACGCATCTATTTTTCGTTCAGAGAGTTTTGTGGCTTTTAATTCTTTTAAATCTACGGTATCAGGCACTTCGGGTACTGCCCAAGGTTTACCTGTTTCAGGATTAATTTTGCGGTCAGGATTGTTATATTTATCGTAAAATTCAACTACCGTGCGTAAGTGTTGGAATACGCCGTTATGCATATAAGGACCTGTTACGGCAACATTACGCAAAGTTGGTATTTTAAATTTACCGTCGTATTTTTTATCTGTAACCGCTGGGTTTTCTAATAATCCATGATCAATATAATCTGCGCCTAATTTGCCATATTTAATGGTATTAGGGTTAGAAGGCACGCCAATATTGCGATATTGATGATTGGTGAAAGGCTCTTCTTTAGCATCTTCTGGTTTGAGTTTATGACAGGTTGAGCAATTCACATTGGCTTGTGAGAAAAAGAGCGTTCTGCCTAAGTCTTCTAATGCCGTTAATTGATATTCTCCGCGCAAAAATTTGTCGTATTTACTACTATAATGCGAAAAAGTATTCGTTTTTTCAAAAGCCTCAATCGCTTTGGTCATTGCGGTATAAATGGTATGGTCATCTTTTTCAAAAATATCTTTGCTATACAACGCCTTCATCGCTTGTTCATAAGCAGGATTTTCTTTCAAACGACCGACCACCGTGTGTTCATCTGGCATACCCATTTCAATAGGGTTTAGTGGAGGTCCGCCAGCTTGATCTGCAAGTGTTGCAGCGCGTCCATCCCAAAATTGTCCACCAACATATTCTTTTAGTTTTTCATCATAATGGAAAGGTGGAGAAGTATTGGCATAAGTTGCGGTAGGCGCATTGCGGTTGCCAAATGAATGTCCATCATCACCTACAGAAGTAATGCCTAAAGCAGGGGTTTGTCTGCCGTCTGAAAAAGCGCGTGCAGGGTCATGACAAGTACTGCAAGATTGCGTGCGATTTTTAGAAAGATTAGGGTCAAAGAATAAGAGTTGCCCTAATTGTTCTTGGCTAAGCTCAACTGCTATCGCTTTGGCACTAAACATTGTAATAATTATTGTAGATAGGAATTTTTTATGTTGCATGGCTAACTCCGATGAATATACCGCTTAACCAATCGAACAGATTCCTTAAACGGATTGATAATTAATTTCAATATAGTATCGTATTTTTCACGTTGTCGATAGCCTAAACCAAACTGCAAGGGATGTTTGAGCTCTTCATTACGCTTTAGACTACCAAATAGCCAGTCCCAAATGGCAAGATAGCCACCATAGTTATAGTGCATATGACGCGTACTATGATGAATTTGATGTTGTGCAGGCGAGATGAAAAAGTATTCCAGCCATTTGCCATAAGATAATCGCACAGGAGAGTGACGCAAATTTGCTCCTAGCGCAGAAAAAATCACAATCACGCCATTCGCACCCAGTAGGGTAAATAAACTAAAGTGCATACCAAAAAGGGTAAAAAAGATGCCTGTTACAATGCCTGCGCTCAAGGCATAACGAATACCGAACAAAAAATTTTCAACAGGATGCACGCGGTAGAAACTCAGTGGATTAAGGCATTCTGGAGAATGATGCACTTTATGAAAAGCCCATAAAAATCGGTTGGTATGTAAAAAACGGTGTAGCCAATAGCGGGTGAAATCGCTAAAAATAAATAAACTTAGCGTATAAAGCACCATTAGGGTGGTATAAGAAAGCTGATTTTCTAGTGGAGAAATCCAGCGACTCAAATAGCGGTAAATAAAAAGCGTTACCGCGTGTGCTGAAATAAGTAATGGTGCAATAATGAGCATTTTTATGAACCAACTGACCAAAAAATAAACCACGTCCAAACGAGTATCAGGATGTTTTAGCCATGCAAGAATAGTTTTTGATGAAGGAAAAGTGCGATTTTCAATAATGAGCAGAATGAGCGCAAGCAGTAAGGATGTAATGAGATAGACCCAATAAATGCGTTCGCTTGGGGTCGTAAAATAATACCAAGGCATGATATTCATCGGCATTCCTTTCTATAATTTTTGCGATTGATGATAAAAAAGCGATAGTGGTTTGAAAAGTATGCTAACCATACTCTTACAAAAAATACTTCTTTTAATATGTTGATATTTAAACATTTAATTGCCATTGGATTATTTGACAATATTCCAGCATACTTTTCAAAGCATTACCAATAAGAATTGATTTAGGAGTTCCTTTTGGTATTTTAGTGATATCCAATTATCTGCCTGTTATCATCATAAATATATTCTAAAATCTGCTCAAAATCGATTTCAGTAAGCGGTGCAACCTGATAATCTCAAAATCTCTTTTCCAAGCGCTCTCACACGTTCCCAATATTGACTTTTGCAAAAACTATAGTCAATTAAATCCAGAATAGGACAAAAGAGCATCCCAAAAGACATCAAAATTAGATAAAACTTTACGTAAATACTTTTTAAGATTGCCCCACTGCTTTTCGATTAGATTTAACTCTGGCGAATAAGGTGATAAAGGCAAAACAACATGACCAAATTTTTCGGCTAACGCTTTTAGAACCTTCATTCGATGAAATCGAGCATTATCCATAATAATCACTGATTTAACACTCAATGATGGTAATAAGTGTTCTTCAAACCATTTTTCAAAAAATGGCACTTGTCATGGTATTTTCGTAAGTCATTGGGGCAATGAGTTTATTGCCAATTTGACCTGCAACAACGGATATCCGTTTATATTTTTTGCCACTAATGGTGCTTTTAACAGTTTTCTCTTTGGATGACCTTGCAAAGGGTCGATGTAAGTAGGTATCTATACCCGTTTCATCAATATAAACCCTTTGATGGTCATTGAAGGTTGCAAGCTTGGTTAGATCGTTTTCTACTTTGATTGGGTCTTGTTCTTTGTAGGTCGTGGTCTTTTTTTAAGTGTCATACCGATTGATTTTAGTGCATAAAATATGCCTTGTGGTGTACAGGCAAAGTGTTCTGCTATTTCAAATAAATAGGCATCATTGTGTTGTTCTACATAGGTTTTAAGTTGTTCACGGTCTATTTTTCTTGGTTTTGTGCCTTGAGATTGGGCGCTAAGTTCACCTGTATCTCTTTGGAGTTTTTTCCAGCTGTATAGTTGCTGAGCGTGATATGCCATA
>NZ_LWHB01000183.1 GCF_001889065.1 Suttonella ornithocola | reverse complement strand
GCCAGCTTTTCATAAACGCAGTGATATTCAAGCAATCATTGAAGAGCATGGGCATGAGATACTTTGGTTACCCCCTTATAGTCCAGACTTAAATCCTATTGAAAAGATGTGGGCTTGGATTAAGCAAATACGCAAAGAATGGCGGATGGATTGTATTGATACTTTATGCTTTTATCTGCTTTGGATTGGGTTGGGTTTTAGATGATTGCACTATAGTTTAAGCAAACTGGTTTCATTAGGAAACGCTCCTTTAGTTTTAGTTAACTTGCGGAATTGACGATGGACTGTCTCCACTGCATTGGTGGTATAAATAGGCTTTCTTATCGCCTCAGGATATTTAAAATAGTGACTTAGCAAATGCCACTTATCCCGCCAAGATTTAATCACCGCAGGATATTTATTACCCCAAAGGTTTTCTAACCTATCAAGCCCCAATTCAGCTGATTCTTTATTGACCGCTTTATATACAGGCTTTAAATCCTGCATGAAAGCTTTTTGCTCACGACTAGCCACATAACGCAAACTCACGGATTTGCTGAAGCACACACAGTTGCACCTCAGTATTGGGGAAGATAGCCTGTATCGCTTCAGGAAAACCTTTTAAGCCATCCACACAAGCCATGAGAATATCTTCCACGCTACGGTTATGTAAGTCCGTCAGCACAGAGAGCCAATCGTTTGCCCCTT
This sequence comes from Suttonella ornithocola, assembly GCF_001889065.1. Lineage (GTDB taxonomy): Bacteria > Pseudomonadota > Gammaproteobacteria > Cardiobacteriales > Cardiobacteriaceae > Suttonella_A > Suttonella_A ornithocola. The sequence goes on along the minus strand of NZ_LWHB01000183.1, from coordinate 4,049 downwards.
CGGCTTGAGAGCAGTATAAGCCAATGAGTTCTTTTTTGCCTTCGGTGTTTAAAGCCAGTAGCGTGTAAACTGCTTTATTGACATAACCTCCTTCTTCTTTGACTTTGTAGGGAATGGCATTTAGCCAAACAAAGAGATAAACACTATCAGGTGTTCGAGATTGCCATGCTTTAAGCTGTGGTATGAGTTGATCAGTAATACTGCTAATGGTGGCTTCAGAGACGTCCAATGAGTAAATCTCAGCGATGTGGTCTTTGATTGTCTTATAGCTCATGCCATGTGAGAAGAGCGAGAGAATACGGTTGTCAATTTCTGGGGTGAGTTTGGTTTGGTGTTTTTTGACCAACACAGGCTCAAATTCGCCATTACGGTCTCTGGGGGTTTCTAGCTCAAAGCTACCGACGGTGGATTTAACGGTCTTTTTGCTGTAACCGTTGCGACGGTTACTATTTGGATGTTGTTCAAGATAGCTGTCTATTTCAGCTGATAGGGCGGCTTCGGTAAGCTGTTTGATTAGTGGGGCAAGCACTCCCTCACTACCTGTGATGGGTTTGCCTGCTTGGATAGCTTTTAAAGCTTCGTTAAAGTCAAAGTTTTGCATACTGTCATTCCTTTTTTTGGGTAGTTTAGAGGAATGACACAGAATTTTGAACGCTACCCTCGCATACAGAATTGGAGCGTCTTTCCGTACTAATATGCGCTGTCTATGGCTTGTCGATTTGTACACAATCTGAACGGAACTCATCCAGATATATACTTTACTGGAATAGCGATTTAATTTTCGTAGCTCTTTTATTAACCTCTGACTATATTGGAAATATTAAGGATTTTAACTTTTTTGCAAAGGTCTCATTCTATGTATTATTATTAGAAAATGAATACCTCTCATTGGAGTTATCCTTCATTGAATGAATTTATTATTGAACCTTTTCCTCCTGTTGAACAAGCTAATTTTGAGGGGGAACTTGCTCGTGGCGGTTCTTTACATCCCGAACAAGTCTTCTACGCATACCAAAAAGGTATTTTTCCTTGGTATGCACAAGATGAACCTATTCGCTGGTGGTCGCCCAATCCAAGAGGTGTGCTATTTACACATCAAGTGCATTGTAGTAAAAGCTTGAAAAAAACTATGCGAAAGCTGCCTTATAAAATTACTTTTGATACGTTTTTTTCAGAAGTAATAGCAGCTTGCGCAACCGAGCATGGAGAGACTTGGATTACGGATGAAATGCGCTCTGCATATATACTTCTTCATTTACAAGGTAGAGCACATAGCTGTGAACTATGGCTAAACGGCCATTTGATTGGCGGGCTTTATGGAATTTGTTTAAACAAAGTTTTCTGTGGTGAATCGATGTTTAGCAGACAAGCGAATGCTAGTAAAATTGTTTTGATTGAACTTTGTGCTTATCTCATCAAACAAAACATAAAGCTTATTGATACCCAATTTTTAACAGAACATCTTATTTCAATGGGTGCTATCAACATTTCACGCGATGACTATTTGATGTTTCTCACTGGCAATCCAGATCGGTTACGTGGGCATTGGTGTTAGAGTTTTTATTTTTTCGATAAAATAACAAATTGTTATTTTTTGTAATGAGTGCTACTATCTTGCGCGATTTTCATAACAAGGATAATTATGACGACTTCTACTGCACTTTCTGTAAAACAGGGATTAATGATGTTTTTTGTATTGCTTATCGCCTATATTATTTTTGCGGCGAATTGGGTAGCGGGTTCAGCACTTGGACCAGAAATTATTAATTACTTTTTTCATGGCGAACCTGTTTCATCTATTGTTTCACAGGTCGTAAACTACACTATTACGATTGCCCGTATTTTTGCAAATTTTCTAGCGGCTATTGTTCTAATTCGATTAGGTGTAAAAAAAGCGGCGGCTGTTGGTGTATTCCTACTAATGTTTGCATTAGTTGCTGTTTGGATGCCAAATTATTGGTTATATACCGCATCTAGAATGATTATGGCATTAGGTGCTTCTATGGTCATGATTTATATGAATCCAGTCGTCAGCCGCTTTGTGTCTAGAGAACAAAAAGTCACTTTTAGTGCAATGATTACGATGAGCTATAACGTTGGTGCCTTTATTGTCGCTGTACTATTCGCTTTTTGGTCAGAAACCATGAACCATGATTGGCAAATTACCATGAGTATTTTGTCTGGTTTATCTATTATTACTTTTTTAGCTTGGTTATTAGTTGCAAAAGATTTTGATACCACTTCTCCTACAGACGGCACTGCTACAGAATATTATGGATATTCACGTGCCATGAAAGATTCATTTAACTGGATATTTGCTTTAGGCTTTAGTGGTTTCTTATTTTTATACGTCATGTCTTTAACCACTTATCCTGCCGTTTTACCTAAATATTTACCTTTTTTAAACAAAGGATGGATAACATTATCGGTTGCTGGTGGCGGTATCATTGGGACAGTATTAAGTATTATTGTTGGTAGCCGTGCATTACCTAGAAGACCAATATGTGCATTATTTGGTAGCTTGATGATTGTGATGATGATTTTTGCCTTTATTAGCGCTAAATATAGCGCGCTAGCAGCTTATACGTTTATGTTTTTATCTGGCTTCTTTATGTTTGGTCAATATTCCATTTATCTTAATATGCCGCATGAGCTTCCCAGTATGACACCTCAGCGCGCAACTATTATGTTTGGAATGATTTGGGCACTTGGTTATTTTTTCTATACTATTTTTAACATCTTATGGTCAATTGTTTTAGATAATTGGGGTTGGGATGCGTCGATGATTTTCTACTTTGCTATTTCATCGCTATACTTATTGGCTCTATGGTGCTTACCTGAAACCAATCCTTCATGACCACACCGCTTACAAATATTATTGAATATTCCCCGTTGGCAAAATATCTTTGCCAACGGTTTGCTAAAAATTCAGAAGATATCACTTTTTTACAAGCTTTCAGCGCAATCGAAGCAGCGTTAACAGCTGGTAATACTGTCGCCGAACTGAAACAGCCTTTACGAGAATCGTCCTCTTTGATTATTACTGACAGCCAAGCACAAGCAGGGCAAATTGCCCCAGTAGTGACTGATAATAAAAGACTTTGGCTTCATAAAACATGGATAGAAGAATATACATTAGCCAATGCTATCTTTAAGCGAATCCATATACCTATTCAGCCTCTCTCTACAGAACTTTCTACTTATTTTAAAAAAAATTCCGCAGAAACGATCCATGCTCGACCAGAACAAATTCAAGCGATTAAACACGCCGCTACTCATGCTTTTACCTTGATTACTGGCGGACCTGGTACCGGTAAAACCTACACCATTGCTCAATTAGTTGCTGCCCTTATTCAAACAACTCCTCATATTCATATTGCACTTGCTGCACCTACAGGAAAAGCAGCTAAACGTATGGATGAATCCCTTCATCATGCACTAAAAAAATCCTTAAAAGAAAGTCAGCTTGCAGAAGCGCAAATTGAAGAAGCACAAACGTTACATCGTTTATTAGGTCTTGGTTTCAATCAAATATCTAAATATCATCAACAAAATCCTCTCCCTTATGACCTAATTATTATTGATGAAGCTTCTATGTTATCCTTAACTTTAGCTAGACAACTTTTTGAAGCAGTTTCCTCCAAAAGTAAACTTATTTTATTAGGTGATGCAGACCAGCTTGCAGCCGTTGAACCGGGAGCTGTTTTACATGATATTAGCCAACATCCAATCATGCAGTCTGCTATCTGCTCACTAAAACAATCACAACGCTTTGCAAATCATTCTGGGATTGGTCAATTAGCTGAAAAAATTCTAGCACCAGAATCTAATAACATTGACACTCTAGAACAATTATTTAAACAACACGATGATATTAGCTATCAAATTCCTGATAGAGATTTCTATACAAAACTAGCACAGCCCTATCAAAATTACTTTGATGCACTAAAATCTCAAACAATTTCAGAAAAACCCGATAAACTTTTTTCATACTTCGATGACTATCGTATTCTTTGTGCTAGTAAACATAAAGCTTTTGGAACAAAARC
>NZ_LWHB01000182.1 GCF_001889065.1 Suttonella ornithocola | reverse complement strand
CATGCTTTTGCTTTATCATGGATTGCGTGCGCTGACACGTCCGATTAGACGTCGTCTAAACGAATGGTCGCTACATTATCATTGGTCTAATCCACTGATTAGAAAAATTCTTGCTATATTAGGCGTTGTTGCGATGGATTCTATTTTTGTGGGTATTACCTATACCATTGGCAATTTATTAGCCTTTACGCCATTGGACAATATGGTGCGCTTTCTACCCAAGCCTCTCTATTTATTTTTGCCTTTGTCGTTATCGAATTTTTAAAAATAGGATTGAGAACCGTTTTTCTCACTCGTTTTCCCGGATTGCGCCTTTTGACATCTGATAATGGCGTTACACGATTTTGGTATCGTTGGTTTGCAAGCCTAATTAACTGGTTAGGCTATGGTTATCTCACTGTGATTCCGCTCATTGAAACCTATTTAAGCTATGCCTTAGCACAAACTATTTCTACCATTATCGCCATTGGTGCTTTTGTTTATGGCGTGTGGGTGATTATTCGCAAACGCAAAGGCGTTCATGATGCACTCGTGCGCGTTAGCGAAAGAACAGAACAAACCATTTCTAAAATATTTATGCGCATATTAGCTGCTACATGGCATTGGCTTGCTTTAGCCTACTTTCTCATGCTCCTTATCGTCACCTTGCTACGTGCAGAAAAATCTCTTCCTTTTGTGATGAAAGGAACCCTAAAAACCATACTTATTGTCGGTGCTGGATTACTATTCTCTAGTCTGATTACCAACTTTCTAAGCAGACGTATTCGATTGCCAGAAAATTGGAATCGAAGTATGCCGAGTATGGAACGCCAACTCAACTCTTATATCCCTTTTGCTTTAAGAATTATTCGATTTATTTTGCTTGTCATTGTTGTGCTAAGCGTCTTATCAGCATGGAATCTCATCAATCTCCCCGCTTGGGCAGCTTCCACTAGCGGACAAGCCTTTATTGACCGATGGTTAGGCGCTGGACTCATTCTCTTTTTCTGCGCTTTAGTTTGGCTCATATGCTGTGGCATTATTGAAAACCGCCTAAGCCCAGATACAGGAACAGGACGCCCAAGTGCGCGCGCCGAAACCCTACTCTCTCTAATCAAAAATGCTTTTGCTATTATTATTGCATCTGTCTGTACCATGATGTTTCTATCACAAATTGGTATTAACATTGGTCCGTTAATTGCTGGTGCAGGGGTATTAGGTTTGGCAGTGGGCTTTGGTGCGCAGACACTGGTAAAAGATGTTATTACCGGTATTTTTATTCAAATCGAAAACGCCATGAATACTGGAGATTTTGTAACTGTAGACGGAATTTCTGGCACCGCAGAACGCATCTCCATTCGTTCAGTTTCCTTACGAGATAGCTCAGGAACCTACCACATCATCCCCTTTTCTAGTGTAACCACCGTTTCTAACTATATGCGAGGATTCGCCTATCACACAGCAGAATACGGTATCAGCTACAACGACGACATTGATTACGCTTGCGAGCAACTACAAGCGGCCTTTAACGAACTAGCCAAGGGCGAGCACAAACGCAGCCTACTAGAACCCATTTTAATACAAGGCGTCAGTTCGCTAGGCGATAGTTCTGTCAATATTCGTGTCAGAATTAAAACCCTACCGGGCGAACAATGGACCGTTGGACGTGCCTATAACCGCTTAGTCAAGCTATACTTTGACCGTGCGGGTATTGAAATCCCCTATCCACATCAAACCCTTTACTTTGGCGAAAATAAAGACGGCAGCGCACCACCTCTTAATATCAGAAAACTCAAAGAATACCCAATATTAGAAGACACTCCCACACTAGAAAAAACAAATGACAACACGCAAAAAAGTGAGAAAAAAGAAAAAATCCCGCCGGTTCCTAAAATCCTAAAAGACCAACACAGCGAAGATAGCACGCCTGATGTAGGGGGGAATTTATAAATGTATTTTTAACCAAAAATCTTCTAAAGAAAAATAGGTTACTATCTGTAACCTATTCTTTCTAAGAAAATTATCTATTACAGTTTTGTGAGAGATTTTATAGTATCTCTTACTGCGACTGCATCAAGGTATCAAAATTAGGTTTCTGTTTCGCTTTGCATTTCGCTTGATACTCACGTTGTGCTTGGAGAATTTTTTCATCGGTGGCTAATCGTTCTTGGGTAATCCCATCTGGGTCTAAGATAAAACCTGCCCCACTATAAGCGCCAACAATATCGCCGACTTGCCAAGCTGTGCGCGATTTCATTGTCATCACTATGTTACCCAAACTACCACTACTACTTTCACAAATGACTTTGCCAGCAACGCAATGACAATCCATTTTTTGTTTAACGACGCTATAGCCTGATTGCATAGTATTTACAGGCAATCGTTTATCCGCTGGCGGTAGTGCGCCACTGATAGTGCTAGATTGATTAGCATTGTTATAAACAACAGCGCTTGGTGTTTGCCCCTCAATCTGCCAATGCACGGCATGATAACTGGATAACATCAGTACAAAAGGTTGGGCAAGTTTTGCCGTGTTTACGGTAACTGTTCGATGAAAATTTTCTGCTTCATAAACACCCACTAAATATACTTTGGTGTTATCTGGTAATGAGAAAGATTTTAGTCGCTGATAGAGTACATCATTATCAAGAAGTTGAATGGCGGGAGTCAGATTTAAACTAAAACCAACGGTATGCCAATGATTGATGTATTCCACTTCTAGACGATATTTCCCCGCTGGCAGATGAATAATAGACGGTTGTGACTTTGTTTCATCAACAATTAAACGTCCATTTAAATACGCGCGAAATTGCGCCTGACTCACGTCATAATTTATTTGATAATCCCCTTCTGTGAGGGCTATATCACCGACCCAATAAGCCACAAAATCTTCTGATTCTACGTTTAATTTTTTCGCAATTTCAACAGGCATTCCCCGATTATTCCCCATCCGCTCTGACGGATTATAAACAAACGAGATACTAATATTTTCCACCACTTCTTGATAAAGCGGTTCACGCGGATGGTTCACATTGAGATAATAAGCATTAAACCCCTGCTCGGGAACGTTACCACTCGGATTCAGCGTAGCGCCCCAAGCGCTTTTCACTGGCGCAAAGTCTTCTAATTTAGCAACGGCTGGTTTTTGTGTTTTATGCTGCTGTTGTCTATAGCCGCTGGTATCATTATTGCTATCGTCATCGTCTTGGTAAAGCCCACCTAATCGCCCTGTATTCATGTAATATTCCACATAGGGCGCATTTGCACCACTACAATCTACATACACACCAACGGCAAACTCGCCCACTTGATACTCGCATAAAGATAATAATTCGCTGAGTTTTTGCTTGTCCTTTGGATTATCTAAGTTTTTATCTAGGGCTAACTCGCCAAGATGAGTTGGCCAAATGCGGTGCGTTTTTTGGTAGGCTTGAACCTTATCCCACACAGTTTTTGCAAAGAAATCCTGATTACGTCTGTCATTATCTTTACGCGCAAAATGCTTGGCATACTGTCCTAACAAAATTTGCCGTTCGGTAATTGCTTCGGTGGCGACTTGCGTACTTTTATAATCGATAATTAACGCATCAAGTGCTTTAATCGCATTTACTTTATCTCCTTGTTGCCAAAGTAATAATGCTTCATTATAAGCCTGACGGGCTTTTTCTTCTGGAGACGCGCAAGCGCTCAATAAAAATACCATTCCAAGTAAAACCGCACGATACATTTTCATCATCTTCCTGAAAAAAAACTCTCTACAGTATATTAACAATTCTCATTTTCTGAAATCTCTCAAAATGTTCTGCTTTTCCATAACTCAATATTTCAGATATAAAAAAACGCCGCAAAGCGGCGCTTATTAGTGAAGATAATTTTAAGCAAATTGCGCAAATAAATCATTTAAGGCTTCACTCATGGTTGGATGGGTGAAGATATGGTCGCGGATATCTTGCCAATGCAATTCGCAGCGAATCGCCAAATCTAGGAAATTAATGATTTCATGTGCTTCTGCACAAAGTAATTGTGCGCCAATCACTTTTCCGCTTTCTGCATCAATGACCGCTTTTAATAAGCCATCGGTTTGCTCAAGAATTTTTGCTTTCGGGATTGCTGAGGCTG
>NZ_LWHB01000181.1 GCF_001889065.1 Suttonella ornithocola | reverse complement strand
GCCGTTTTAACTGTTATTCCTTTTTCTTTGGCTTGTGCTTCCGTTAAGCCGACATTGGCTAATGGTGGCTGCACAAATACCGCATAAGGAAACGTCCGACCTTTGGTTGTTCTTTTTCCTTCCCCTAATAATTGATCTTTAACAATTCGATAATCGTCTAAAGAAATATAGGTAAACTGCGGGCTACCAGCAACATCCCCCATTGCCCAAATATGAGGCTGGCTCGTTTGCAATTTATCATTGACTGCAATATGCCCACGCTCTGCCAATTCTACGCCTGCTTTCTCTAAGCCTAAGCCTTCTACATTTGCACGGCGACCGGTTGCAATTAAGACGGCATCAGCAGTGAGCGTATCATCTGCTGTATGAACAATTGCCTGCGTATCTGAAGCCTCGATGCGTTTGACTTTTTGATTTAAGCGAACATGAATATTACGTTTATTCATAATTTTTTCGAGTTCAGCGGCAATTTCTCTGTCTTCACGCGGTAAAAACGTATCAAGCGTTTCTAAAATGGTAACTTTGCTGCCAAAGCTAGACAGGGTAAACGCAAACTCTAAACCGATATAGCCACCGCCAACAATGACTAAATGCTCTGGTGTTTTTTCTAATTCCATCAAAGCCGTGCTATCTAAAATATAAGGATTGTTTTCAACCCCTTCAATTGGTGGTTGCCAATTACTTGCTCCCGTATTGATGAAAATTCTTTCTGCTTGAATGGTTTCCTCTCCCCCATCTGCTAAAGAAATTTCTACCGTATGCGCATCCTTAAATGTTGCCTTTCCAGTGATTACCTCAGCAACCTTTGCTACCTTTTCATAGTTCGCTTTGTTTAGCGCAGAAATCAATTTATCTTTCTGTACAACCGCCTGTTCAAAAGCAAGCCCAGTCTCAGCAGCTTTTTCGTGCGCTAAAAAAGCCAATTTTTTAGACGGAATACAGCCAATATTGATACACGTTCCGCCATACATCTTAGACGAGGCTTCTACTAAAATTACAGACTGACCCGCTTTCGCTAAATCACCTGCTAAAGTTTTACCAGCTTTACCAAAACCAATAATTAAATTTTCTACTTGACGCATCACATTCTCCAATGAATAACTCATTACTAAATGGCGTGTTTTATCTCTTTTTCAAGGAAGATGACGATAACGCCATCTCCAACGACGAAAAGCACTAATCGTCAACAGACCTAGCGCCGCCCAAATCAAGCTATAGCTCACTATTGCACTGGCGCTCATTGGTGTTGCTAATATCACTACCGCTGCCAAAAATAGTAAAGCTGGCTCTAAATAGCTCAGCATACCAAACAAACTCATGGGTAATAGCAAATTTGATTGCATATTCGCATATTGCCCTAACGCACTGATAATACCTAATAAAGGCAATAATGCATAAAATTTCGCTTCATGAGTAATCACATCTACTATCCATTTATCAGTAGCAATCCAATATAAACACGGCAACGTCATCACCGCCAAATCAAACACTAATCCTTCTAATGCCCCAACCCTCATCCAACGGCGCAATAAATAATAAGCTGGAAATCCTATCGCCACTAAAGCTGTTGTCCAAGAAAAAGCCTTACTCATCCACCATTCATAGCCAACGCCCGTTGCTGCAAAAACTAACGCTGCTATTTGCCAGCGATTTAACTTTTCCCCCATTAACCAACCAATGAAAACCATCACTAGCGGAAGTAAAAAATAGCCCATTGCGGTGTTGATTCCCTCTCCATTAACGGGCGCCCACATAAACAACCACATTTGAAGATGAAATAAAGCACTTCCTAAAAGCATCAATCCCCAATCTTTGAGATTATGCTGTAAATGTTGCTGATAAAAGCGCCATAGTCCTCGAACGCCAATTGTGAGCCTAACAATCACTAATAACCCCAAGAACATTAAAGGCACACGCAACGCATATACCTGTGTACCCGACAATGGCATCATCCAACGACTAAAGAGATATAACACACCAAATAACCCTTGAGCGGATAAACAAATCCACACCCCTTTAGCCGTTTCAGACATAGCATTTTCCAAAAAATGCTATTATAAATAATGCGCAAAAAAACTGTTTATTTTTTACCCAAAAAAAATTATTTAAAGAATTAAACAGCTAGCTTTATAAATCGTCATTTCTGCACAAAAATTGTTGATACCTTGTTATTAAACTTTTAACAAGATGAAAAATATAATGTTTTTGTTTTTTCAGCAGGCATAATCAGTTTATGGCACAATTTCTGCCCAAGTTTATTCATCTTGTCATCGCTATGACACAAACATCATCACTGACAACACAATTTCTACAAGCACTTAGCCAATCAAAATTTTCTGGCGACATTACCCAAAAAGATGCTCAACTCACCGTCTATTCCACAGATAACTCTGTTTACGAATGCCGTCCACAAGCAATTTTATTTCCACGGACAACGGCTGATGTGCAAATCATCATGCAGCTTATCGCAGAACCCGTTTTTAAAGATATCCATCTCACCGCGCGTGGCGGCGGTACAGGAACCAATGGACAATCCCTAACCAATGGAATGATTGTAGATATTTCTCGCTACATGAATCAAATCATTCAAATTGATCCTGTTGCTCGAACTGCTCGAGTACAAGCCGGTGTAGTAAAAGACCAGCTCAATGCTGCTTTAAAATCCTACGGCTTATTCTTTGCACCAGAGCTTTCCACCTCTAATCGCGCCACCATTGGTGGAATGATTAACACCGATGCAAGCGGTCAAGGCAGCCTACGTTACGGCAAAACCCATGATCACGTTTTAGCCTTATCTACCGTTTTGCTTGGCGGCGAAGTATTAGATGCCGAACCTTTACCGCGTAACGATTGGGAAACACACATCATCAATAAATCTGCAGCACAACAATATCTATATCGACAACTTTTTGACTTAGCTGACAAGCACAGCGAACAAATCCAATCCAGCTTTCCTAAGCTCACACGTGCGCTCACTGGCTATGACCTACCCAACTTACTCACTGAAAAAACCTTTAACATCAATAGCGTTATTTGTGGATCTGAGGGCTCTTTAGGAATGATTACCGAAGCCACGCTAAACGTCCTACCCCTACCAAAACATCGCGCGTTGATAAACATTGGCTATGCAAACTTTCAATCCGCGTTAGAAGATGCCAAAGCCCTACTTTCACAACAACCCTTATCCATTGAAACCGTTGATTCCAAAGTGCTAGGACTTGCCAAAGACGATATCGTTTGGGAAAGCGTGGCGGATTACTTCCCACAAACCGCAGATACGCCGGTCATGGGCATTAACCTCATGGAAATCCATGCAGATGAAGAAGAACACTTAGAAGCCAGAATTGCGAAAATTCTTGAACATTTAGAAAACGATGAAAGCGTCATTCGATTAAGCAAAACCGTGGCACGCGGAGATGTCGCCATTGGACACATCTATGCCATGCGCAAGCGCGCAGTAGGGCTGCTTGGCAACGTGCAAGGTGAAAAACGCCCCCAACCCTTTGTCGAAGATACCGCCGTTCCACCAGAGCATCTCGCCGATTTTATTCTCGAATTTCGCGCAGTATTAGATGATATGGGCTTAGATTACGGCATGTTTGGGCACGTTGACGCAGGCGTTTTACACGTCCGCCCGCTCATTGATATGAAAGACGAAAAAGCCAGCGAAATTCTCACTACAGTAACCGAAAAAGTCGTTGAACTCACTCATCAATACGGCGGCGTTCTATGGGGAGAACACGGAAAAGGCTTACGCTCAGAATATGCGCCCAAATTCTTCGGCGACAGCTGGATACTCATCCAAACCGTCAAAACCCTCTTTGACCCCCATAACCAACTCAACCCTGGTAAAATCGCCACCCCATTAGAAAGCGACGCCAATTTAACGCCACTAACCGCCATTCCCTTTAGAGGCGACAAAGACAAACACATCCCCCTTTCTGACTGGCAACACTACGGCAATACCATGCATTGTAACGGCAATGGCGCTTGTTTTAACTTTGCATTCGATGACCCCATGTGCCCCTCTTGGAAAATCACACGCGACCGAGTGCATTCCCCCAAAGGACGCGCCATGCTCGTTAAAGAATGGCTACGTCGGCAAGCCGATGACAGTCTAGAACCCGCCTTTGAAAAAGAAGTCTATGATGCCTTGCATGGTTGCCTATCTTGCAAATCCTGCGCAGGACAGTGTCCAATTAAAGTGGATATTCCAGATAGCAAAGCAAGATTTTTATTTGCTTACCATCAGCGCTATCGCCGCCCAGTAAGAGATTACCTTATTGGCTACTTAGAATACTTTATTCCATTAATGGTACGCTTCTCTAGCCTATATAATGCCACCATGCGGTTTTCCCTTGTTCGCTGGATAAACAAACAATTTTTCAAACTGTGCGACCCACCCCTTCTTCATCCAGAAGCAAAAGCCAATTTAGCCGCACTCGGAGCAACACTCTTAGAAAATAAAAACCTCTCTGAACTCAATAACGCCTCAGCAAACAGCGTTATCTTGGTACAAGACGCCTTTACGCGTTACTTTGACACCCCTGTTTTTCTAGATTGGCTCAAACTACTGAAAGCTCTCTCTTTCAAAGCCTACATCTTACCTTACTTCCCTAACGGCAAGCCCTTACACGTTCATGGTTTTCTCAAACAATTCCGTGCATTAAGAAAAAAGAACAACCACTTACTCAGCAAAGCCGCTGAAACAGGCTTTCCGCTCATTGGACTTGATCCTGCCATGACGCTCGTCTATCGTCAAGAATATGCCAAAGACAGCGGAAAAGCACATAACGTTCTTTTGCCTCAAGAATGGTTGATTCAATATCTAAACGACCGCCCAGCCTTAGCAAAACGCGGCGAAACCTACTACCTTGCAGGACACTGTACCGAAAAGACCCAGCTACCTGCCAGCACCCGACAATGGCAAGAAATCTTCTTCCATTTTGGCTTGGATTTAAAACTCGTTGCGACAGGATGCTGCGGCATGGCGGGTACCTATGGACACGAAATTGAACACCGCCAATCCTCTGAAGGCTTATTCGCTCTATCTTGGCAACAGCCCGTACATGAATATGGTGAACGCCTACTCACAACCGGCTATTCCTGCCGTTCACAAACCAAGCGTATGGTAAATACCGATTTGCAGCATCCGCTACAAGCTTTACTAAAAGCCATTGAAACCCCGATAGCATAGAAAATCTATTGATAAATCATCCTATTTTCCAACCTAAAAAACTATAAAATGAGTAAAA
>NZ_LWHB01000180.1 GCF_001889065.1 Suttonella ornithocola | reverse complement strand
GGTAATTCGTAACGGCAAACTGGTTGAACAGTTATTCCGCCAACCAACAGATGGACAAAAAGCCTTCATTGACCAATTAACCTTTGTCTTTGACAAAGACAGCCTTTGTGAACTCTCTAACCGTTCATCAAACGAATTTGAAACCAGTGAAGACTATATCAACGTCCTCAACCCCTACCTATATGAAATCTTTGGTTTTGGCGCATCCCACAACCGTGAAAAGTCGGCTAATTTTTACAGTGAATCTTTTAACCTTGGAGACCATGAAACCTGCTATGGTTACGTCTGTATAGGAGGTGGCATCAATAAAAGCAATGCAAACACCATCTGCATTGAATTAACAGCCTTTGGCTTAGGTGCTGCTGATGATGGCTGGGAACATCGTCTGCATGCATTCAGCACCTTGCCTGAAATGTATGGCTTCCGCTATACCCGCGTTGACATAGCCCATGACTTTTTAGGCGGAAAATACACCGTTGATGATGCTTTAAAAGCCTACTATGCAGGTGGATTTACTACTGCTTTCACGCGTCCCAAAATCCGCAAAGAGGGTGATGACTGGTTTAACGACACCAGCAATGGACGAACCCTTTATATCGGTACTCGGCAAAGCTCACGCTTGCTCCGCTTCTATGAAAAAGGCAAACAGCTCAAGATGCAAGATAGTCCTTGGGTCCGCTGTGAACTCGAATTGCGCAGTCGCGACATCATTATCCCGAAAGACATCGTAATACACGCAGGTGATTATCTATGCGCCAGTTATCCCGCCTTTGAAAAACTTTTTTCCAGCGACACCCCGAAAAACATCATCGTCAAAGAACGCATCATTCAACGCTGTATCGAACACAGCATTAAATACCTACGCATACAAGGTTCAAAAGCTGTTGCCATGCTTAAAGAATTTGGCAAAGACAATGATGAAATCATCTCTCTCTTTGATCCAAACGTCAAACTGCCTAAAGGTACGCACCCCGGTCAATATTTTGCAGCACATTTAAATATTGATTGGATACATCACAAACTCATTCCCAACCCTAACCCAATTTAACTAGGAGAAACCTATGAACACAACCCAAAAAGCCCAACTCATCGGCGTCAAACAATTTAAAGGCGACGTAGACGGCAATCACTATGATAGCTGCAAATTACGCTTACTTATGCCCGTACCAAGTGATTCAGACCGTGAATGCGGTTACAACGTAACCGAAATTCAATACGGTACAAGCGCCAACTATCATCAATTTAAAACGCTTCAATTCCCCGTGACTGTAGAACTTGACTACGAACTAGAAACCCGAAGCGGACGCATCAACATGAGCCTAAAATCTGTTCGCCCTATTACGAAATAGGAGTAACCCATGTTCCGCATCATTTATATTGTTCAAAGCCTAGAAACAGGGGAATTTTTATCCGCAGTTAATGGAGAAGCCAGCTTCACTTATGACCTCACTAAAGCCTATCAATTCAGCACTGTAAATGATGCTATTAACCATGCGCGAATTATTGAGAGTGATTTAGAACATATTTCAATTATTCCTCAAATATTGATAGGAGAAAAACATGCCTGATTTAATTGGATTATGTCTAATACAAAATCCGCACATCTCTAATCTAAGTCTTTCATCAGTTGTAATAGAAACCTTTTGGCAACAACTTTCAATATTTAATAGTTGTTTAAGTTGGGGTTATTAAATGTATGTCTGTGTTGAACTGGTAAACAACACCTGCCAGAAATGGCAAGAATTTTCAATACTCCCTCAACTAGAAACAAGGTGAGGGATTGAAAATCGGTGGTCTCTTTCTGTTATGTACAGTAACAGCTTGGGGCTTTCGTGAACTCGCTATGTTTATTCTTAATCGGAGATAAAGTTATGAAAAAACTTCTTATCGTCCCTGCATTATATGCAGGTTATGCAGCTGCTGCACTTCCGCCAGAAGTACAGCAAACAATTGACAGTACCAAGGAGGATATCACCACTGTAGGCGCTGCTATTGTTGTGTTAGCAGTTACTGCAATGGGTTTCCGCTGGCTTAAAGCACAGTTCTTCTAAAATAAATCTAGAGCGGGGCGACTCGCTCTTTTACTCTGTAAAGTGTTATGAGCTACTACGAATGGTTATATCTAATATACGTTGGCTTTGTATTGCCATTTTTTTTGCTGCCGCGCTAAGTCAAAATGTTTATGCCCAAGCAGTACCAGTCAATAATGGTACAGCAATGGTTATGGGTGGCATGCGAGGAGGCACAATGGGCAGACCGACCAACGTTGGTTATTCAACGGGTTCTGCTGGGTTAACAGCTACATATAACCAGCCTATGCGTAAATTTTCGTCCGCTGCAAATGATCCGCATTTTAATCCTCGCGTTACTGCGCGGACACCAAAACCAGGGTTGATGAAAGGCATTAAAGGCTTTTTAAAAAGCCCAATAGGACGTGCAAATATTTATACAACGATTATTGTTTGGGGATTGTCAGAATTTGCAGAAAGAGAGGGTTGGTTTTTTGAAAATGACGATGCTTATATTTTAGATTTAAGTGTGGAGCAACCAATAGAAAAAGGCTGGAATACACATCCAAATGGACTTGGTAAAAGCTATAATACTGTTAAGGATTACATTAGTGATATTCCAGAATGTAGTCGAGAATACTATGCTCCTTGTGCATCTTATTTAGCACAAAATCAAAAAGATATTATTATTCGTGGAAAAAATCAAAATGGATCTTGGTTACTATACAATGTCAGCGAATGTCCAACAGGTGCGGTTTTAACAGGACTTGGTTGTGTTTCTCAAGAAAAAAGACCTGTTACAGATGCAGATATTAATGATTTGTTTAATTCCCCAGCACTTAATTCATGGTCTCCACCGCCAAATGTTCCAGAAAAAGAAGTTAAAAAAGTTTATCCCTATGTGCCTTCTGGAGACACAATAATCGAGGTTGAGCCTCAAATAATTGAATTTCCAAATGAAATCACAACCATGCCAGATGGCACAGTGAAAGAAACAACACGCCGAGATACTGCAACAGTGGCAAATCCGAACACAGACCCCGCGCTTGTTACAACAACGCAAACAACAACAAAAACGTTTGAAAACGGGCAGATGACAGCCAATGAAACCGTAACGACAACTACAGATGCAACCGCGTCAACATCGCTGCCAGAACAAGCAGCACAGACACAAGCTCAACAGCAAGAACAAGTTACAGATTGCGCACTTGTGCCAACTCTTTGCGCAACCCAAAAAGAACAGCTTGAGCGTGATAAAGCTCGTGATGAGTGGCTACGTGATGACCGCTTACCGCCTGAACCAGATTTATCTAATCTAAAGCCTGTTTCTGAAGATTTTAATAGACACTACCCAATTAATATTGGTAACGGTCAATGTCCTGCGCCAATATCGTTGAATACCACTTTAGCAGGCACATTAAATTTATCATTTGATCCTTTTTGTGATTTTGCTTCAAAGTTGCGTTATCTCGTCATTGCAGGCGCAACTTTATTTGCAGCTTACATTCTTTTAGGGGTGGTTCGCCGTGGGTAAATTATTATCTGGAGTGATTATTTGGGCATTAAGTTCATTTGTAACAAAACTATTTGCTGCCTTTGGTTTAGCAGTTGGTACTTATGCTGCTATTTCTACTGCAGTAGATGCTCTGCTTGAACAACTTGTCCCGACATTAGGACAACTTCCAGCTACTGTACTTTCTTTACTCTCATTGGCTGGTGTTGGGCAAGCATTAACGATTATTGCATCAGCCATTGCAACACGCAGTGCTTTTTTAGCGGCTAAAGCTTTTATTTCGGTGATTAAATGATTACACTTATTACGGCTGTTCCTGGTTCAGGAAAAACACTTTACGCAATCGGCATAATTGATGCTGCTAATAAAGCAGGTCGTGCGGTATACCAAAATATTGACGGTTTAAAACCCGATATGTTTGACAACCCTAGCATCATTTTTGATGCACCAGCTGATTGGCGCGATACACCCGATGGCAGCCTTATCATCTATGACGAATGCCAACAGCCACATCTTTACCCAGCTAATGCAAAACGTGGTTTAGTTGAAGACGAGCGACTAACTGCTATGGAAACCCATAGACATACGGGACACGACCTCATATTTATCACTCAAGCACCAACCTTTGTGCATCATCATATCCGCAAGCTCACAGGGCAACACGTTCACTTCTACCGTGCGCGTGGCATACAAGGTGCAATGCGCTATGAATGGTCTCATGTCTGCGATAACCCAAATGATCGTAAAGAACAACAACGTGCAGATAGTGTGATGTGGAAATTCCCTAAACAATATTTTGACTACTACAAAAGCGCGACTATTCACACTCACAAATTCAGCATGCCTGCAAAACTTAAGATCCTGCTGTACTTTCTTATACCTGCCATTTTGTATCTTGGTTATCGTTTCAGTCAGTTTTCAATGTTCTCTCCAGATATACCAGATACAACTGGAATAACTGATAACCAGCCTAAAGAAATCTCAACAATTGATAGCATACAAGAAAACAAAGACATACCAGACTCGCCTTATAACTGGGCGAATATACTAGAAACCATACCAGTCATGGGCTGTGCTGCTAACCGTAAAACTAATAGATGTATGTGTTTTGGTGAAAATGGTGTTACATTACATATGCAACATGCCCAGTGCCTATCGGTACTTAGCAATCCGTTGCCACGTTCTATTTCAGTTTCACCTTCAAGAAAGAGTCAGTATTAATTATGGATTTATTGATTACTATCAGTCTTATTTTGATTGCAGGATTTATATTCGTTTTATTTGCTAAGCAAAAGCAACATAAACGATATAATCGCAGTGATTATTATGATAATCAAAAACAGAGAGTTGAAGTTGGCGGCTATAAAAAACAAGCTTTGCTAAACCAAACGGAACAAGTTGCTTATAAAGCAATTACAACTGCAGTTTCAGATAAAAATTTACGGGTTTTTGCCCAAGTCTCACTTGGTGAGATTCTGACCCACAGCCACAAGAAATTATATCTTGATATTATGTCAAAACGGGTTGATTTTTTGCTAACCGATCAGAATTTTATTCCTATCATGGTAATTGAAATTCATGGTTCTGGGCATTACTCTAAAAATGCAGAACATCGTGATAATATAAAAAAAATAGCTTTAACTAGTGCTGATGTTGATTATTTGGCAATAGCAACCAGCGGTACTCAAATTTATCAAGATGTCTATCAAGCCTTGATTCAACGCATATCATAATAGCCCGCAGTTTTTACGGAGTTTTGCTTGCAAAATTTCGTAAAAATTGCGGAACTTTTGTAATACTTTTTGCCTGCATCAATCTCGTTTGGCATGAAGCATGACTTCGAACTATAGATTGGATGATGCAGGTATTTTAAATCCCTACAGTATCTTGGCGCAAGACGCCGCATTTATAAGGTTACCTTCATGATTTACGTTGGCTTGGACATCTCAAAATACACCATAGACGTTTGCGAACTTAATGGTGATAACATTAAAAGCTATCAGCTTGACAATAACCCAGCGGGGTATGATGAATTGATAGAAAGGTTGGAGAATCTGGATGATAAAATCCATGTGTGTTGTGAATACACAGGCATCTATTATTACGCGATAGCTAATGCTTTATACAAAGCGAATATTACTATCAGCGTTGTTAACGCATACAGCATAAAATCTTATGCTCGATTAACTCTAAGTCGTACAAAAACAGATAAGCAAGATGCTAGATTGATTGTGCAATATTGCAAAATTAACCAGCCTGAACCATGGCAACCGCCAAAAGAGCAAGCGCAAATGCTCAAAAACTTAACAAGACGACTAGAACAATTGACAAAACTGCGCACTATGGAACTCAACCGCCAAAAAGTTGCTGAAACTTGCGTATCTGAATCTATCGACATCATATTAAACTCATTAAACCAAGAGATTGACCGAATAGAACAACAATTGCAAAATTATATCAGTCAATCTGCAGAGCTTAAGTATCAACAAAAGCAACTTACTACAATTATAGGTATTGGTAAAAAAACAGCTAATGTGCTTTTATCGGTATTATGTGAAATTGAGCGGTTCCCCAGCTATAATCATCTTGTGAGCTACCTTGGTTTATCGCCAATTATTGTTGAATCTGGGAACAGTGTACGGGGCAAAAGCCGAATATCTAAGATGGGCGATAAATTTATTCGAAAAAGTCTATATTTACCAGCACTAGCAGCGTGTAAAAGGTCAAAATTGTTTAAGCCGTGGTTTGAATATCACCTGTCGAAAGGAAAACACCCTAAACAAATATACGTTATGATGATGCGTAAATTAGTCATTTATGCTTATCATATTATAAAACACGATACTTATTTTGACCCAAGTAAAATTCAATTTCTTAAAAATAATAATATTTAAAATCAAACAGATAAAAAATTATTGTTTTTTACTGCTTGCTTTAAAACACAGTATCTATAGTGTTAATATTCCTCCCCCTAAATTAAGCTAAATCTCGCTATAATAGTTCTTTTATTTTTCTTTTTCGGATAGGTTTATGACCACACATTTTTGGACAACCAATAACATTCGCAGCGCTTTTCTCAATTATTTTGCCGAACACGGCCATCGCATCGTGCATTCGGCGTCGCTGGTGCCAGGCAACGACCCCACGTTGCTGTTCACCAACGCGGGCATGGTGCCGTTCAAGGATATCTTTATTGGTCAGGAGACGCGCGATTATCAGCGCGCGACCACGGCGCAGCGCTGCGTGCGCGCAGGCGGTAAACACAATGATTTGGAAAACGTGGGATACACGGCGCGTCATCACACGTTTTTCGAGATGATGGGCAATTTCTCTTTTGGCGATTATTTCAAGAAAGACGCAATTCCTTTTGCGTGGAATTTGCTCACTCAAGTGTTTCAGATTCCAGCGGAAAAACTGCTGGTAACGGTGTATCACGAGGACGATGAGGCCTATGGCATCTGGCGCGATGTGATTGGTTTGCCCGAGGAAAAAATCATCCGTATCGGCGATAAGCCCGGTAAGGCGAAATACGAATCCGATAATTTCTGGGCGATGGGCGATACGGGCCCCTGCGGACCGTGCAGCGAGATTTTTTATGACCACGGTGCGGAAGTCTGGGGCGGTCCTCCTGGCAGCGCCGAGGAAGATGGCGACCGTTTTATTGAGATTTGGAACATCGTGTTCATGCAGTTCGAGCGCGATGCGGCGGGCAATATGAAGCCGCTGCCTAAGCCTCAATTGATACGGGTATGGGCTTGGAGCGTATGGCGGCGGTGATGCAGGGCGTGCATTCCAATTATGAGATTGATTTGTTTGTCAATTTGATTGCCGCAGCAGCGAAGGCCGTGGGCGTGAAAAATGAGGGGCAGGCGTCGTTAAAAGTGATTGCCGACCACATTCGCGCTACTGTGTTTTTGATGGTCGATGGCGTGCTGCCTGGGAATGAGGGGCGCGGCTATGTGCTGCGCCGCATCATGCGCCGCGCCATGCGCCACGGGCATAAGCTCGGGCAAAGTCAGCCGTTTTTCTATCAACTCGTCGCCGCCGTGGTGGACGAAATGGGCGCGGCTTATCCCGAAATCATCGAAGCGCAGGCGCGCATCACCGATGCGGTGCGCAAAGAAGAAGAACGCTTTGCGCAAACTTTAGATGCTGGCATGGCGGTGCTGGAAAAGGACTTAGCAGACTTGCAAGGTACGCAAATCGCGGGGGAAACCGTCTTCCGTCTCTATGATACTTTCGGTTTTCCTGTCGATTTGACCAACGACATCGCGCGCGAACGCGGCCTCACCCTCGACATGGCGGGCTACGAAGCCGCCATGCAGCAGCAGCGCGAGCGCGCCAAAGCTGCGGGCAAATTCAAAGCCGATGCCGCGTTTGACGTCAGCGGTAAAACGCAATTTGTCGGTTATACCGAAGAGCGCGCGGATGCGGTGGTGCAAGCGATTTTTGTTGACGGACAGGCGGTCGACGATTTAGAAGAAGGCGATAACGCGGTGATTGTGCTTGATAAAACTCCGTTTTATGCCGAAAGCGGCGGTCAAGTCGGCGATATGGGATTATTAGAATGGGACGGTGGCGCGTTTTATATCGGTGACACGCAAAAACAAGGCGACACATGGCTACACTTTGGGAAATTGACCGATGGTACGCTCAAAAAAGGCGATAAAGTCATTGCGCAAATTGACAGCGACCATCGTGCGCATGTTCGCCGTCATCACAGCGCCACCCACCTGCTGCACAAAGCCCTGCGCGACGTCCTTGGCGACCACGTCCAACAAAAAGGCTCGCTGGTTGATGCCAATGTAACGCGCTTTGACTTCTCTCATGACGCACCAATTACCGATGAACAACTGCGCGATATTGAACAGCATGTGAATGCACAAGTATTAGCCAATCTGCCAGTGACTATTGAAGAAATGCCCATTGATGCGGCAAAAGAAAAAGGCGCAATGGCGCTATTTGGCGAGAAATACGGCGATATCGTGCGCGTGGTTAGCATGGGCGAAAACGACTACTCCGTAGAGCTTTGCGGCGGCACACATGTTTCGCGGACAGGTGATATTGGTTTAGTGAAAATTTATGAACAAAGCAGCGTTGCCGCTGGTATTCGCCGAATTGAAGCGACAGCGGGTATGGCAGCGTTAGCGTATATGGAAAATCTCAGTGAAGACTTAAGCGCGCTCGCCAATCAACTAAAAACAGGGAAGAATAACCTTGTAGAACGCGTTGATGCTTTGTTGCAGCAGCTCAAAGCGCAAGAAAAAACCATCCGCGACCTCAAACGCCAACTTGCGACAGGCGGCAACGCTGCTGAAGCAGAGGTACAAACCCTCGGCAAACACCGCGTCATCGCGCTGCAAAAAGACGGACTGGATAACGCCATGCTGCGCGATTTGGCCGACCAGCTGCGCGACAAACACCAAGCCGACCTCGTCGTACTTGGCAGCGCCGACGGCGACACCGCGCGCCTCGTTGTCAGCGTACGGAAAAACGCCGACGGTCTGCACGCGGGCAACATCGTCAAAGCCCTCGCCGAGCACATCGGCGGTAAAGGCGGCGGCCGTCCTGATTTTGCCCAAGCTGGCGGCAAAAACCCGCAGGGTCTTGGCGCGGCACTTGCCGCCCTGCCAAGCGTCCTTGGCGTCTAAAGAATGCGGCGCGGCATCGCCGCGCCTCTTAAGATTTTCTAGAAAATCACCTGTACTTAACAATAAAAAACGCTTGCTAAAAAATGAACTTTATTCAAAAATTACATCGTTTTTTAAGAATTCCCTTTTTAGGTCACGAATGAATCCAATGAAGCAAGCAAGCAAGCAAGCAAGCAAGCAAAATAGCGTCATAACTCGCAAATTCTTTGTCAAGCATTTGACTTTTTTGTTATGTCAGCGCTGTCATAAAAAATTTTCTTTTCTTACAAAACATCTTAAATACCTCCTTACAAACATAATTCAACGTGCTACTTCTCTTACCTACCACAGGTACTGACGGAGTGCTTACCCACTAATCAAACAGCTAACTGAAGCTGCTTTATCAGCCGAAATAGATAGCTACCTAGAGCAAAAGCTCACTAATAACCGCCGTAACGGCTATAGTAAAAAGACCGTTAAATCCACCGTCGGTAGCTTTGAGCTATAGTGAAAGGCTACTAGAATCGTTACAGTATTATAAGATAGATGAATAAAGTAAGCACATGTACTAATTATTGGAATAGCGATCTAATTTCTGTAACTCTTTTATTAGCCTTTAACAATAAATGTGTTTTTGAGTTCGTTTAGCATACTGCTTTTGCCCTACATCACACTGATAAGCGCACCGGTATGTTGTATGAGATTACCTCTCGGTGAGAGTGAGAAGTCACGTGCAATTTCAGCTCCGCCAGCTGATAGTGAGTATTTTGCGCAAACATGGATTGGGGCAGATTCGGAGAATAGCGCGCTCTGAGCATCGTTGCGAATAAAGCGATAAACGTGTTTACGATAGGTGGGATGGTGATAGAGAATAACGCAGCTGTTTTTGCTGTCTGCGCGCTGAATGATGAGGTTAGGATATCTGCCGTAGAAGATGGGTTGGAGGTTAAGTAAGCTTGTCTTACCGGTAGCGTCTTTCCATGTAAGTTGGTATGTCCATCGCAGTGAAGTTCACAACGGCGTCCACGAATAAAGCTATCGTGAAGAATGATTTTGGTAAGTCCGTAGCTAGGCATATTGATTCCAGTGGTTAAAAGTTAGGAATGTTTTTAAGGTTTTGATGGGTAGATGTGCGTACGATTTGTCCAAATTCTTCCGAGCTATCTGGAAAGTGAAGGTTAGTGCGTGGATAAGCAATCTCAATTCCATGGTCACGACAGGTCTGCCATAGGGTGCGGATGACTTTATGTCGTGCGCCAAGATAGTCATGCGTGTCGAGATTGACGTAGTATTGTACGCGATAAGTCATTCCACGCTCGCTATAGTTCCAAGCAAAGACACCGGGAATAAAATCTGGCGGTTGGTCGCAAATAATATCTTTTTCAACAAGTTGTCTAAGTCCTGCAAGTAGCTCTCTTTCTACTTGTTGTGGATCGTATTGTGCCATGACATCAAAGTAAAGGATGACGCGAATAATGGGGTCTGAATGCGACCAGTTGCGAAAAGCAGAGGTAACAAAGTCGGAGTTAGGCAAAATGATGCTTTCGTTATTAAAGGTGGTCATGGTTAGGGTGCGCATACCAATGCGCTCAACGGTACCATCATAACCGCCGGCAGTTATGATATCGCCGTTTCTAAGCGGTCTTTCAATCAGTAGTAAGATACCGCTGATGAAGTTGTTGGCAATGGTTTGCAAACCAAAACCAATTCCCACACCGAGCGCCCCAGCAAAGACGGTAAAGGCGGTAAGGTCAATACCAATAATGCGTAGAGCAAATAGAAATCCAAAGGTAACGACGGCATATTGGCTGAAAACAGCGAGTGAGTTGCGAACGCCAGTATCTGCAACTTTCGCATATATCCAACGATAGCAAAGGGATTTAATCCAAATACCTGTGCGGAAGACGATATAGATAAGTAGTCCCATGAGTAATAGGTTCATGAGAGTGAATTGTTTGTCGTTGGCACTACTGCCGAATAAGGGCTTGTGTAGCAGGTTGAGAAGCTCTGCAATAATAGGGGTATTGGCATTCCATTCAAAGGTATAAAGTAGCGCGTAGATAAGCCCAATTAAGCTGCCATAGCGTAAGATGGCATGTATGGGGTTGATAACGTCTTGTGCCCAAAAGACGCTATTGTTTGTACGGGTTAAAGCGAGTCGTTTAGCTGTTAATGAAAGATCTTTGATGAGTCCAAGAAAGCCGATCCATATTAAGGTATAAAGCAAGGTGGTAAGCAGATAACGCGCGCTAAGCCATGCAAAATTGAGATATCCCAAGACACTTGCCGCACCAAAGAGTAAAAAACCAATCGGAATAAGCCCAATGATGCTTCGTAAGATGCTGTAGGTATAGTGGTCGGTGTAGTGTTCATCTAGAAATAGCCGCATTTTACG
Organism: Suttonella ornithocola; assembly: GCF_001889065.1. Lineage (GTDB taxonomy): Bacteria > Pseudomonadota > Gammaproteobacteria > Cardiobacteriales > Cardiobacteriaceae > Suttonella_A > Suttonella_A ornithocola. The sequence continues at coordinate 7,620 of NZ_LWHB01000180.1, read as the reverse complement.
AAGCATTTGCCATAGCGGATAGCTAATGATTAGAATGTAAACACCATATAACCAACGAAAAGCATCAATAACGATAGGGTCAGTTAAAATCCATTCTGCCATAAAAACACAGGCTAATAAGATACCGCCAATGGCGGCTGAAATGGTTACGGGGCGAGCAAGTTTACGGTTATCTGCACTATCTAGTAGTTGACTATGCTTGAGTAAGTGAATGGTAAAGTGGGGAATGCTAATAAGAAGGATGAATATGGGAATGAGTAAAATTAGATTGGCACCGGGCGAGGGCAGCTTGGTTAGGTAAATGATAATCCCAAGCAAAATGAGTAAACCAATATACGGTAGGTTGTATTTGGTCATTGCAAAGAGAAAAATAATCAATCGCGTAGAGAAAGAAAGTCGTTTGCGATTTAAGGTTTTTGTAACCAGCTTGCTAGCGTAGCCGACAAGCCAAAAGGTAATGAGGGCAACAGTAATTGAAATACCGATTAGCCAAAGTATTCGCGTGGAGTTTAAGCTTAAGATCGCTTGTTGTAGAGCTTTGAAGGATACGCTATATTGTCCAATAAAGGTTGATAGCGCAGATAGTTGGCGCTCAAAGATGCTAGGAAGGCGTTGCCAAGAACCACCAAAGTTATATCGCTTTTGTATATAGCTTTTAGAGAGTGCGGTAAATTGTGCGTCAACGCTTTTATGCATAAGCGTCAAAGCTTCCATGGCGTTATTTAGGCTTTGAGTGAAATTTCCTGCGCTGGTTTGTAAAATATTGTAACGATTTTGAATGTTAACAGGAATTTTGTCTCCTTGTTGACGAGCATATAAGCCATATTGTTGACTGATAAATTCCATATTGCTGTTTAGCTGTTCTTTCATGGTTAGCAGGCGAGCTTCAAATCCGCTAATTTCATCTTGTACGGCTAAGATACGTTCATAGGAAACGCTGGTAATATCGGCAAACTGTAATTCTTGCAGGCGACGTTCAATGGTTTGAAAGTCTTGATGCAAAGTAGTGATAAAGATTTGTTTGCCAACAATGGCAAGCGCGATGTTTTGATTAAAGCGTTCACTGCGGTCTTTATTAGGCTTTTTTAGTTCGTTACTGAGTCGTTCTCGATCGTTTTGTAATTGTTTTAATCGTGCTTGTAGATCTTCGTCGGTATTATCGGTTTCGACACTGGTTTCTAAAAATCGATCGTTATAGCGTTGATATTGAATTTCACGCAATTTTTGTTGTTTTTGCATCAGCTGTAATGCGCTTTTTTGTAAGGTGAGTTGGGTGCCTAAGGCGATGACTTGTTTTTGACACTGTGAAAATTGTTCATGAACGCTATCGTTTAGTTCAGAAGGGGGATTGTTTGCCATGGGATTGGCTAATTTTTGTAGCCGCGCATTTAAGGCATCGCATTGATTTTGGGTATTACTTAATCGATTTTGTGAGTCAGTAATTTGCCCTGAAAGGGTATCAATGGACTGTTGGATTTGGTCAAGCGCAACACGAACTTCGCTTAAATCATCTTGTTTGATTTTACGCTCAGCTGGTAAAGAATGAGAGAGTTGCTCTTGTAGGGTATGAATACTTTGACTACGTCGACTGTTATCTTCTCTTAATTTATTGATATTAATCTCAATAATTTCGGATGAGAGTGGGGGTAATGCTGGCTGAGCGAATAAATTTTGGCTGATTAAGCAGAATAATAACAGTAGAATGCGGTGTAACATTGGGCGATAGCGCGTAAAAAGTGCTATTCTACCGAATCTTTTTGTGGCTTGTCGGCTCAAGAGAAGATTTTATATAAAGGATATGATGTGAACGAAAAAATAGTATTGTTATCTAGTCCTGAAAAGTGTTCTTCAAAAGACGCTGGTGTATGGTTTAAAGATGGGTTGAAGATGTTACGCGTAGCGCCAGGCTTATGGTCGGGGGCTTCTTTATGCGTTATGTTAGTGATGTTAGCCGGTTTATTAGCCGGAGAAATCTTAGCAGCATTGTTTGTTTTTTTACCGGGCGGAAAAGTTTTGGCAATGGCAGCTCAGATGCTTGGCATTATTATCGCTAGTATTTTGGCACAAAATGGTTTGTTAAGACTTTGCCAACAGTTAGCAATCGGGAAAAAGCCAACTATGCAAGTTTTTTGGCAATTAACGAAAACATGGCGTTTTACAGCATTTTGGCATTTAGTTGGGTTTTTATTGTTAATGCAGTTAGGATTTAAGATTTTAGAGTGGCAACTTTTCCCCACACCCGTCATAGAGATTACCGAAAATAACCAAGTCATTGTCAATCAAACCATTTTATTGGCTTATACGGTATATGCCGTAGGTATGCAGAGTGTCGTTATTTTATTGAGTTGGGCATTAGTGCCTTTAATGACAGATTTTTCGCAATTACCGTTTCCACAAGCGTTTAAGTTGCAATGGTATGGGACGCTAAATAATTTTCTGCCGTTAACGGTATTAAGCGTTTATTGCGTTATGCTCATTAGTGCTGGATTGATGGTTATTGGTGCATTTGCGACGTTATCCTCTTTAGTTGGCATGGTGGTATTTATTTTGGCTTTGTTGTGGTTTTGGCCGTTATCAACGGCTTGGGCATTCTCTGCGACACGTCATATTTTTGCCGACTGGTAAGGAAAGCGATTTGGTATGAGATAGGGGGTTGGTTAGAATGTAAATCTCGCTTTAATGTAGCGGAGGAAAGTTTTAGGTGAGAAAAGTCTATCATTTAAAACCACAGGCAAGATGGCGTATTTTGTTTCAAAGCCTCATTTTCTTCTTGTTTTTATTTATTTTTATTTGGATACGGCTTTGGGTGAAACCGCATTTGACGCCTGTGAGTGTGTTTTATTCGGTGATAGTTTTTTTGTTTTTGTTTCCCTTAGTAAAAGCGACACTTGCACTTTTTTCTCCGCATGCAAAAGGTTTAGTCTTGAGTGAGCGTGGGATAGAATGGGCTTTTGGCGAGGAACAAGGATTTTTATTTTGGGAAAGTGTGATGGAAAGTGTTTTTGAAGAAGAACGTGTAATTTTGCGATATTCTGGCGGTGCGCAATTTTCTTCAGAGCCTGTTTTAGGTGAACCAATACCACGTAATTTTGAAATGGATGCAAGTGTGGAATTACCTTTGTCTCTTTTGAAAGGACAAACAGAAGAGATTGTTGCACAGATTCGCACGCATCTTGAATAATTTTTTGGAAAAAGAGGAACTGATATGTCTCATGTTTTAATTATTGGCGCAGGTGGAGTATCAAATGTTGTGGTACACAAATGTGCTGAAGCAAAAGAAACTTTTCAGCAAATTACTTTAGCAAGTCGTACACTTAAAAAATGTAATGCGATTGCTGATGCAGTAAAAGCAAAATACGGCGTTGAGGTAAAAACTTATGAAGTAGACGCCGATAATGTCGGTGAAATGATTGAATTGATTGAAAAGGTTAAACCTGATTTAGTCATGAATATTGCACTACCGTATCAAGATTTGCATATTATGGATGCTTGTTTAGCGACTGGCGTGGATTATCTCGATACAGCAAATTATGAGCCGCCAGAAGAAGCAAAATTTGAATATAAATGGCAATGGGCATACCAAGATCGCTTCAAAGATAAAGGGATTATGGCATTGCTTGGTAGTGGATTCGACCCTGGCGTTACCAATGTTTTCACGGCTTATATCAAAAAGCATTTGCTTGATGAAATTCACGAACTCGATATTATTGATGCTAATGCGGGTGATCATGGTTTGCCATTTGCAACCAATTTTAATCCCGAAATCAATATTCGCGAAGTAACCGCTGATGCGCGACATTGGGAAAATGGCAAGTGGGTAACGACACCAGCTTTATCCAATAAACAAGTGTTTGATTTTCCGGCTGGGATTGGCGAGAAAAACATCTATATGATGTATCACGAAGAGCTAGAATCTTTAGTGAAACATTTTCCAGAGATTAAAAAAGCGCGTTTTTGGATGACTTTCTCTGATAATTATTTAAATCACTTAAAAGTGTTGGAAAATGTTGGAATGACAGGAATTGAGCCAGTAATTTTTGAAGGCAAAGAAATTATTCCTATTCAATTCTTAAAAGCGGTTCTACCTGATCCTGCTTCTCTTGGTCCTCGTACCAAAGGCAAAACCTGTATCGGCTGTGTCGCAAAAGGCTTAAAAGACGGTCAGGAAAAAACGGTATATATCTATAATATTTGCGACCATGAAGCCTGCTATCAAGAAGTAGGTTCACAAGCAATTTCTTATACCACTGGTGTTCCTGCGATGGTTGGCGCAAAAATGATACTTGAAAATCAATGGCGCGGTGAAGGGGTATTTAATATGGAACAATTCGACCCTGATCCATTCTTAGAGGTATTAGCAAAATATGGATTACCTTGGGAAGTGAAAGCGCTTTCATAAACTCATTGCTCAATTTAAAGCTAAAAAGCCGCCCTCAAAAGGCGGCTTTTATATTGGTAAAAGTTTATTTAATAACTTTTACGACGCTATGCAATATTGTGTAAAAAGTGGATATGTTTATGATATTGGTTTAAAAGATCATTAATAATAGCTTCTTTTGACCAACCCATAATGTCATAACCTTGTCCACCTTCGAAGAGATGTACTTCAGCGCCTGCATAGGTTTCTGGTTGTCCTTCTTCAAAAGCTGGAGCGGTGATTTCAACATTGAGTACATCATAGTAAAAATCATGGGCTTTTCCATGCTCAACATGAAAACGTAAGCCGCCATTTTCTAACTGGCTAATTATGACCTCTCCAGCATCATTTTTTCGCATTTCTTGTGCGATTTCTTCCAAAGTTGGACGGACGGTTGTTTCAATATAATGTCGTACTTTTTCTTCATTTGGATATTCTGTAATGGTACGGAGGCGTTCGCGCCAATCGGTTCCAGCAGTTGTTTGTGGAAGGTAAGCATTGAAAGCGAGCGCATCTTGCTTTTGTAAGTCTAACGCTAATACTTTAAATAGCCCGTAAAGTGCAAACATCATAATAATTGCAAAAGGAAGTGCGCTTGCAATCGTCATGGTTTGTAATGCGCCTAGACCACCTGCAAATAATAGAACAACCGCAATAATTCCTTCTAGGCTTGCCCAATACACACGGCTCCAAACAGGTGTTTTTTCAGCGCCGTTGTTTGCCAGTGTATCAATAACCATTGACCCTGAATCCGCAGAAGTTACGAAGAACAAAACCACCATAATCATGGCTAATGGTGCAGTAATAGAAGACATTGGCAACTGCTCTAAAAAGGCAAATAAAGCAGTGCTAACATCAGTAGAAACCGCTTCTCCTAGCATGGTAATGCCTTGATCTAAAATCATGTGAATCGCGTTGTTTCCAAAAACTGTCATCCAGATAAAGGTGAAACCTGTTGGAACCAGTAAAACGCCCGTAATAAATTCACGAATGGTGCGACCACGAGAAACCCGAGCAATAAACATTCCTACAAAAGGCGCCCATGATACCCACCAGCCCCAATAGAGCAGTGTCCAACCACCTACCCATTTTTGGGCATCGCTTTCGGGAGTATAAGCGTATAAGTTAAAAGTTTTTCGGACAACGGTTGAGAGATATTGTCCAATATTTTGCATAAAAGCTTGTAAGGTATAAACCGTTGCGCCATTAAATAGCACAAAACCAACAAGTAAAATGGCAAATAAGATATTTAGGTTAGAAAGGAATTTAATGCCTTTATCTAATCCGGTAACAACAGAAAGGGTAGCGCAAAAAGTAATGGCAATGATAAGGATAATTTGCGTATTTGTGTCTTGTGGAATAGAAGGAATCAGGTGAGATAAGCCGGCATTAACTTGGTTTACCCCTAATCCAAGAGAAGTAGCAACACCAAAAAGTGTCCCAACTATCGCAAAGATATCAACAGCATCACCAATCGGTCCGTAAATTTTATCGCCAATAAGCGGATAAAGTGCGCTGCGCATAGATAATGGTAAATTATGTCTAAAAGAAAATACTGCTAAAATTAGAGCAACAACGGCATAAATTGCCCACGCATGCAATCCCCAATGAAAGAAAGTAAGGCTCATTGCATCGCGTGCAGCAGCGACCGTTCTCCCTTCAATATTAGGTGGATTGAGAAAGTGCATAACCGGTTCAGCTACACCATAGAACATTAAACCAATGCCCATACCAGCAGAAAATAACATCGCAAACCAGCTGAAGTTATCGTAATCTGGTGAAGAGTGGTCAGGTCCAAGCTTGATATTACCATAGCGTGATAAAGCTAGATAAATTGAGACAATTAAGAAGACGGCAACTGCGGCAATATAAAACCAGCCAGCATAAGCAATAATATGATTTTGTAAGTTATTAAATAGCTCAGAAGCACGTTCTTCACTGAAGAAAGCAAAGAGTGTTACTGCAACTATTATGATAGTTGCGCCAAAAAACACCGTGGAATTAAGTCCATTTTGGCGCTTATCAGAAGAAACTGTTTGGTTCATGAAAGCTCCTGTTATCAAAAATTATTAAAATTTCGCATATATATTGTGATTAAAAATAGATATAGCCAAGCACTAGAGTAGATAAGCGCTTTAAATAGCTACTGCTGATAAAACTATACGAGCATGGTAGGAGATGCAGAAAAATAAAACGTACTTTTAAAGTAAAGAATTTATATGATTAAAAACTTACTATAAATCATTAACATAAAAAACACCTACCAATTAGGAATAAAATTCTACCATATTATGTACGGTTTTTTAAATTTATATAGCTAGAGAAACTATCAAAATCTAGCCTAGATAGAAGAATTAGCACAGCAAGAATAGATAATTTTCATAAATAAATAGTTAAAGGTTAATAAAAGAGTCACAGAAATTAGATTGCTATTCCAGTAATAATACATATGCTTACTTTATTCATCTATCTTAATACTGTAACTATTCTAGTAGCCTTTCACTATATAGGGCAATCAAAGACCACATCGCTGAGATTTACTCATTGGACGTCTCTGAAGCCACCATTAGCAGCATTACCGATCAACTCATACCACAGCTTAAAGCATGGCAATCTCGAACACCCGATAGTGTTTATCTCTTTGTTTGGCTGAATGCCATTCCCTACAAAGTCAAAGAAGAAGGAGGTTATGTCAATAAAGTGCTTTACACGCTACAGGCTTTAAACACCGAAGGCAAAAAAGAACTCATTGGCTTATACTGCTCGGAAACCGAAGGGGCAAACGATTGGCTCTCTGTACTGACGGACTTACATAACCGTGGCGTGGAAGATATTCTCATGGCTTGTGTGGATGGCTTAAAAGGTTTTCCTGAAGCGATACAGGCTATCTTCCCCAATACTGAGGTACAACTGTGTGTGCTTCAGCAAATCCGTAACAGTTTGCGTTATGTGGCTATAGTAAAAGGCTACTAGAATATAGTGCAATCATCTAAAGCCCAACCCAATCCAAAGCAGATAAAAGCATAAAGTATCAATACAATCCATCCGCCATTCTTTGCGTATTTGCTTAATCCAAGCCCACATCTTTTCAATAGGATTTAAGTCTGGACTATAAGGGGGTAACCAAACTATCTCATGCCCATGCTCTTCAATGATTGCTTGAATATCACAGCGTTTATGAAAAGCGGCATTGTCCATGGACA
>NZ_LWHB01000018.1 GCF_001889065.1 Suttonella ornithocola | reverse complement strand
ATAAAAAAGCAGGTGATTTTGTCAATGAGGGAGAAAACCTTGTTGATTTAGAAACAGATAAAGTCGTTTTAGAATTGCCTGCACCAATGAGCGGTATTCTAAAAGAAATTAAAGTAGATGATGGTTCAACAGTGACTGGTGGTGATGTTGTTGCTATTATGGAAGCTGGTGAAGCGCCAGCAGAAACGACTAGTTCAGATGATAAAGCTTCATCAGGTGAGGCTGCACAATCCTCTACATCAGAATCTAAAGCGCAAGCATCAGAAGCAAAGGATAATAAAAATGCTTCTCCTGCAGCAAGAAAAATAGTAGCAGAAAATGATGTGAAAGTTAGCGATGTTGCTGGTAGTGGTCGTGGTGGCCGTGTTACCAAAAATGATATGAAGCAGCATGTTGCTGGCGGTGGTTCGCGTCATGAAGAGCGTGTGCCAATGACAAGATTGCGTAAGCGTATTGCAGAGCGTTTATTAGATGCTCAGCATACTACCGCAATGCTGACGACATTCAATGAAGTTAATATGAAGCCTATTATGGATCTACGTAAGAAATACCAAGATCAATTTGTGGCAAAAAATGATATTAAACTTGGCTTTATGAGTTTCTTCGTAAAAGCCGCTGTTGCTGCTTTGAAAGAATGGCCTGCGGTGAATGCCTCTATTGATGGTGATGATATTGTTTATCATAATTATCAAGATATTGGTATTGCTGTTTCTAGTTCGCGTGGCTTGGTTGTGCCTATTTTGCGAAATGCAGAAGGTATGGATTTTGCAGATATTGAAGGCGGTATTAAAGAATTTGCGGTTAAAGCCAAAAATGGTTCGTTAAGTATTGAAGAAATGACCGGTGGAACCTTTACTATTACCAATGGTGGAACATTCGGCTCAATGTTATCAACACCAATTCTAAACCCTCCACAAAGTGCAATTTTAGGAATGCATAATATTGTTGAGCGTCCAGTCGTCGAAAATGGCGAAATTGTTATTCGTCCTATTATGTATCTAGCGCTGAGCTATGATCATCGTATTATTGATGGACGTGAAGCGGTAGGTTTCTTAGTATCAATTAAAAATACCATTGAAGATCCTACTCGTTTATTATTAGGCGTATAAATTATTTTTATAAAGGCGCAGCCATTCTGCGCCTTTTTTGTATTCTAAAGATTAAGGGTTTGTTCTATGAGTAAAAAATATGATGTAATTGTGATTGGTGGTGGTCCTGGTGGATATGTAGCGGCTATTCGTAGCGCACAATTAGGCTTTAAAACGGCTTGTGTGGAAATGTGGAAGGATGAGGAAGGAAAAGATCGTTTAGGTGGAACTTGCCTGAATGTAGGTTGTATTCCATCTAAAGCGTTACTAGAATCTAGTGCCTTGTTTCATAAGGCAGAACATGAGTTTGCAACACATGGAATTCAAGCCTCTAATGTTTCTATTGATGTAGAAGCAATGATTACGCGTAAAAATACCATTGTAGAACAACTTACTGGAGGTATTTCTCAGCTTTTTCAGGCAAATGGAATTGATTGGTTAAAAGGAAAAGGAAAGTTAAGAGCCAATAAGCGTGTTGAAGTAGAAAGCCATGATGGTAAAACAGAAAGCTATCAAGCAGAAAAAGGGGTCATTTTAGCGTTTGGTTCACTACCAATTGACATTCCTGTTGCCAAAATGGATGGAGAACATATTGTTAGTTCAACAGGTGCTTTAGATTTTAATAGTGTTCCAAAACGTCTTGGTGTGATAGGTGCTGGTGTCATCGGCTTAGAATTAGGAAGTGTTTGGCAATCGCTAGGTGCAGAAGTAACAATATTTGAGGCGATGGATGATTTTTTATCGATGGCTGACCGACAATTAGCAAAAGAAGCGGAGCGTACCTTTAAAAAACAAGGATTAAATATCTTATTAGGAACAAAAGTAAAAAGCGCAACGGTTAATAATAATATTGTTCGAGTCACTTATGAAACAAAAGAGGGTGAACAGACAGCAGAATTTGATAAATTATTAGTTGCTGTTGGCCGTAAACCCAATACAAGTGCTGAATTGGTAGAAGGAACAAAGGTTGCTATCAATGAACGTGGCTTTATAGAAGTTGATGAGCATTGTCGGACAGCGGAACCTAATGTTTTTGCCATTGGAGATTGTGTTAGAGGTCCAATGCTAGCGCATAAAGCTGAAGAAGAAGGCATTATGGCAGCAGAAATATTAGCTGGACAGGCAGGCCATGTTCGTTATGACATTATTCCATCTGTTATTTATACGCATCCAGAAATGGCTTGGATTGGAAAAACAGAGGAGCAGCTTAAAGTAGAAGGAGTGGATTATATTAAAGGCGATTTTCCTTTTGCTGCTAATGGTCGCGCAAAAGCCATGAATGCTGCCAGTGGTTTTGTAAAAATTCTTTGTGATGCAGAAACAGATGAAATTTTGGGGGCGCATATCATTGGACCTTGTGCTTCAGAAATGATTCATGAGCTCATTGTTGCAATGGAATTTTATGCCGCTGGAGAAGATTTAGCACGAATTATGCATGCTCATCCAACCTTATCTGAAGCAGTCCATGAAGCGGCTTTAGCAGTTTCAGGACAAGCAATTCATAAAGTTAATCCTAAAAGGAAATAATTGACTGTTAAGTTACTCATTGAATATCTTTGCGCAAAGATTTACACTCTTTACGCTTTTAATTAGAAAAATGAAAAATATGAATTCAGATCTTTTTAAAGAACTATCGATAAGTATAAAAGAATATTATTTATGGGCAACCTTGGGTTGGTATGATGTATTAGCGCGTTATCGCCGTTCAACGCTTGGTCCTTTTTGGATTACACTTAGTATGGCTATTACTATTGGTGCTATGGGACCGTTATATGGTGCATTATTTGGTAATAATTTAAGAGAATTTGTTCCTCATTTAGCTTTAGGAATGATATTTTGGGCGTTGATTGCTTCTAGTATCAATGAATCTTGCCATGCTTTTTCAGAAGCTGCGCATTATCTTAAGCAAACAAAAATTTCACCAGTGGTATTTATCTGTAGAGTCATTTATCGACAATTAATTGTATTCTTACATAATTTTTTACTCTATCCGCTTATTCTATTGATCGTATGGAAACCTATTAGTCTAGAGATTTTATGGTTAATTCCTGCATTGGTTATTATTTTATTAAATTTATTTTGGATGGGGTTATTTACGGCTATTTTTTGTACTAGATACAGAGATATGGGACCAGTAGTCAATAGTATTATGACCTTGTTATTTTTTGTGACACCTATTATTTGGGACTTAAGTCAACTCCCACCTGACAGGGCATTTATTGCGCATCTTAATCCATTTGCATACTTATTAAATATGGTAAGAGCGCCTTTGTTAGGTGTTTCGCCCAATACAATAGATTGGATAGTTGGAGTAGCTATGATTATTGTAGGCTTAACTATTTCCATAATTTTGTTTAAAAGAACACATCATCGTATTACTTATTGGTTATAGGACTAAACTATGCATATTACATTAGAAAATGTTTCAGTTCGCTTTCCTATTTATGATGCTAAGCAGCGGTCTTTTAAACAAACAATGTTAAAAGTAGCTACTGGTGGAAAAATTGTTAAAAACTCTCGTAAATATACTGAGATAGAAGCCCTTAAAAATATTAATTTAGATATTAAAGAAGGGGAGCGAGTTGCTCTCATTGGTCATAATGGCTCAGGAAAAACCACTTTATTACGTGTTTTAGCAGGTGTTTATCCTCCCGTTTCTGGAAAAATTAGTGTTGAGGGAAAGATAACCAGTTTATTAGACTCTATGCTTGGAATGGACGGTGAGGCGACAGGAATAGAGAATATAAAATTACGAGGGCTCTTTTTAGGGTTAAGACCTAAAGATACAGAAAAATTAATTGATGAAATTATCGATTTTAGTGAATTAGGGGATTTTATTTACATGCCTGTACGCACTTATTCGAGTGGCATGGTATTAAGGCTTGCTTTTGCGATTTCAACAAGTACGCAACCAGAAATTTTATTGATGGATGAATGGATGAGTGTAGGCGATGAAAGTTTTCGCGATAAAGCTGAGAAAAGACTGCTGGAGTTTGTTGATAAAGCAGGCATTTTAGTTATGGCAACGCATGATTATGAGCTAGCGAAAAGAATATGTAACATAAACTTCCATTTAGAGCATGGTGAGATATTAAATAATAATTAGTATTCAATAATTAAGGATAAATATGAATATTGTGCAAAAAATAATTTTTCCTTCTATTTTATGCTCAGAAAGAGACTTATATTTTAGATGTAATGATTTTGTTGAGATAAATAGAAATGATTTGAATATAAAATTTTTAAAAGGTGGAAAACTATCCACAAATACTTATTTTAATTCTATTAGTATTGAAAAAATAAAGAGAAAAACAAATATTGAAAAATTAAGTTTTAGAATTAAAGCTAAAGGAAATATAAAAATATCTTTTCATTGGTTTCGATTAGATTACTCTGATGTTATTCTAGATGAATCTTATTTTTTATCTGAGCAGATACATGAAGAGATTTTTGAACTTAATTTTTGGAATAAGCTTTCTGATGGAATGCTTGCAATTGATTTTCATTCGCTAGATGTTTCAGAAATTATTAGCTGTGATTTTTGTACCAGCTCAGTGCCAACTAACAAGGTAAAATTAGGCATTGTTATTACTCATTTTAACCGTCAAAACTATCTTATCCCAGCAATGGAAAGATTAAATTTAGGATTATTAAATGATTCAGAAATTAAAGAAAATGTAGATGTATTTGTTGTGGATAATAGTAATAACTTACCAGAGTTAGATAAGATTAATATTATTAAGAATAAAAATTTAGGCGGTGCTGGTGGTTTTACAAGAGGCTTACTTCATTTAACAAATACAAAACAATATACACATTGCTTGTTTATGGATGATGATGCTTCTTGTGAAATTGAGTCTATTCGTAGAACGATAATTTTATTAAAGTATGCAAAAAATCCTAATCAGTGCATTGCTGGTGCAATGTTAAGAGAGGTAGAAAGTTTTCGTCAGTTTGAAAATGGTGCTCGTTTTGATGGCTTATGTCGTCCATTAAAGCCAGGCCTAGATTTGAGAGATGTACGTAGTTTATTAATTAATGAGGTGGAAGAAAATATTGATTATGGTGGTTGGTGGTTTTTTGCATTCCCGATTTCTATTATTAAATATTATGCTTTTCCTTATTTTGTAAGGGGAGACGATGTAGGTTTTTGTTTGGCGCATAAATTCAATATAATGACTTTAAATGGTATTTGTTCGTGGCAAGATGATTTTATGTTGAAACAATCACCACTTAATCAGTATCTAGATACAAGGAGTCATATTGTTCATAGTTTACAAGGATTAACTAAAAATGGTTGTTTTAAATCTACTTTGATTATATTTAAGATGTTTGCTAGAAATGCATTAACCTACCAATATGAAACAGCAAATGCTATAAATTTTGCTTTAGAAGATATTTTAGCAGGTAGTGAATTTTGGCGTAGTAATGTAGATATGTTACGGAGAAGAAAAGAAGTATTAGCTTTGGTAAAAGATGAAAAACTTGTTGATATTCCGTATAATATATACACAAACTTAATTTTTGGAAATCCTCACGAAAAAAGAATTAGAAAGTTAATAAGAATAATTACTTTGAATGGACACTTGATTCCACAACTATTATTTAAATCAGAACTGGTTTGGCAACATAAAGGTTTTGGTGGTAATTTAAGAGAAGTATTTCTTTTTAAGAAAATATTATATATTCACTGGCCAACTAAAAAAGGTTTTATATTACAGCATTCAAAACCAAAATTTTTTAAAGCTAGTTTTTATAATATAAAGTTACTTTTGAAGTTTATAAGTAATTACTCATCTTTAAAAAAAGATTATACTACAAGTTATAAAGAATTAACCAGTGAGACTTTTTGGAATAAACAATTTAAGGATTAGGATTAAGTGTGAAAAAATTTTTATGTATTGGAGCGGGATTTTCTAACGCAATTATTGCTCGAGAATTAGCAGAAGTAGGCTATCAGGTAACAGTTATTGATCAACGCAATCATGTTGCAGGAAATTGTCATTCTACGCGTGATGAAGAAACAGGTGTCATGCTTCATGTTTATGGACCGCATATTTTTCATACGGATAACGAGCGTGTATGGCAATACGTTCGCCAGTTTTGTGAAATGATGCCTTTTATTAATCGAGTGAAAACGATTAGCGGTGAAGCCGTTTATTCTTTACCTATTAATTTACATACCATTAACCAATTTTTTGGTAAAACTTGCTCACCTAAAGAAGCTCAAAAGTTAATCGAAGAAAAGGCTGATTTATCTATTGAAAATCCGAAAACTTTTGAAGAGCAAGCGTTAAGATTTGTGGGAGAGGATTTATATCGTGCTTTTTTCTATGGATATACTAAAAAACAATGGGGCGTAGAGCCAAAGGAATTACCTGCAAGTATTTTAAAGCGTTTACCTGTGCGTTTTAATTATGACGATAATTATTTTTCTCATCGTTTTCAAGGTATTCCAAAAGATGGTTATACAGATTTAGTATCGAATATTTTAGATCACGAGAATATCATTATTCGATTAAATACTCCTTATCATTCAGATATGTTAGAAGAGTATGATCATGTGTTTTGGTCAGGACCGTTAGATGCTTGGTTTAATTATGAAATAGGGCGATTGGGTTATCGGACTTTAGATTTTGAAACTATTCGAGATGAAGGCGACTATCAAGGAAATGCTGTGATTAATTATGGGGATGAATCTGTCCCATTTACCAGAATTTCTGAGCATAAGCATTTTGCACCTTGGGAACAGCATGAAAAGACGGTCTGCTATAAGGAATTTAGTCGTCTGTGTGGAGAGAAAGATATTCCTTATTATCCAATTCGTTTGGTGGAAGATAAAGCGCTTTTGGAAAAGTATGTCACAAAAGCAAAACAAGAAAAAAAAAATTACTTTTGTTGGAAGGCTAGGAACTTATCGTTATCTAGATATGGATGTAACCATAAAGGAAGCATTAGAAGTAGCAGATAAAGTAAAATACTCCATAGTTAATCAGCAAACATTAGAACCTTTTTATGTGGATATGAATGTATAAATGAATGATGATTCCATAGGTGCAGTCATTGTCACTTTCAACCGATTAGAGAAACTGAAAAAAACGCTTGAGGCAAGTTTGTCTCAAGCCTTTTCTTATATTGTGATTATTGATAATGCTTCTACGGATGGAACACAGCAGTGGTTGAAAGCGCAAACAGATTCTCGTTTACGTTTTTTGTTTTTAGAAAAAAATATTGGTGGTGCAGGAGGATTTCATGAAGGAGTAAAATTGGCTCAATCTTTAGAGGTAGATTGGCTAGTTTTATATGATGATGATAGTTTTCCAGCAGCCAATAGTATTCAGACATTTTTAGGTCTAGATAAAAAAAATATAGATGCACTAGCGGCAGCAGTTTATTATCTAAATGGACAAATTTGTGAGATGAATCGTCCCAGTTGGAATCCCTTTTGGCACAAACACTTTTTTTGGAAAACTGTTAAAGGATTATTGATTAAAAATACGCGTGCGGGTTTTCATTTATCTAGTGAGGCGTATCAAGGAGAAGAATATATTGATATTGATGCTTCTTCTTTTGTTGGTTTTTTTGTTCGACGTGAAGTCATCAAAACCATTGGACTCCCCCAAAAAGAGCTTTTTATTTATGCGGATGATATGCTTTATACTTTACGCTTATCTAAGTTTGGTAGAAGACTTGTATTTTTTCCAATGGTTAAATTTATTCATGATTGTTCTACTTTTCGAGAAAGATCTAAAGCATATCATCCTATGTGGAAGGCGTATTTTACTTATCGTAATGGCTTGTTCTTATATAAATTCGCGGCAGGAAAATGGTTCTATGGCGTAGCTATTTTAAAGATTCTAACTTGGCTGTTAGCGATAAGGCATTATAAAAATAAATGGAAATTTTTACAGCTTTGGTGGCTAGCTGTTTATGATGGTATGAAAGGAAATAGTGCTAGAAGCAGTGATTTTATTATGCGACGCTTTTCATGAAAAAATTCTCCCCTATTTCTAATGGTGTATCACCAGTTATTTCGTATGCAAGCTGGCTAGCAAAATTAAATGATTTGGTTTGTATTTATTTTGCTGGTTTTATCACTTTTTATTTATATTTTCATTATTCTCTATGGGATTGGGAACGCTATCATTGGATGGTTTTACTAGGAAGCATTTTAGGCGTATCTTTATTAAGTATCTGTAAAATCTATCAGTCTTGGCGAGGAACGATCCATGCTGTACTAATTGTTAGACTGTTTAAAGCTTTTTTTTATTTAAGTTCGATTATTGTTGCTTATCTCTATTTAACCAAAACAGGGGAGCATTTCTCACGTTTATGGTTTGTCTGGTGGCTAGTTTCAGCATTTGGTCTATGTTTGATATCAAGAACGATTGTTTATTGGTTATTAAAGCGCTTACGTTTTCAAGGATATAACCGTAAAACAGTAGCACTTTTTGGCTCTAAAGCATTTTGTCGGGATTTATATCGTGCTGTTCATAGAGATCCTTTGTCAGGATTTGCAATAACGTATGTTCGTTTAGTAGATGATGATACGGCCACTTTTGTAAATGTAGCAGATATTAAAAAATTTAATGCTTTAGAAGATGGTGATCTTGATGTTCATGAAATATGGTTATGTTTATCGCTCTCTGAAGGAGAAATCATTGAGCAAATGATGCAAACTTTATGTTTCTCTACAGCCAATATTCGCTTAATTCCAGATTTAAGAACTTTTCGCTTAATTAACCACCAAGCGAGTTATGTTGTTGGTTTTTATGCTTTTGATTTGAGTGTATCTCCAATGGCAGGGTGGCAACGAATTGTTAAATGGATAGAAGATAAAATTATTTCAATAGTTGCCTTATTACTTTTAATCCCTTTATTTTTACTAATAGGGTTATGGATTTTAGTAATAGACGGACGACCGATCTTTTATAAACAAAAACGGGTAAGTTGGAATGGAAAGGTATTTGAAATTTTGAAATTTCGGACGATGAAACAAGAACATGAAAAAAATGAAATTTCTTGGGGAAATGCCGATAAAAAACCAGTAATTCCATTAGGACGAGTAATGCGGAGATTTAGCATTGACGAATTACCACAATTTTGGAATGTTTTAAAAGGAGATATGAGTATTGTGGGGCCTAGGCCTGAGCGTCCAGAATTTGTAGAGGGATTTAAAAGAGAGATTCCCGGTTATATGCAAAAACATATGGTTAAAGCCGGTATTACCGGATGGGCACAAGCCCATGGATGGCGTGGTGATACCGATTTACAACAAAGAATTAATCATGACTTATGGTATATCGAAAATTGGTCGTTATGGTTAGATTTGCGTATTATTTTAATGACGGCTTTTAGAATGTTTTTTGATTCTTCTGCTAAATAATATTTGAATTTTTATTTTTAGCCTCAATCTCTTTTTTTATTTCTAAAGGATATTTATGCAAACGAACCCGCTTTATCAGCCATCAACTACCCCTGATTTCAAACATTTGTTACCTGAACATGCTGAAGCTGTTTTAGATATTATTGAAGAAAATAGAGATGCAATTGAATGCCTGGTTTCACAACCTAATCCTACTTGGGATAGTTTAATGCAACCTTTAGCAAGGATGGAAAATCGTTTATCTTTAGCTTTTTCTCCAATAGCGCATCTTCATAGTGTGATGAGTACAGATGAGTGGCGCGCCGCCTATGAAAAGTTATTGCCTGATTTATCGGCTTATAGTACGGATATCAGCCAACATAGTGATTTATATGAGGCCATAAAAAAAATAAAAAATAGCGAATTTTTTTCAGCACTTACGCCAACGCGTCAAAAAATTATTATTGATCATCTTGAAAATTTTGAAAGAAATGGTGTTGCATTACCCGATAGTGATAAGCAAAAGTTTAAAGAATTAAGCTTGAGACTTTCTGAATTATCTACGGCGTTTTCAAATAATGTATTAGATGCAACAAATGCTTGGCATTTAACATTAGAGGATGATACTCGCCTTTCAGGCCTACCTAGTTCTGCTAGAGCATTAATGGCCGATCTTGCAAAGCAACATAATGAATCAGGATATCGAATAACGCTAGATGCACCAGTAGTTATTCCTGTCTTAACTTATGCAGATGATCAAGCGTTAAGAGAGCAAATTTATCGCGCTTATAATGCACGTGCATCAGAATTAAGCGATGATGGAAAATTTGATAATGCTAAGATTATTGAGGAAATTCTCTCTTTAAGAGAACAGTCAGCGAAATTATTAGGTTTTAAAGATTATGCCACTTTAAATACTGCTAGTAATAAAATGGCGAGTAATCCAACAATTGTTATGGATTTCTTAGAAAACTTGGTTCATAAAAGTAAGTCTGTCGGTGAGAGTGATATATTGATATTAAAAGACTTTGCTAGTAATGAACTTCAAATAGATACGCTTCAACCATGGGATGTGGGCTACGCATCAGAAAAATTGAGACAAAAAAAATACGCCTTATCTCAAGAAGATTTAAGACCTTTTTTTCCAATGAGTAAAGTGTTAGAAGGGCTATTTACCATTACTGAAAAACTGTTTGGCGTAACTTTTCAGCAAAACATAGATTTGCCGGTATGGCATAATCAAGTTACTGCCTATAACGTATTAAATGATAAAAATCAAATTCAAGCGCAATTTTATCTAGATCCTTATGCTCGTCAGAAAAAAAGAGCAGGCGCATGGATGGATAGTGCAGCAGAGCGTTTCCTAGATGATAATAAACTTCAAATACCTGTTGCTTATTTAGTGTGTAATTTTACTCCTCCAGTTGGTGAAGAAGAGGCTTATTTAACACATGATGAGGTTACGACTCTATTCCATGAGTTTGGGCATGGATTACATCATATGTTAACAAAGGTAGATGATTATGGCGTATCAGGAATTAGCGGTGTTGAATGGGACGCTGTTGAGCAACCTAGCCAATTTATGGAAAATTTTTGCTATGACCGTGAATGCTTGATCATGATGACTCGTCATAAAGAAACCAATGAGCCTCTAACAGATGTGCTTTATCAGAAACTGATTGCTGCGAAAAATTTCCAATCAGCAATGGCAATGCTACGACAATTAGAATTTGCTTTATTTGATTTCCGTCTACATTTAGAAGAAGAAAGTTCAAGTACTGTATTGGATGTTTTGAAAAAAGTGCGTAAAGAGGTGGCTGTAACACCTGAATATGCACAAAATCGTTTTCCTATGCAATTTTCTCATATTTTTGCAGGTGGTTACGCTGCAGGATACTACAGCTATAAATGGGCAGAAGTGCTTTCAGCAGATAGTTTCAGTGCTTTTGAAGAAGAAGGTATTTTAAATGCTCAAACAGGTGCACGATTTAGAGATGAAATTTTAGCTGTGGGAAGTAGCCGTCCAAGTATGGAAAGTTTTATTGCTTTTCGTGGCAGAGAACCAGAAGTAACGGCTTTATTGAAGCATAATGGAATTTTGTAATACAAAAAAATATAAGTAGTATTTTTGTTGCTAATCTGCGAGAAGTCTAGTGGCTTCTCGCTGTCAATAATAGCGCTTTATAGAAAATGCTTTGTTATAGTATGATAGGTTCTCATATAATTTGAGACCTTTGCAAAATTCCGTTTTATACCAATTTTTACTACTAGTAGAAAAATTAACACTATGATTTTAATATGTTTTCAAAATTTAAAAAATTGTAATTTCTCTATTGTATATTTTTTGCAAAGGTCTAAATTTATATGAATATAGCAAGATAGAATAATTTGATGCTAGTTATTTATCTCAGATAGATATGATTTCTATTAAAAATGATATATTTTTAGGCACGTCGGATGACTTGAAGGATATTTATGCTTTGGAAAGTAGTATGGGGATTGATGTTAGGGTTTTCTCTACAAATAGTCGTAGAAGCAGCAATAATAAAAGATATTCGATTTAATCGAATGAATAATAAAGTCCAATTAGTGTTAGATCTTGATCAAGCAGTTGCTTTTCAACAGTTTAGCTTAGCGAATCCTCCTCGAATTGTTTTAGATTTTCCCAATACATATAGAATTGCCAAAACGGGGATTACTATTAACCAAGGTGCTGTAGGGAGTATTCGAACGGGTTATCGACAAAAAGATCTTTTACGAGTGGTTATTGACTTACTTTCTGTTGCAAAAGCAAATATTTATACTTTATCTCCAGATAGTATTAAGGGACATAGAGTTGTTATAGATGTTTATGATATAAATAGAGATCCAGCAATTACTTTAACCTCAGTTGATGAAGGCATGCCTTATGTAATTTTTGCTGGCAAGGCTTTAGATGATCAATCATCATATCGCTCCGCACAATTTGATACGGTAATTTCTAGAGAGCAGATACCTACTATCACATCAACTATCGTTAATAATTCTGCTTATACTACAAATACTCAATCAATTACTACTCCTATAACAAATTCTAAAGTAATCATAGAGAAGAAAATAGTAAACAATGGTCTTATACAAAAAAAAACAACCATTAAATCTCCTCCATTAGCTATTAAGAGAGATATTGTAGTTTGCCTAGATCCCGGTCATGGTGGTAAAGACCCCGGTGCGATAAGCAAAGCCATAAAAGTAAGAGAAAAAGATATTGTTTTATCAGTTGCGAGAAAATTAAGGAAGCAACTCAATAAAAGATCAGGCTATAGAGTAGTGATGACTCGTAATAGTGATCAATTCATTCCATTACAAAAAAGAACTCGGATTTGTCGACAAGCAGGTGGCGATTTATTTGTTTCAATTCATGCGGATGCTGTAGAAAATCGTGAACCTAGCGGAGCATCCGTTTATATTCTTTCTACGCATGGTGCGACTTCTCAATTAGCTAAATATCTAGCAAATACTGAAAATGCCGTGGATTTAAAGTGGGGAGTAGATGTCAGTAAATATGATAATGATATTCAAGAAGCTTTATTAAATATTCAACAAGAAGCAACTTTAGAGTCTAGTAATATTTTGGCACAAAAAACACTGCAACAATTAGGTCAAATAGGAAATATTCATAAGCTAAAAGTAGAACGCGCAAACTTTGTAGTTTTACGCTCACCTGAGATTCCTTCTATGTTGGTTGAAACAGGCTTTATTTCCAATCCAAGCGAAGCTCGTTTACTTTCGACACCTGTGTATCAAGAGAAATTAGCAAGAGGAATTGCATCAGGTATAGATGCTTATTTCCGTGAGCATCTTCCTCAGCATATGCTTTTAGAGCAATAGAATATAAAGAGATTATAGTAAAAGCACAAAGAATGGTGATTGCATTGCAATGACCGCTTATTCTTCTATTTTATGTGGATATGTAATTCTTTTAATAGTCTTTGAATATAGAAAAAAATTGTCAGTTTAGTTGTTATAACCTGACGTTATTTGTCCATTCTAAAAGCCTTTGTTTGCCATTAAATGTCAGTGTAATGGAAAATTTAGGTTGAGGAATGTAGCCAAGTCCTTTTTCTGGCCATTCAATGAAAATGGTATCTGCACGTTGCTCCCATTCATCTACATCTAAATAAATAAGTTCATCTGGGGAAGATAAGCGATAGAGATCAGCATGTAAAATATGAATATTATCTATAGTATATTCGTTTATAAGTGTATAACTAGGGCTGCTAACTTGCTCTTGTAGTCCAAATTGCTTTAAAAATAAACTGACAAAAGTTGTTTTTCCACTACCCAAATCACCATGTAAATAAATGACACCTTTAGTTAATGATGGAAAAATCTGAGAGATTGTATTTTTTAATTGATTTATCGTGGTTATTTCATGTATCATAATGAATTATAAGTATTTTTTAACAAAGTTATATTTCGAAAGATGGTGAATATTACTTTCTTGATGATAAAATTATTTTTAGACTGTTGTTATCATAGAAGCTTATAGACTAACATTTCAAGTAAGAGAATTAAAAATTTTTTTGATTCTCTTACTTGAGCAGGAATAAAATATTTTTGGTTATGCTTTTTTGGAATAACTTATCTTTGTGAAATGTTGAGTATTTTTTAAAATGGCATTCTGTTTGCTCTGCTAAAGCTGCCAAAAGGCATATTTCAAATAGTTATTAAAGAGGAAATTATGGCTAGAATTGACTTGAGCCCATTAGCTGATATTGATGGATTTAAAGCAGGCGCATTAGTAGATTCTGATAGTGGATTAGCATTAGCAACTGAAGGCGCTGGTTTAGATTTAGAACTAGCAGCAGCAGGTAACACAGAAGTACTTAATGCTAAGCGCCGTGTTGCAACTTCTCTAAACTTAAACGATGATATTGAAGATATCCTAATTACTCTAGGTAAAGGATATCACTTAATTCGTCCATTAGAGCGTAATAACAAATTATTCCTTTATCTTGTTTTAGATCGTTCACGTGCTAACCTTGCGATGGCTCGTCATCAGCTTCGTAGCTTTGAAAAAGATCTTGATTTTTCATAATAAAGTGCTCTTTGATCCCCCCGCTGGACGGGGGGTCTTTTTTTAACTGTCACGGAATTGCTATGTCAGGACAAAAAAACATTTGTTTGCTGGGCTTTCCAGCAGAAGCTGAAAATAAACTGAAAAGCATTATTAACAATTTTGATTCTCAAAATACTTATCAATGGGTTCCGGCTAATGATAAAAACTTAGATGGTGTTGTTATCAATGCAGGCTTTTTAGAAGCACCACAAATACAAAAATATATAAAAATGATTAGCAAGCCTGTTGTTTGTGCATATGGAAATGTAGAAGGGCAGGAGTTAGCTTCACATTATGGTTATCAAAGTGTTAATTGGAATGAGAAGTCAATAGATGTTAGAGCATGGATAGATGCCCTTTTAGGAGAAACTAATAATCTTTCTTCGGATTTTAAGGAGGAAAAAAAATCAGATCATTTGCATTCTTTTAAAAGCCAATCATCGCCTAACTGTACTAACAATGTAAATGTTACACAAAGTCAATATCTTGATAGTGAAGAAGTTCTTGACTATATTCGAGATGGTGTGAAAGGCGTTTATCAAGCGACTATTGGCGAAAATATTACTTGGGTAAAGCCAGCAGAAGGTGTTGTTTTTATCAATTATCCCAGAGATAAAGTCCCCGGATTTCATGAGTGGCAATGGAAAAAAATTGACGAGAGAGATATCCCTGCAAGTAGTAGACAATTAAAAATTGATTTATGGTTGTTTGAAAGTCTTTGGCAGTCTAGAATAGACGGCAAAAAGTATATTGATACTAAAAATTACTTTCATTTGCAACGTTGGCCACAGCCACTCAGTCGGCAGGGTCGCACAGAAGCATTGCGTTTAGCTGCTTGTACGCAAGCTCAGCCAATGAATATAGAAAGTTTAAAAGCAAAAACAAATTACCCAACAGAAAGTATCTGTCGTTTTTTATTTGCTACTCTCTATGCCGGTCAGATGAAAGCTATTAAGAAGGTAAATGAACAGGATTTTGCACCGAAGCAAGTACCAGTTGATGAAGCCAAAAGAGCGGAAAAACGTAGTTTATTGCAACGCTTCCGCGCAAAACTTGGTTTATAAATGAGATAAAGCGGAATAAGTGATGAAAGAGTTTAAAATTATTTTTGCCGGAAGTATGGGTGCCGGAAAAACAACGGCTATTCAATCCCTGTCAGATAAGGACGTTGTTTCTACCGATGTAGCAAATACCGACAAAAAATCTCATAGCAAATTGTTAACAACAGTAGGTATTGACTATGGGCAAATTCTTCTACCGCCAGATATAAAAATTGGTTTATATGGTACGCCCGGACAAGAACGATTTGAGTTGGTTTGGCGTATTGTTACTGAAGGAGCATTAGGGGCAATTATCTTAGTTGATGCAGCCAGTGAAAAAGCACCTAAAGAGTTACCTTATTATGTGGAATATTTTCATAAGCATAATATGGAAAATATTGTAATTGGGATTACTCATACAGATATGCCCGGTTATCTCAGCCTTTCTGAAGCATTTGAGCTTCTCTCTGAACGAAATTTACAATTTCCTGTTTTCGAAGTAGACGCGAGAGAGAAAGACGATGTATTATTGTTAATTGAAACCCTCATTGCATCACTTGAGGCAGAAGTTAACTAAGTTAAATAGGATTAAGAGAATGGCAACATTAGAAGATTACCGCAACCCAGCATTTGTAAAATTTTGTGAATCGGCACTTGAAGGTTTTATGAATGAAACAAGCGGAGTGAAAAATGTTTTGCTAGCAACAACAGATGGTTTTCAGGTAACCTCTCGTTCGTCAGGAGCAGCAGATAAACACAGTGCTGATAATTTAGCAGCAGTTGGCAGTTCATTATTTGCGTTAGGGGCTTCTTTGGCTGGCGAATTTGAGCTTGGAGAAAGCCGCTCAATTACTATTGATAGTGATAAAGGAAAAGTCTATATTCGGGCTATTGATGGTGGAAAAGATAAGTCTTTAATTTTGCTTTTAGAAGCAGGGCAACAAGCAATGCTTGCTCATATTTTGCATGGTTCTAGAAAGCTAGCGGAGTCTATTAGTAAGCGTTTATCATTGATTGGCTAAATGCAATTTTTAGCCAAAAGTATTATCTTTTGAAGTAGATATGGAGATAATTATCAAACGATAGGCTTTGAAGATTACTTAATTAAAAATATCATTTATTATTGGGCTGATATATAGTTATATTCATATAAAGAATATAATTTATACCTAAAAGGGTTTTAATAAGGATTATAGAATTTCTCTTTTGTAATAGATATAAATATAAGGGGAAAGAATTATAGTTCTTTCCCTTTTTTATTTGAGATTATTGGTTGACTCTATTTTCGATGAGTTCTTCAATCACTTGAGGTTCTGCCAATGTAGAAGTATCACCTAATGTATCAATTTCATTTGCAGCAATTTTACGCAATATTCGGCGCATAATTTTTCCAGAACGCGTTTTTGGTAGTGTAGGCGCCCATTGAATAATATCTAATCCATAAATAGGACCGAGTTCATGGCGAACGAATTTAATCAATTCATTTTTTAATGCTTCACAAGGATCGACATCATTCATTAAGGTAACATAAGCGTAAATTCCTTGTCCTTTTACATCATGTGGATAACCAACAATAGCAGCTTCTGCAACTGCTGGATGTAGAACAAGTGCGCTTTCGACTTCTGCTGTTCCGATTCTATGGCCAGAAACGTTAAGGACATCATCTACTCTTCCGGTAATCCAATAGTAACCGTCTTCATCACGACGTGCGCCGTCACCAGTGAAGTAATGTCCGGGATAGGGGGCGAGATAAGTTTGAATAAAGCGCTCGTGGTCACCCCAGATACTGCGCATCATACCCGGCCAATCATGCTTAATAATCAGGATACCTTCTGTGGCACCTTCCAATTCTTTTCCTTCTTCGTCGACGATAGCAGGTTCAATACCGAAAAAGGGAAGAGAGGCGGAACCGGGTTTGAGGGCAGTTGCGCCGGGAAGTGGTGTTATGAGATGCCCACCAGTTTCGGTTTGCCACCAAGTATCAACAATTTGACAACGGCTATTACCGACAATATCGTGATACCAATGCCATGCCTCAGGGTTAATGGGTTCGCCAACGGTGCCTAAGATGCGTAATGTGCTACGGTCAGTTTGTTTGACGAATTGATCGCCTTCACGCATTAGCGCGCGAATAGCCGTGGGGGCAGTGTAGAAAAGGTTAACTTTGTGTTCATCAACGATTTGCCAAAAGCGAGAGGGGTCGGGGTAGTTGGGAACGCCACCAAAGATGAGTGAGGTAGCACCATTGGCGAGTGGGCCATAGACACAGTAGCTGTGACCTGTAATCCAGCCAATATCTGCGGTACACCAATAAATATCTCCATCGTGATAATCGAAAGTATATTTGAAAGTAGCTGTCGCATAGAGTAGGTATCCAGCGCTTGTATGCAAAACACCTTTAGGTTTGCCGGTAGAACCCGAAGTATAAAGAATAAATAAAGGATCTTCTGCATCCATAGGTTCACAAGGGCAATCAGCAGAGGCGTTTTTCATTTCTTCGTGATACCAAAGATCACGCCCTTGTTGCCAATAAACCTGCTCTTTATTGACTTGAACAACGATAACATTTTTAACGGTGTTACATTTTTTCAGCGCTTGGTCAACATTGCGTTTAACGTGCGTAAATTTATTGCCTCGATAACCAGCATCAGAGGTAACAACAATTTTTGCTTCAGCATCGTTAATTCTATCAGCAAGCGCATCCGGAGAAAATCCACCAAAGACAACGCTATGCACGGCGCCGATACGAGCACATGCTAACATGGCGACCGCGGCTTCTTCGATCATGGGAAGATACAGAACAACGCGATCGCCTTTCTCAATTCCTCTGGATTTTAAAACATTGGCAAATTTACAGACTTGGGTATGGAGTTCTCGATAACTGACACGATAGGATTTGCCAATTTCATTATGTTCAAAAATAAAAGCCGTTTGTCGACCTTTTTCTTCTAAATGCCTATCAATGCAGTTATAACAAATGTTGAGTTCAGCACCCTCAAACCAACGTATTCTGCCTTCATTGAGGTCGCTATTATGAACGGTATCCCATTTTTTATAAAAACTAATAAGCTCCTCTGCTTGCTTCGCCCAAAATACTTCAGGGTTTTGAATAGATGCCGCGTATTGTTTGTCGTAATCATCTTTGTTAATCAAAGCATGTTCAGCAACATGTTCGGGCACAGAATACAATGTTTGAGGATGATTCATGATGTTTCTCCATAGTTGTTTTTCTTTTCATGCTAAGGGTATTGTGAAAAAATCGCAAGCTTATAATAAAAATAATTGAGATTTAGTGTGGAATTTTGTTGATGTCCCAGCGCTTGATTGCGGTATGTAGTAAAGTTTCAATAGAAGAATTTGGACTTAATCCATCTGTATTTTGACCTAAAAATTTTAAGGCAAATAATAGATTTTCTGATGGCGTTGAATCATTGATAGCTGGCGCATGATTTTGCTTGCTAAGTTTATCCCCTGTTTCTGTGAAAACGAGTGGGAGGTGTAATGTAGTCGGTAGAGGATAGCCTAATTGTTTTTGTAAATACTGTTGCAAACAGGTAGAGGCTAATAAATCTGCTCCACGAACAATATGACTAATTTTTTGAAGATAATCATCAACGACAACGGCTAACACGTAAGCGATATCTCCATCTCGACGCCGTAAAATAGGATCGCCAATCTCTTTAGTCAGATGATATTTTTGTTGACCATATAATCTATCATTGAATACGATTGTTTTATCGGGTAGTTTTAGTCGAATAGCCGTATCGGATGGATGTAAATTGTTTACTGAAGAATGACGGCATATACCCGGATAAATCTTTCCTAATACGCCATTTTTTGCTAAAGAATGCCAGTCACGACGGCTACACTTACAAGCATATAGTTGGTGTGAGAGTTGATGTAAAGCTTGACAATAATAAGCTAAACGCTGACTTTGATAAACAATAGGTTCATCAGATACTAAGCCATGTATTGTCATAGTTTTGATAATGGTTTCAGCGTATTGTTGATGACTTCGCACGCGGTCAGCATCTTCTATCCGGATAATCCATTGTCCTTTATGAGATTTTGCATCAAGATAGCTGCCTAGCGCAGCCACTAAAGACCCAAAATGTAAAGGTCCACTAGGTGTAGGGGCAAAGCGTCCACGATAAGTAGAAGAGATTTGAGTGTGCATAAGTATTCAACTTTGTTGTATAGATAATACTTGAATTGATTGTTTTTTTAATGGTAAAAATAAAGTGAAAAGGGATTTTCTCTCTTTTATTCGTTTTATTCAAATAGGAGATTGCGCGATGCGTAAAATGTTCAAAACATCTTTAATGGTTGGTGCAGTGGCAATGACAGTTCCTATATCAGCTGCTGATAACTCATTTGTGACCATTGGTACAGGTGGACAAACGGGAGTTTACTATGTAGTTGGTCAATCTATTTGTAAACTGGTTAATCGCGATACTGGTAAAACTGGTATTAAATGTAATGCGCCTTCAACGGGTGGTTCAGTAGATAATCTAAATGCAATCGCTGCTGGTGAACGTCAATTGGGGACTGTTCAGTCAGATAGTCAGTATCGTGCTTATCATGGTGAAGGCGAGTTTGAAGGAAAGAAAAATGATAAGCTTCGCGCAGTTTTTTCTGTTTATCCTGAAGCTTTTACTTTAGTCGCTCGCGATGATTCTGGGGTAAAAACCTTTGATGATTTGAAAGGTAAGCGCGTTAATATTGGTAATCCTGGTTCAGGCACACGCACGACGATGGAAGCACTTATGAAAGAAAAAGGGTGGACAAATGCCGATTTTGCAGTAGCTGCTGAATTAAAACCTGCCGAAATGGCATCTGCGCTTTGTGATAATAACTTAGATGTAATTGCCTATACAGTTGGAAATCCTTCTGGCGCGATTAAAGAGGCGGCTGCTTCTTGTAAATCTCACTTGGTTTCTGTAGACGGTAAAGAAGTTGATAAATTAGTTGAAGAATATCCTTACTATGCAAAAGTAACGATTCCCGGTGGCATGTATGACGGCTCACCAGATGACGTAAAAACTTTAGGAGTATTAGCAACTGTTGTCAGCTCAAGCGATGTCCCAGAATCCGCTATTTATGAAGTCACTAAGTCTGTTTTTGATAATTTTGATCGCTTTAAAAAGCTACATCCCGCTTTTGAAAATATTACTCCAGAACAAATGGTGACAGACGGTCTTTCTGCGCCTTTACATGATGGTGCGAAAAAATACTATCTTGAAAAAGGTTGGATTAAGGAATAAAACAGTTGGGTAGGCGGGCAAGATTGCCCGTCGTTAGCTATAATTTTTTATAGGCAAGTTGTTTGAATCATCGCTATGGATGATTGAAGCAACTGACTTATTTATTTTTTGAGACTCATATTATTATGTCAACTAAGTCCCTCAATAAAACGCCCAAAGATTTACAAGATTTGGTTACCTCTACCGATACTGGAGGACGAAATCCCTATTCTAAAACAGTTCGTAACATTATTATTATTGCAGCAATTGCTTGGTCGGTATTTCAGCTTTATTATGCATCGCCTTTGCCATATATTTTACAAGGTTGGCTAAATCAGGTTGGCTTGGGAAGCGTTAATGTTGTGGTAGATGATACGCGTGCGCGCTCTATCCATTTAGCGTTTGCACTTTTTCTTGCTTTTCTTTCTTATCCAGCGTTTAGCAGTTCTCCGCGTCATTACCTCCCAATTAGTGATTGGATAATGGCGGTTTTAGGGGCTTTTTTAGCATTATATTACCTTATTTTTTATAAGGAATTGATTACTCGAGTAGGAGCACCAACAACCCAAGATATTATTGCAGGATGTTTGGGATTACTCATTTTATTAGAAGCAACGCGTCGGAGTTTAGGGCTGCCTTTGGTGATTATTGCTAGCGCCTTTTTGCTTTATAACTATTTTGGGCAATTTTTTCCCATTGGCTGGATTATTTCTCATAACAGTGGTTCCTTAAGTCAAATTATTAACCAGCAATGGATTACGACCGAAGGCGTATTCGGCGTTGCATTAGGGGTTTCGACCAAATATGTTTTTTTATTTGTTTTATTTGGTGCTTTGCTAGATAAAGCTGGAGCTGGAAATTATTTTATTAAGACGGCTTTTGCATATTTAGGAAAATTTCGTGGTGGTCCTGCAAAAGCTGCTGTAGTTGCTTCTATGGCAACAGGCTTTATTTCAGGCTCTTCCATTGCCAATGTGGTTACTACAGGAACCTTTACTATTCCAATGATGAAACGCGTTGGTTTCTCAAGAGAAAAAGCCGGTGCTGTTGAAGTGGGGTCTTCTGTTAATGGGCAAATTATGCCACCAGTGATGGGGGCAGCGGCGTTTTTGATGATTGAATATGTCAATATGCCTTATCATGAACTTATTAAACATGCTTTTTTACCGGCAGTCATTTCTTATATTGCACTTTTCTATATCGTTCATTTAGAAGCTTGTAAGCAAAATTTGATAGGCTTACCTTCACCAGATGTGCCACGTCCTTTATTGGTGTTTTTGATAAGAGTGGTTAGTGGTCTTTTAGCATTATGTTTATTATCTTTTGCGGTTTATTATGGCATGGGATGGTTGCAGGTCTTTATTAAAGATGCTTTCTTGCGCAATGCCGTTGTTAGTATTCTGCTTTTAGTGGCTTATATAGCCTTAATTTATCGGGTATCGCGTTTTCCCGATTTAGAAATGGATGATCCTAATTCAGAAATTGTTGAGCTACCGTCAGCAAAACCCACTGTTAATGCCGGTCTTCATTTCTTGTTACCTGTTGTTGTCTTAATCTGGTGCCTTATGGTCGAAAGATTATCTCCGGGGCTTTCGGCTTTTTATGGAACAGTGATGCTAATGGTCATTCAAGTAACGCAA
Organism: Suttonella ornithocola; assembly: GCF_001889065.1. Classification (GTDB taxonomy): domain Bacteria; phylum Pseudomonadota; class Gammaproteobacteria; order Cardiobacteriales; family Cardiobacteriaceae; genus Suttonella_A; species Suttonella_A ornithocola. The sequence goes on along the minus strand of NZ_LWHB01000018.1, from coordinate 9,277 downwards.
CGTCCATTATTGGCCTTTTTTCGTAAAGAAAATCAATATGCAATGGCTTTTCATCATGGTTGGAAAGATTTAATTGACGGCTTGGAGTCTGGCGCACGCAATATGATTGGGATTGGGATTGCAACAGCGACAGCAGGTATTATTGTCGGCGTGGTTTCCTTAACTGGATTTGGTGCTCAGCTTTCTAATATTATCGAAGCGTTATCCATGGGGAATGTGGTTCTAATGCTCTTTATGGTTGCAGTGTTTAGCTTAATTTTAGGAATGGGGTTGCCAACGACAGCTAACTATATTGTGGTTTCTTCTTTAATGGCAGTTGTCATTGTAGAAGTTGGTAGACAAAATGGATTAGTGGTGCCTTTAATTGCGGTGCATTTATTTGTCTTTTATTTTGGCATTATGGCGGATGTTACTCCACCAGTAGGTCTAGCATCTTTTGCGGCTGCGGCGATTTCTGGTGGCGATCCAATTAAAACTGGATTGGTCGCATTTTTCTATAGTCTGCGGACAGCATTATTACCATTCTTATTTATTTTTAATACCGATTTACTCCTCATTGATGTTGGTTGGGCGCATGGTATTATGATTTTTGTGGTTTCTACTATCGCAATATTGGCATTTACTGCTGCTACCATGGGATGGTTCTTTGATAAAAATCGTTGGTGGGAAGCATTGATATTATTGTTAGCGACAGCAATTTTATTCCGTCCGGGATTTTTTATGGACTATATCTCTCCGAGTACGCGCACTTTTGAACCCAGTCAGTTAATAGAAGAAACAGCAAAAGCACCTGTTGGATCTGATATGGAGTTTCATGTGAGTGGCGTAAATCAATACGGTAAACCAATTACTTTTTATGCACATGTACCCATTGCAGAAGGTGCAACAGCAGAAGAACGCTTAGAAAAAATGGGATTAACCATTGTCAAAACAGATGAAACTATTGTTTATGATGATAAAACATTACCAAAGTATCTTATTGATGATGTTGCGATAGATTCACCTGCTGCAAAAGCTGGTTTGGATTGGGATCAGATGTTACTGAATATTACCGTTCCAAATGCGCATGCATTATCTAAGTATTGGATGTATATTCCGGGAATAGCATTAGTGATTTTCTTAGCATATTTGCAGCGTCGTCGTAGACAAAAAGTTTTAATCAATGAAGGAGTCAAATGAAAACAGTACTTGCAGCAGTAGATTTAGAGCATCCGCAAAATGCTCGTCGTATTGTGGCAGCAGCACAAGAATTAGCAAAGGATAATGGACAGATTTATCTTATTACAGTGATTTCTATGCCCGGAAATAGTATGGTGACTTCTTTTTTACCAAAAGATTATGGTCATCGGGTGAGAGATGAAATGCAAACACGGTTAACACAGTTTGCGCAAGAATATTTAGTAGAGCAGGATGTTAAAGTAATGGTGCGTAGTGGCTCTGTTTATGAAGAAATCGTCCGGTTTGGAGAAGAAATTGATACGGATGTTACCGTTATTGCTTCTGGTAAACCCGGAAAAGTTGGGTTGGGTGGAAATGCGCTTAGAATTGCACAGCATAGTACGCATCCCATTTTTATTCTTCGCTAAAATGGACGCTATAATAGAAGGAGGTATCTGTTTTCGATTGATATCTGTAAAAAGCTATTGGTATCAATAAAGACTTTAGGCTAATATGCGCCTGTTTGAAATTATTTAGTTAAATTGATTATTCCCGATAAAGGAGACGTAAAAAATATGATGAAACGTAAATTAACCGCGGCTATGGTTGCAGCAGCAATTATTGGCATCGCAAATGCGCAAGAAAATGCGACTGATACATCAGTAGTTCAAGACGCTAATAATAATATACAGAGTTTGAGCGTACCTGCGCCTCGTCCGGGACAATGTCAGGCACTTGTCATTGTGCCAGCTAAATTTGAGCCAGAGACACAACAAATTGAAATCAAAGAAGCGGCCAAAACCTATGAAATTGTTCCAGCAGAATATGAGTGGACAGAAGAGCAAGTAGAAGTTAAGCCAGCAACTGAAGAATTAAAAGTGATTCCAGCGACTTATAAAACTGAAGTAAAAGAAATTGAAGTTGAACCAAAAACAGTTGAAAAAACCGTTATTCCTCCAAAATATACAGAGGTCAATGATGAAGTAACTGCTCGCCCTTCTTATTTAACAGCTCAGAGCCAAGGTCCTGCAAGAACTTTCCAATCTGTTGGCGAAGCACTTCGTTTGGTAGAAGTTCCAGAGCAAAAAGAAGCGATTAAAAAACAAGTTGTTCAAGAGCAAGCGCGTGTAGATAATAAAGAAGTAGAAGGAAAAATTGAGCGTGTAGAAGTACAAGTGGTAGATGAGCCTGCGCGCGTTGAGAAAGTGCCTGTTGAAGCAGAATATAAAACGGTTCGTGTTAAGAAATTAGTTAAAGATGCACAAGAAGTAGAGAAAGAAATTCCTGCGGAATATGCTGAAGTCAAAACTTTCAAGAAAGTTGCTGATGCCCAAATGCGTTGGGAAGAAGTACTTTGTGAAAGCGAAGTGAATGCAGATACAATTAAGTCTGTTCAATCGGCTTTGAATTCAAAAGGCTATAATGCGGGTACACCAGACGGCGCACTTGGACCAACCACTATGCGTGCTTTAGAAAAATTCCAAAGAGATAATAATTTAGCGACAGGTGGCGTAACCATGGAAACCATGCGCGCGCTTGGCGTTTTATAAATCAACAATAATTGGAGCAAGGAAGGTCTCTGACCTTCCTTTTTTATTTATGAAATATGAGTTATTAGCACAAGATGGCGAAGCTCGCCGTGGAAAGATTACGTTTCCAAATGGTCAAGTTGTTCAAACTCCTGTTTTTATGCCAGTTGGTACACTTGGTACGGTAAAGGGGCTTTCGCCTGAAGAGTTACATGGTATTGGCGCAGAGATTATTCTTGGAAATACTTTCCATTTAATGCTTAGACCGGGTGAAGATATCGTGGCAGCGCACGGTGGCTTACATCAATTTATGCACTGGGATAAACCTATTTTAACGGACTCTGGCGGATTTCAGGTTTTTTCATTAGCAAAGATTCGTAAAATTACTGAAGAAGGTGTTCGCTTTAAATCTCCTATTGATGGTAGTGAAGTCTTCCTAACGCCAGAACGTTCTATGCAAGTCCAAAGAGCTTTAAATAGCAATATTGTGATGCAGTTTGATGAATGTACGCCTTATCCTGCAACGCATCAAGAAGCAGCTGATTCTATGCGTTTGTCTTTAAGATGGGCGGCTCGTTCTAAAAAAGCGCATGAAGGAAGCCCTAATCATCTTTTTGGTATCGTGCAAGGAGGTGTTTATCCAGATTTAAGACGTGAATCTGCTTTGGCATTAACGGAGTTAAATTTACCGGGATATGCGGTTGGTGGATTAGCGGTGGGAGAGCCAAAAGAAGCGCGCGAAGAAACGTTAGACTTTACTTTGCCTTTAATGCCTAAAAATAAACCGCGTTATTTAATGGGGGTCGGTAAGCCAGTTGATTTGGTGGAAGGCGTGCGGCGTGGAATAGATATGTTTGATTGTGTTATGCCATCGCGTAATGCAAGAAATGCTTATTTGTTTACCAAATATGGTATTTTGAAACTCAGAAACAGTCGCTATAAAAATGATTTAGCACCGATTGATGAAACTTGCGGTTGCTATACCTGCCAGCACTATAGTAGAGCTTATCTTCACCATTTAGATAAGTGTAATGAAATGCTTGGTGCTAGACTCAATACGATTCATAATCTTTATTATTATGTTCATCTCATGCATGAAATGAGAGCAGCCATTGAGGCGCAGCAATTTGAGCACTTTGCCCATCGGTTCTATGAAGATCAAAGACAGGGTGTTTAAGATTTCTATCAATGGTATATTTAAATGAATTTCTACTTAGATGAAAACAGTTTTAACCAAAACTGCCACTAAACCGTTATAATTGCATTTTTACTAACTTTTATTGGAGATACTATGTTTTTTATCCAATCTGCTCATGCACAAGCTGCTGGTGGTGCACCACAACAAGGTGCTGGAATGTTTAACTTGTTGTTAATGATAGGTATTTTTGCGGTAATGTGGTTTTTGATGATTCGTCCACAGCAAAAAAGAGCAAAAGAGCAACGAGCAATGATTGCGGCGCTAAAAAAAGGCGATGAAGTCATGACCAATGGTGGCTTGATGGGCAGAATTATTAATCTTGACGAGCAAGCGATTGATTTAGAAATTGCCAAAGGAACAATTGTTCGTTTTCAGCGTAATTTTGTGGTGCAAGTTTTACCAAAAGGTAGCTTAAAAGCTGAATTAGGTTCAGTTGCAGTCGCAAATGATGAACCTGTTGAACTTAAAAAAGATGAAACAGAAGAAAATAAATAATTTTATATTTGGGCGCTTTAGATAGCGCCCTTCATTATTAAAGGAAGTGCGCACAATGCCTAGAGCGTTCCCCACTTGGAAATATTTTCTGACGATTGCTATCGTCGTTATTGGTTTTGTTTTTGCTTTGCCAAATTGGTTTGGTAAAAGTCCTGCTGTTCAAATGCAGTTTGAAAGTGCTGATGCTGCGCAATTGGCGGTAAGCAAAATTACAGAAACTCTAAAAGAAAATCATATTCCTTATATAAAGCTTGATGTTGATGATAAAAGTCTAAATGTATTTTTTAATAAAACAGATGACCAAATTCAAGCCAGAGATATTTTGGCGAAAGATTTTCCAAAATCCAATGCAGCCGTAAATTTGCTTTCTAATACGCCTCAATGGATGCAAGCGATGGGGCTATCTCCGATGAATTTGGGATTAGATCTTCGTGGCGGGGTATCTTTTTTACTTCAAGTAGATAGTAAAGAGCTGTTTGAACGTAAATCAGCAGAATTGATTGATTTATCTCGTAATACACTTGAAAAAGATAGTGTTAGCGGATTATCTAGAACAGAAGCAATCGATAATGGTGGAGCCATTTTATGGTTTTCGGATGAGCAAGCGCGCTCAAATGCGCAAAATACTTTGTATTCTGTATTACCACTAGAAGTGCAACGTTTAGATATTAACGATAACGGTAAATATGGCATGCGTTTGCAATATACGGAGCAGGGAATAAATGCGCTTAAACGTCGTGCAGCAGACCAAAACCGTATGCGAATGGCTGGTCGGGTAAATAGCTTAGGGGTTGCAGAACCGTCTATTCAGGTGGTAGGGGATGATCGCATTTTAGTTCAGCTTCCAGGCATTCAAGATGTCAATAAAGCCAAAGAGTTATTAGGCTCAACCGCAACGTTAGAGTTTTATCTGGTCGACGAAACGGGAAATGTTGCGGAAGCAGCACGATTAAAGCGTGCCCCTTTTGGTGATAAGTTAGCTTATTTTGAAGATGGCACCCCTATTTTGTTAAAACGCCGAGTAATTATGAGTGGGGAGCATATTGTTGATGCCACTGCTGGTTTTGGGCAAGGTCAAGGGAGTAATGGACCGCAAGTAGATGTGGTTCTTGATAGTGCAGGTGGCGCACAAATGGCAGAAATTACCCGAGAAAACTTGCATAAAGCAATGGCAACTGTTTATGTAGAATATACGCCAGTATTAAAAACAGATGCTGCTGGTAATGCAGTTGTAGAAGTTGAAAAACATGAAACAGTTGTTAACTCCGCGGTTATTCAAGGACAATTTTCAAGTCACTTTCAAATTACAGGCGTTACGCCAATTACGCGGGCACAAAAATTAGCGGCAACTTTAAGAGCAGGTTCTTTGGTTGCGCCAGTGTATATTATTGAAGAGCGGACAATCGGACCTTCAGCAGGACAAAAGAATATTGACCAAGGGATTAACGCATCATTATTAGGATTGGCATTAATCGCTTTGTTTATGCTTATTTATTATCGCAAACTGGGTATTATCGCAGTTATTGTATTGTCGGTTAACCTTGTATTATTAGTTGCATTAATGTCCCTTTTAGGTGCAACGCTAACGCTTCCGGGTATTGCAGGTATTGTGTTAACACTAGGAATGGCAGTGGATGCAAACGTATTGATTTATGAACGGATTAGAGAAGAGCTGGATAAAGGTGTCTTATCAGCAAAAGATGCGGCAAGAGCAGGATTTGATAATGCGCTTTCTACTATCGTAGATGCGAACATTACGACGCTGATTGTGGCTATTCTACTCTTTAGCTTTGGTTCGGGACCAATTAAAGGCTTCGCAGTTACTTTATCCGTTGGTATTCTAACTTCTATGTTTAGCGCTATTTGGCTCACCCGTGCATTGGTTGAGTTTTTCATGCTGCGTCGAGCGCAACCTAAAATTTCACTATGAGGACATAAAACATGAGAATTCGTTTACCACAACTACATTTCATGAAATATAGTCATCATGGTCTATATTTCTCTTTGATACTAACCATCGTTTCTATCCTGCTCATTATTTTTAGAGGTTTTAATTTTGGCTTGGAATTTACAGGGGGCGCAACGATTGAGTTGCAATTTGCGCAAACAGTAAGTATTCCCGATATTCGCGCAGAAGTCGTGAAAGTCAATCCTAATGCAACAGTTATTCAGTATGGCTCGTCAAAAGATGTGCAAATTAGCTTTGGAGAGAAAAAAGGTGAAGATACCGATGAGCTTATGAATGATATAGTATCTGCCGTTAAAGCATCACATCCAGATGTAAAACTGATGGGGCAGTCCAAAATAGGTGGACAATATAAATCTGAGTTAATTGAAAAAGGAATTACCGCGCTTGCGCTTTCTTGTATTGGATTGATTATTTATCTTGGACTAAGATTTGAATGGAAATTTGCTATTGGTGCGGTAGCAGCCCAGCTACATGATGTTATTGTTACCGCAGGTATTTTTTCGTTAACACAATGGACTTTTGACTTGAATGTTCTTGCTGCTTTGTTGGCAATATTAGGCTATTCCGTTAACGATACAGTTGTGGTTTATGATCGCATTAGAGAAAATTTAAGAGCATTACCGGCTGTTGCGCCAAATGATGTGATTGACATGTCGATTAACCAAACGATGGCACGGACAATTGTCACCAGCTTTACCACTTTTCTTGCGGTATTAGCTTTATTGCTATTTGGTGGTGAAACATTATTTGGCTTTGCTGCTGCAATGATATTTGGTATTGCTTTCGGTACGTATTCATCTGTATTTGTTGCTAGCGCATTAGTCAGCAATATGCATTTAAAACATGAAGACTTAATTCCTAAAAGCAAACAACAACTTGATGATTTGCCTTAATGAATAAAATCAATAGCGGACATATTGCGCTTATTATTACAGCCATCCTATTTGGGATGGCGTTTATTTTTCAGCGACATGCTGCGATGTTTCCGATGCCAGAAGGAAATTTTACCGCCGCTTTATGGTTTATGTTTTGGCGATTACTTATTGCTACTCTGTTTTTAGCAGGATGCCGTTATTTTATCCGCCTAAAGAAGCCTAAAGATGACGGTCGCTGGATTTATTATGGGCTCATCGGAGCCATTTTTATGTTTGGAGGCATGTTATTCCAACAATGGGGGTTGGCTTATACCAGTGTGGGAAAATCAGGCTTTTTAACAGGGCTTTATGTCGTTTTGGTTCCTATTTTTGCCTTTGTCGGCGGCAACAAACAAAGCAGAAATATTTGGCTAGCGGTTAGTTTAGCGGTTATTGGTTTAGAATGTTTTGCTGGTATTAGTAGTGCAGATGCGATTACTGCTTGGAATTTTGGCGATACATTAACTTTATTATGTGCGGCTTGTTGGGCGGCGCAGGTTCTTTGGTCTGGGATAGCGGTTCGGCATTGTCATGCTTTAGCATTTTCAGTTTCTCAGTTGGCAGGCGTTACGATTCTAACTTTAATAACGCTGATTCTAAATGGGAATATAGAAACATTAGTTAATTTCCAACGCTTTTCTAATCTGTTTTGGGATATTGTTGCGACTGGAATTGGCTCTTCTGCTTTAGCCTTTTTTCTGCAAGCGGTAGGACAAAGAAAGGTGCCAGCAGCACATGCGGCAGTGATTATGTCGTTAGAATCTGTTTTTGCTATGTTATTCGGTTGGTGGTTATTAGATGAAACGGTAACTTTGCTTATGATAATTGGTAGTGGATTTTTATTAGCAGCAATGCTTGCCGCGCAGTTGACTGATTCAGCGATGCAATAAAATTTTATTTGTAAGAAGAGTTATCAAATGCGTGAGATTATTCATACTAGCGCTCCGGGTTCCTTGATGATTTGTGGGGAACATGCGGTTGTTTATGGAGCAGCTGCGATTGTTTATGCAGTTTCTGAAAGAGCACATGTTTATCTAAAACTGCTTTCAGAGAAAAAATTAGTGATTCATAGTGTATTAGGTCATTATGAAAGCGCTCTTGAGGTTTTAAAAGCGCATCCAAACTTACGTTTTGTAATAGAAGCGGTTAGACAAAATTGTCCTAATGTCGGGATAGAATTGACGATAGAAAGCGAGATTAATCCAACACTGGGATTTGCTTCTTCGGCAGCAGTTACGGTAGCAACGATTAAGGCGTTATTGACGCTTAATAATCAATCACACAATACATTAGCGCTTCATCAAGCGGCGCATCGTGTGATTTTAGCTGTGCAAAAACGAGGTAGTGGTGCAGATGTTGCAGCAGCTGTTGCCGGCGGTATGATTGCTTATCGACCTTCACTAGAAAATAAAATTCTGAATTTACCTTTGCCGCCACTTTCGTTATCTGTTCGTTATGCAGGGTATAAAACACCGACAGCAGAAGTATTAGAAAAGATAGCAAAAGCGATGAATATTCGTCCGCAACATTATCAAAGGATATACGATGAAATGGCGACTGTTAGTCAATCTGCGATTGATGCCGCGATTCAGCAAGATTGGATGACTTTTTATGCTCAACTAAATCAATATCAGCATTTGATGGACGATTTAGGCGTCTGTGATGCCATACAAGCATCACATTTATCACAAGCTTTAGCAGAAAATGCTGTTGCTGCTAAAATTAGTGGGAGTGGATTAGGCGATTGTATTATTGCTTTTTTTGAAAATGTACTGGATCAACATCAAAGAATATTACCTAGTGAAGTGGGTGCTATCATTCATGAAGAAAAAGCTATTAAAGTCTAAAAACTTTAAAACACTATAGCAGGGCTCTCAAAAAAATGCATACCGTATTTTGAGATAGGATGCTATTTTCAATGTGCATATTGAGTTAACGTTGTATGCATTTTTTAGGAAGTTGGCTATACTCAGATAGAGACCTTTGCAAAAAAAAACATAAAATAGAGTAAATT
>NZ_LWHB01000179.1 GCF_001889065.1 Suttonella ornithocola | reverse complement strand
CTTTCGATACAAGTTTCTGCTTTTTGCACCGCATTAACATCGCCTGTTTTCTTATTCTCATAAATCCGCGTAGTGAAGAATACCGTGCTAAGTAAAACTTTTGGCTGAGTAACCACCTGTTCGCTAGTTTTATTTTCATTACCAGCAATCACTCCCGGTTCAAGCTCAATAAACCAACCCTTTTTATTTTTAGGCAATGGACTATTCACAGAGGCTGTTCGTTTACCATTTGCCGTTTTAATTTCGCGTTTTTCTAAATTCGCTGTTGTCAGCTGAGAAGGCTCTTTCGTATCTAAATCATCATAAATACCGAAAAAGGCTTGTTTATCCGTATTGGTGCGATCGCTTTCAAAAATATCTCGACCTGTTCCAAAAGTAACCACCACCTGATGCTCATCTACTCGATAAATCGCAGGTGCTGCTGAAATAGGTTGCTTTTTATTACCATCATAAATCTTGCTTACTTTCCACTCATCAGGCTTACCGCGCAAATCAAAGCGATACATATCGCCAAACTGATCACCAGCATAAGCCACATCTACAATACCATCAAAATTGATATCAACTAACGCTGCTGGTGCAAGCGCTCCCGCACCATCCGCGTTTGACGCAGAAAGCGTCTTAATCACGCTGCCTTTTACGCCATTAGGCTTCAATACGCCACCAGTAGTATCCTCGCCCATCTCTTCGCCAAGCATATTGTAGATATAAAGCGTTGGTTTACTGTCGTAAGGCACATCTTTATTTTTCGCCTGATAACCATTTGCCACAAAGCCTGCTAACAGCACATCGCTAGCATAATCAGGCGTAGTTTTATCGCTCCATTTTTTCGCCACCTGATAGATGGTTGGCTTACCAACCGTATAGCCTAATTTATTCTTCGCACCTTTCTCGCTTTCCCATAATGGGACGGATTTATCCCATTTATTATTTGCTACATCTAAGCCCGTAGACGCACATACAGCTGAACCACCTGTAATGCTTGCTGCTGTTGTTCGTTCACAACCCGTAATACTTAAAGCATATACACCACGACCGCCTTGCCCCATCGCGCCTAAAGCTACTATTCTTTGCTGACGACCGCCCGTCTTCGGAGTTTTCACATAAGCAATACCACCATTAACACCATACATATGCGGATTATCAGAGCTGCCATAATCTTCCCGCGCAAGGCGATACATATTTCTCATCAAGGTATCGCTATCATCCTTGCTCTCTCTTTGCATTCCTCCTGGAATATAATTAAGCACTAGCTGATAGCTATCGCCTGATGCACCCGTCTTTTTAAATAAATATACCATGCCATCATTCGCACCTACCATTAGATACTTCGCATTTTCGCCCATCGCTACCACAGAAGAATCTAACACATCGCCCATTTGGCGCGCATCTGCAGTGGCTGGATTTTCGCCTGGTTTAAGCTCAACATCTTTTAAGCGATCTCGATAATCACCAACCACAGCATCACTTGAGGTTAATTGCAAAGCTTTCACGGTAGCAATAATCTGCTCATCGCTTTTTGATTTATCACGTGTAATCCAAGGATAAAAACCATGATTAAATTCACTATATCTATCACTAACGGACTTAAAGCCAAAATCTTTCGTCGTTTTTTCATCTTTTGCTAACCAGCGCGTTTCTGTACCATTGTTAATCAAAAATTTGCGTTGCGCTGTATAATTGGGGGATTCAAGCTCATTTTCGCCTTTTGAATTAAGAATAGGCTTGTTTTCATCATCCAATTTATTTAAATGTAGCTCACTGCTCCAATTACCCGTATCTAAAGTCATCGTCGCAGCTAAGCCTTCAATAGAGCTACTGGTGTTAGCGGGGGTAGAAACGGATGTGGTTTTTTGAGGCTTTCCGCCACCTGATTTAGCAACGTTTTCAAAAATTTTCTTAAAGGCATCAACCAATTCTTCTGGCTGATCGACCACGAAATAAGTTTGCGGCTGAACGCCATTCTCCCCAGGTGCGGCAACCCCCGCTGATTCCAAATATCTCCTACCGTTGGGGGACAATCCTTTACCAAAGCCTACAACATAGGTTTCAATATTTTGCTTAGGATACTTATCATCATCCCAGCTAGTGCCTTCTGCATCCACTCCGCCTGTTTTTAAATCCGCATTAAACAGTTTTTTACTAAAAAAGGCTATCCCATTATTATCGCCTGCGCCATTTCCTTTATATCCATGTGGCAAGTAACCATAGATTGAATCTGGATCATATTGCGAATAGTCTGATCGCCTAAACGGATAAGCATTATCTGTTCTTAGTCTACCACCACCTGCATAGTTTGCATCTCCATCAGATAACATAACAATATAATTTTTTTGACAAGCATATTTCATACTATTCTTTACTTTCCATGCCGCTTGAATATAACGAATAGTTGCAGGAGTATAAGCGGAACATTTAATTCTTCTACCTCTACTATTTACAGCAGTAGATTCATAATGTAAACGCTCAACAACAGGCTTTATACTCGCTGCTGACATATAATCATGAAATACTAAACCTATTCTTGATGTTTCTTTTTCCGCTTCTCCAGGACACTGATCTTTATTAGGTTCTTCAGAACCCCAAAGAGTAAACAAGCTCCAATTCATTTCAATCGGTTTGCCCGTTTTATCATCAACGACATGACCCGGTTCATTTGGGTCATATTGATTGAGCACTTCTCTGATAGCATCCCTAGTAGCTTCCATACGTCTATACGGTCTAACATAAAACCCCCCATTCCTTACATAATACCTACATTCTTCATTATATTGACCATTTTCATCATAGTTTTTTCGATTACATTTTATATCTTTCAGTACGGTATTCATTGACCCCGAATCATCCACAAAAAGCATAACATTGGGTTTAACGCCTGGCGCAGATTTCGTGGTTTCTTTATTAATCAAATGCAAAGGCTCTGTAGAAAAGGGGGAGGTCTTTATTTTTGGTTCATCCGCATTTGCTACTGAGGTATAGCAGGCAGAAAATATTGCTAAAGCAATAATTTTTTTGCTATGTTCAAAGGGAAAAATTTGACTCAAAGTTGTTTCCATTCTGTATTTCCTTCTTATTGATTAACACTTATGGGCAAGCGACAAAATATACTCTAAGATAAGCATATATTACTCTCTTTATATATTTTTAAAATACTTTCATAATATTACATAAAAAAGCAAAATAATAGAGATTTAAAAAGTAGGTAGTATAGTCAGAGACTATCAAAAAAGTTACACATCCACATAAAACATAGTCAAAGGCTAATAAAAGAGCTAAAAAATTGGTAGTGGTTTGAAAATCATGCTGGGGTAAAAAATATAGTAATTTAAAATAGAAACAAGACTAAAAATAGCGAAAACTAACAAAATGGCATACACAATTGAAATCCGACAAAAAGCAATGGCGTACTGGAACAAATGCAAAGACATTGACCAAGTCAATACAAGCCTATGGCATATCACGCTCAGCACTATACAGCTGGAAAAAACTCCAAAGAGATACAGGTGAACTTAGCGCCCAATCTCAAGGCACAAAACCAAGAAAAATAGACCGTGAACAACTTAAAACCTATGTAGAACAACACAATGATGCCTATTTATTTGAAATAGCAGAACACTTTGCCTGTACACCACAAGGTATATTTTATGCACTAAAATCAATCGGTATGACACTTAAAAAAAGACCACGACCTACAAAGAACAAGACCCAATCAAAGTAGAAAACGATCTAACCAAGCTTGCAACCTTCAATGACCATCAAAGGGTTTATATTGATGAAACGGGTATAGATACCTACTTACATCACCTTTGCAAGCTCATCCAAAGGGAAAACTGTTAAAAGCACCATTAGTGGCAAAAATATAACGATATC
>NZ_LWHB01000178.1 GCF_001889065.1 Suttonella ornithocola | reverse complement strand
TGATTGCGAGCAATTAAAACGTCTAGCTCTTTCCCATTGGTAATCATCAGGATACTGCTCAATATCCTTAAGCAAGGCTTCATCATCAATCTTTGAGGGCTTACGCTCAGTAAAGCCTTTAGGATGGGGATTTTTAATCCAGCTATAGACGGTGAATTTGCTGATCTTGTAGCGCTTTGCAACAGCGCGCCAAGTTTCTCCATTAGCAATATCGTTAAGAATTTTTTGTCGGAATTGGCTGCAGTAGGTCATAGGATATGCTCAGTTTGTTTTTAATAATTCGGTAGTGGTTTGAAAAGTATGCTGGAATATTATCTAATCCAATGGCAGTTAAATATTTAAATATCAATATATTAAAAGAAGTATTTTTTGTAAGAGTATGTTTAGCATACTTTTCAAACAACTACCAATAATTCTACTACAAGTTGTTCTTTATATCTGCTTTGGATAGATTGGATTCTAAGTGATTTTACTATATCTCCTGAAAATGCGCCAAGAACACGATTAGAAGCCGTTGAAGAAGCGCTTGCTGAAATTCATGCCGCTCGAAAAACCAAGAATACAGAAGCCCTAGTCGCAAGATACCAAAAATATGAACCTGAATTAGTATTGCCCAAAGAACAAACGGGTTGGTATAGCAAATTTACGCAGTATGCTGATAAAGCCAAAGCCGTTATCAATCAATTGACCGAACGAAAAGTAGAAATGACCAATGCGGATGTAAGCCGCTTGCTGAATAAAATTGACCAACATTCATTGCTAAAAGTTACGCAAAAAAGTCAGGAAGAAAATCCAATAGAAAAAAGATTCCATTCTCTAAAGACGAATTATTCATTTGACTTTATCGACAAAATTAATGGACTTGCGCCACGCGAAGTCGGAAAAAAAGCCTATGAAGCCATTAAAGATGACTTGTCAAAACTCGAAATACTTGCCAAAGCACTAGCCAAAAAAGGCTATAAATTAGATGTCAAAAAAATCCAACAAGCCAACACTCATCCAATCAAACTTAAAGAGGCATTTACTCAAGCGATAACCCTTAAACCTACATCCAATCAGAAAGAAAAACAAATCAGAGCTATTTAGGAAAATATCATGCCATTAATCAACGAAAATCAAACATTAGATACCTTAGATTTAAGCTATGAATCTGAACTGACAAAAAATCTTCACGCGAGCTTACGTCGTCCTAGAGTTAAAGACGAAGATAGAAATGCTTTTATAAAAATTCTTAGCAAAATGGAAGATTGGGCAGATCAGTTAGATGATAAAAATGAAGAAATATTTTTAATGCTAAGGGATTATTTATCATTCAAGCTACACGATCAAATGCCCCTGTCTGAAACTGAAATCATTTTAGTGCAATCACTACCAGAGCTAAATGACGACAGAATCATTACGGTAGAAATAACAGATGCGCTCATGGAACAAGCGTCTAAAGACATGACAAGTCTTAATGATGCACAGCGACAAGCACTTAATATTGTCATTACAGATGCTTTATTCGATGGCGAACTTTTAACGTCTGACCAAGAAATCATTGCTAATACACTCTTTAAAAACAGCCTTGTTCAAAACGCCTCTACCTTTATGAGTTATCAAGAATTCATGGAAACAGAGGCTCAAGATGAATATGGATTGAGTATGGAATATGGCTACGACGTTAAGGATAAAGCAGCTGTTGCCAAGCGACTGCAAGATTTGAATAAATCTACTTATGCGATGCCACTTAGCAATCGTGAAATTAAACTTATTAAACGATTACATCAATTTGATCCAACGGATAGCCAAGCGGTTAATGATTTTTGCCAAGAATATGGGAGCGTAGATGATGAAATTTATTAAACGTTATGCGCATCTTATTTTGGCAGGTTTTTTGACGACTTTGTTTGCATATATTGTTGGCTATTACTCAGGCATTAAAACTGAAAAACAACGCATTGAATCGAAATACGTTATTCAACCATCTGAGGAATTAAAAATTCCATTGAGTATTGAAAAACCACAATGGCAGCGAGTAAGGAGCAATAAAAATGACTAATGGTTCATCACAAGATGGTGGAATTGTTATTGAAGATACTGAACCTCAGGTTGATGATCTCAACAGTAATGGTGGTGGAGTAAAAGTCTCACCACTTAAATTATTGGTTGTTATTTTAGTGATGGCTTTATTAATAGGTGGCGGTCTATTCGGTGGATTTTCTTATCTTAAGTCTAAATTATCGTTTGGCGCTAAAGGTGAAAAAGAAAAATCTTCTAGAACTTATATGACTGCCCCTGATTCTATTGGCAAATATACACCGCCTCTAATAGAAATACCTGAAGAAAAACCAATAACAGAAGAACCTGTTGTTGAAAAGAAAGAACTTCCTCCGCCTATTATTATTTCTCAACCTCAACAACAATCAGACAAAGAAGAACCGACTTTAAAAGATAAAAGGCTTGCATCAGGGGTAAAAAGTTTTAGTGCTACTAATTCTCTTCAAAATCAAAATGAAGCTGATATTCCATCAAGACAAGTCAAACTATTAAAAAACATTGACTACACGCTGATTAAAGGGACAAAAATCCCATGTACGCTTGAAACAAATATTGTATCTGAACAAAGCAGTTACACCTCCTGCATTATCAATCAAGATGTTTATAGTGGTAATGCGCGTATTTTGCTTGTCGAAAAAGGCATATAGTGCAATCATCTAAAACCCAACCCAATCCAAAACAGATAAAAGAATAAAGTATCAATACAATCCATCCGCCATTCTTTGCTATTTGCTTAATCCAAGCCCACATCTTTTCAATGGGATTTAAGTCTGGACTATAAGGGGGTAACCAAACTATCTCATGCCCATGCTCTTCAATGATTGCTTGAATATCACTGCGTTTATGAAAAGCKGG
>NZ_LWHB01000177.1 GCF_001889065.1 Suttonella ornithocola | reverse complement strand
ATTTTTCTTTGGTTTTGTGCCTTGAGATTGGGCGCTTAAGTTCCACCTGTATCTCTTTGGAGTTTTTTCCAGCTGTATAGTGCTGAGCGTGATATGCCATAGGCTTGTATTACTTGGTCAATGTCTTTGCATTTGTCCCAGTACGCCATTGCTTTTTGTCGGATTTCAATTGTATATGCCATTTTGTTAGTTTCCGCTATTTTTAGTCTTGTTTCTATTTTAAATTACTATAATCAAATCAATTTCTTGATCAGTCAGATCTGTTAAAGCACTAGAAAAATTTTTCTGAATATCAGAAAACTGATCTTTATCGGTTCTACCCATGAATATTGATAAATCTCTAATGCATTCACAAATCTGAATAAATTTTCTAAATCTTTTTCTATACCAATATACGCTATACCTTTATCTATAGGTACACTTAGAGCAGTTAACAGCATCCATAGAATTCCCGAATAGCTATTATTCATTTTCATCACTGCCTTCTATTAGAGAAAATTTTTTTACTGGTAAGATAAGCATTCTATTATTTAAGTATTTATTTTTATATGAAATCCGATAATTAGCGCGTTTCTACAAAATGAATAATCTGCTCTCTTTGCGCTTTGGGTAATGTCATAAAGCGTTGTTTAACCTGTTCAGCTTCGCCCCCATGCCATAAAATTGCTTCTTGAATATTGGCTGCGCGTGCGTCATGTAAAAAACGCTGTCCAGCAGTAATACGCTGTTGCATATTCCAAAGCGGTGCGGTTCGCCATTCGCGTTCATTAGCATCAAATTCTATTCTCGCATCCGCTAATTCTTCTCCCATATCATGAATTAAGAAATCGCTGTAAGGATGAATAGACTGTCCATTTTTGGTTGTCAGCGTAGGACGATGACAAGCCACGCAGCCGATTGCAGTAAAGCGTTTTTCACCTGCTTTTATCTGTGCGTTATCTGGCGCGCTAGGCAATGGTGGTTGTGCATTCACATAGGCGGCAATGGCGTGTAATCGTCGTTCTGGTAAATCTAAATGTCCTAATGGTCCAGCGCGTCCTATAGGGGCTTTTTGGCATGCGGTTTGGGCAGGCGTACATAATTCCTCAGGATAAAGCGGATTAGTTAATCCCATATCATTTGCAGCGGCATCTGCGACTTGTTGTAAAACACTTGGCTGACTGGCTTTCCAGTTAAATCGTCCTTGTACTGTTTTGCCTGTTGTCATGTCATAAACATAATTCACGCGCCCTGAAATGCCATCTTGGTTTTTATCTTCAGGGTCAGCCCAAGCGGCAATTTCTTCATCTGGAACGTCACTAATCAAACCTAAACCCTGCAGAATATTCGGCTGACGCAAGGAAATTTTAGTTTTGCTATCCAATTTGCCGTAATTTAGCTGGTCAAGATAAGGTTCAAAATAACTTAATGTTTGTTCGCTACCATCTGGAAATACAATTTTTTTCGTATGCATTTTTAACTTAGTTGCTGCTTCAGGTAAGACTGCGCCTGTACCGTTAATGGCAATTTGATTGCCATACACAAGGTCAATGGTGGGCATGCCTTTTTGTGCTTTTTGGCGGTCAATGCTCGGTTGACTCAATTTAAATACTAAACCGCGCAAAGGTTGTCCTTCTTGATTTAAAACAACAGCACCGCCGTGGTCAACATGGCAACTGGTACAGGTATTGGCATTAAATAAAGGTCCGAGTCCATCGCGTGCAGTAGTTGCGCTTGGAGCAACTACCCATGGAATGGTGAAAAAAGAGCGTCCTAGAGTAATTAAGTTTTCAGAGTCATGAGGGATTGTTGCTTTCGCAATAGGTTGTAATAGCATTACGCTAAGAAATAGTAAGCTGTTTTTGTGATATTTTTTTATCAGATGATGAGATAGAAATGCGCTCATGATGTGATGCCTTAAAAAAAATGTTTTTATCAGAATTACCTGCGCGTGAGAAAAATATTTTTGCCGCACAATTGCTAACGTTTGATAACGAAAAAAGCCACTCAGCAGTAGGAGTTTCCATACTCCGTTGCCTTGTGGCTTTATCTTTCATCCTAGAAAAGGTTGATAGTCAGATTATTTTTCGTAATCGTGATTTTCTTCTGGATCAGTAACATCATCTGTATTCAATGACACGTTAAATGCCGCCGCTACCTCAACCATCTTATCACCTAATTTACGCAAATCATTTTTCAATGCCACGATATTATTCACGCTTTCTTCATTTTCAGGGTGAATTTGGTAATCGAAATGCATTTTTGTTGTTGCTAATTCGTTGATAGTATGAATACGGTTCTCAATATCAGAGATAAGCATATCAATGTCTTTTTTCTGTTCAGCTGGCAAAGCGTCATAAGGTGCAGGACCTACTTTCTTGCCCTGATATTGTCCCATTAAGATATCTTTAAAACTGCTAAAGTTTCTATCAATATCACGATGTGTATTGTCTGAGAAACAGCTATGCTCATCTTCTTCGCTTGGTGTTAAAACTGCAACCGCAATCCGCTCATTCGCTAATTCTGATTTTATAAACATCCCCATACCGGCAAAAATATTTTTCAATGATTCTGCTATAGGAATATTTTTATCTGCTTGTTTGCCTTTTAATTGATTTAAAAGTGCGGCGCGGAATAAGCCATTATCACCTTTTACATTTTTATCCCAAGCGCTATTAACTACAGTTAAATCATCAACCAATTTGCTAGCTGCTGCTTTTAAATAATCTAAACGGCGTTGCGCAAATTTATCGGTGGTAAAGTCTGATAATGGACGTTGACCTGCAACCATCGCACCATTAGTAACTTTATCTTCAATAAAGTTATTGTAGTCTTGATCTTGTCCCCAAAGTAAAAACTCAATGGCGTGATATCCAGAAGCAACGTTCGCTTCGCCACCATTTTCATTTAATTCAGTAATCGCTTCTTTGGTAATTTTATCTACATTAACCGCTTTTGCGTCTTCACCGCCCGGTGTAAACTCTCCTTTAGAATCAATAATATTACCAGCTGTTTTTTTACCTTCGGCGTCAGTGGTGTAATCAATCATGTTTTCATCAAGCGGCCAAGCATTGATTTGGCTTTCTAAGTTGCCATAGGTTTCTTCTACCCAACCTTCTTCTGCATCAATAGGACCAGCAGATAAACGGAAAGCTTCTGTTAAACCATAACTTTCACGAGATTTTAACCATGCATCTTTCGCAGCTTGGAAAGTTTTTTCGTTTGGTGCTTTTGCAAAAGCATCAATCGCTACTTGTAACGCTTTAGCATCTTTTAACGCTGCACTGTAAGTATCATGTGCAATTTCTGCATAAGTATTTAAAAATTGAAGCGCCTGCACCTTTTCTTCTTTCGCAAAAACAGGTTGGCTAATAGCTAATGAAACTGCCGCTGTTAATAAAAAACTTCTGAATTTCAATTTCATAACTTTCCTTAAGTGAATTAAAACAATTTAATTATGCCGTAAAAATAACTTAAAAACAATAATAATAAGTATTATTATTTACTTTATTGAACACTAATTCTTGCACCAGGTTTCTTTTTATTCTTAAGAAAAAACATCAAAACTGGAATTAAATAAAGCAAATAAAATATTAAATCGCTTTGTGTTGGATGATCTTTATATCCAAAGATACCGCTAATAATAGAGCCTAATGCGCTTTTTTCACTTAAGATACCTGATAAATCTGTTAATGGTGTTTGCCATAAATTCCAAAGACCTGCATTATGAAAAGCTCGGAATGCGCCAGCAAATAATCCTGCGGAAACAAAAATGAGAAATACGCCTGTCCAACGGAAAAATTTTGCCAAATTGATACGAACGCCACCTTCATAAATCAACCAACCAATAACAATAGCCACCGCCAAGCCCAATGCTGCGCCAATTAACATATTTTTCGTATGATTTTGTTGAGCAATCGCTAATAAGAAAAATACCGTTTCAATCCCCTCTCGAACAACTGCTAAAAATGCCATACCAACCAATGCCCAACCTTGTCCTTTACCATAATGCAACGCAGAGCTAACCGACGCTTGCAAGTGCGTTTTCATCGCCCCTGCTGCTCTTTTCATCCATAGCGTCATATACGTCAACATAGCTACTGCTAATAAAGCAATCGTACCTGCCAATATGCCTTGCTGTTTTTTAGGTAAAGCATCAGTGCCTGTAAACATTACCCAACCTACCGCTAAACACAGTAATACGGCAAGAATTACCCCAAGCCAAACCCGATTAATTAACTTTGAATGCCCACCTTGCTTTAAAAAACTAGCAACAATACCAACAATGAGTGCTGCTTCGACTCCTTCACGCAACATAATGAGAAAAGTAACTAGCATAGGGATTCCTTAAATTCTTAACATTGGGCGCGAATTATAATTCTCGCATCCTATAAATACAAATCATTAGCATCATTAGTTTTAAAAAGTAAAACCATTATAGTGATAGACTTAAGGACTATGTCATAATAAATTGAGACCTTTGCAAAAAAACATAAAATAGAGAAACTTCAATTTTTTAAATTTTGAAAACATATTAAAATCATGGGTAGTGGTTTGAAAAGTATGCTAAACATACTCTTACAAAAAATACTTCTTTTAATATATTGATATTTAAATATTTAACTGCCATTGGATTATTTGATAATATTCCAGCATACTTTTCAAACCACTACCAAATCATGGTGTTAATTTTTCTACTAGTAGCAAAAATTAGTGTAAAACGGAATTTTGCAAAGGTCTCAAATTTTTTTATTTCTAACAACTGGTCAGCAAATGAATACTAATCCTTTTTTAACCGATATGCGTAGTGCATTAGTACTCCTAGAAGCGGAACTCAAAATGCTTGGCTGGTGGCAGACTCCATCACAAAAGCCAAGCATAGAGGCACTTAATAGTAAAGAACCTTTTTGTATTGATTATTTAAGTTTTTCTGAGTGGTTACAATGGGTTTATATTCCCAAGATGCACGCGTTTATGAACCAAACAGGTCAGCTCCCTAAAATCAGTGGTTTATTACCCATTGCTGAAGAAGCTTGGAAAAATACGCCTAAAAATTTAACACGCCTACATCAAATTGTTGATTTATTAGATAAGATAATCGTTGGCAATCATCAAACGCTTTTATCTGCCCTACTCTCTATTCAACAATAAACCATTCCTCAAACCACTATATAGCAGGACTCCCACAAAATGCACACCGTACTTGGAAATAGGATGCTGTTTTCAAAGTGGATATTGAGTTAACGTTGTATGCATTTTTTGGGAAGTTGGCTATATACTTTACTGAAATAGAGATCCACCTTCTGAGACTTTTGCAACATTCTGTTTTACGTGATTTTTTCTATTAGTAGAAAAATAACGCTATGATTTTAATATGTTTTTAAAATTCAAAAAAATCAAAATTCGGTAGTGGTTTGAAAAGTATGCTAAACATACTCTTACAAAAAACACTTCTTTTAATATATTGATATTTAAATATTTAACTGTCATTGGATTATTTGATAATATTCCAGCATACTTTTCAAACCACTACCTATTTTTAGATCAATGTCGAAGCGTATCAGAAGTTAGGATAAAACATTGTAAT
>NZ_LWHB01000176.1 GCF_001889065.1 Suttonella ornithocola | reverse complement strand
TTAAATGACTGGTCGCAAGAAAAAATGGCAGAAAAAATGCAAATGTCTAAAAATGGTTATGCACGCTTAGAGCGTGGGGAAAGTAAAATGAGTTTAGAGAGATTAGCTCAGATTGCCGATATTTTTGGACTAGATATTATTGAATTGCTTACTAAAGATTACGAGAGAGCGATCTTTCTAGTTAATGGACAATCTACTGCTGAAGGTAATATCAATTACTATAGCAACAATGAGCTTGAATTATTTTCTTTACAATCTGAAATAGAAAAACTTAAACTCATTATTACCCATAAAAATGAATTATTGGCTCAGAAAGACAAAGAAATTGAGTTACTAAAAAAAATGAATAAACAAGGAAATCTATCATTAGAAGACTAAATCTTATCTCATTTCAAGAACTGCCCAAACAAGGGGTTTTTGGGCGAGATATTGCATTAACGCAATATCGACAACATTTGGGGACAACGCAAAAAGATTTATTCTATGATGCGCAAAATGGTCTCTATCCAAATGCCTTTATCGCCTTAGCAGGCACAATCGAAGCACCTTATAACCTCTATCTTCATTTACCCGAACATTATCCAGATGGCGATCCAGACCATCATCGATTACTGGACTATGGCGTATCGATAGCGAACTGTTATTCACACTATAACAATCGATTACGCATGCTTATCCAACAACAAACAGACCATACATACGTCTCTAACCAAGCTCTCCCTACTTCAATACGCTTTACCCATACTGAACCACAACTCTTTCTAGGGCATCGTGGACGAGGTAAAAGCACAACATTAGCAAATAAAATTCAATGGCTCATAAAAAATCATCATCAGCCAATATTAGTTGTTACCCCTTTTGAACATAATCGGCAAACCTTATATCAGAAATTACCGGCTAACTTACCCATCTTCTACCTTCCGCCTGATGATGCTCTTCGCCGACTGCCGAATATCAACCATCTTATTATCGATGAAGCAGCCGCTTTACCTCCTGCCCAACTTCTTGCCTTAACGCAATACTATCCTGCCTACACCCTCGCAACCACAACCGATGGCTATGAAGGCAGCGCTAATACCTTCCATACCAAAACACTGTCAAAACTAGCCTTATCTCCCCATCAAATTTACAATTTGACAACGGCTTACCGATTTAGTGCAAATGATTCTCTTGAACAACTCATTCAAAATCTCACACTCTCAAACACCCTCCAAACACCCGTTACAGCGACACATAACCTGTCTATTCAATCCGTTTCAGCTAGCAATTTACTGACTGATGAAAAATTGCTCCATACACTCTGGCAATTACTGCAACAAGCGCATTATCGAAATCGGCCAGAAGACCTAAAACGCTTATTAGACCTACCTAACCAAACTATTTATATAGCCTTTAAAGAAAAAAAATTGGTTTCTGTTCTACATTTACTGATAGAACCTCCATTGCCACTGGAGCTAGCTAAAGCAGTAATGACAGGTGAACGCCGTCCGCGTGGAAGACTTTTAATGCAACAATTGTTGATTCATACTCAACAAATTCAATGGGCAATGCAACCGCTTGTACGTATCCATCGTATTGCAACCCTAGCAGACTATAGAAAACAAAATATTGCTAGCCAACTTATTCAACAAGCGGAAAAGTCATTTTCTCCTTTACCAATAGGTGTTATCCATACGCACTCACCTGAATTAGATAACTTTTGGCAAAAATTACACTATCAAGAGCGATACCGAACACCTTATCAACGTAGCCGACATCTTTCAGTCACAAGCATTAGAATACGCACTTAACTTCTATCAAATAAAAAATGGTAGTGGTTTGAAAAGTATGCTGGAATATTATCAAATGATCCAATGGTAGTTAAATCTTTAAATATCAATATATTAAAAGAAGTATTTTTTGTAAGAGTATGGTTAGCATACTTTTCAAACCACCACCTAAAAAACATGCTAAAAATAAATAAAAATTCTTATACCGCATCGAAAATATCGATAAAAACGCGCTATTTGTATGCTATTACACAATAGCGATGTTATAATTCACAAAAATTGAAAAACTTTAATCAAATAGACTCTATGCAATCAGAAAACGTTTCTTCCTTTTCCAACCTAGCCTTACATCCTGCCCTACAAGAAGCCTTAGTAGATATTGGTTTCACCCAACCAACTCCAATTCAACAACAAACATTGCCTTTAACGATAAAAGGCTATGATGTAATGGGTATTGCACAAACTGGCACTGGAAAGACCGCAACGTTTTTACTATCGTTAATGCAATATCTCATGGTCAACCCTGTGCATCCTAAAGCCAAAGGGCCTTATGCCATTGTTCTTGCACCTACTAGAGAGCTCGCTATTCAAATTAAAAAAGATTGTGATCAATTAGGACAATATACCGGTCTAACCAGTTTAGCCATTTATGGTGGCACTTCCATTGAGCATCAAAAAACACTATTTAATGCTGCAAATATCGACATTATCATTGGAACACCGGGACGCATTATTGACCTATATAAACAAAAAGTTTTTCGCTTAAAAAATATAGAAATTTGCGTATTAGACGAAGCTGATCGAATGTTTGATTTAGGTTTCATTGATGACGTTCGCTACCTATTAAGACAAATGCCACCAGCAGATGAACGCCTAAACCTACTATTTTCTGCGACCACGACACAAAAAGTTCAAGAACTGGCTTATGAACATTTCAATGCTCCTAAAACCGTTAGCATCGAAAGTACGCAACCTACCGCTGATAAAATAGAACAAACTCTCTATCATACTGCCAGGCATGAAAAAACCCCACTTCTATTAGGCTTATTTGAGCGCGAACAACCACAACGTAGTATGATTTTCTTAAATACCAAAAAAGACTTAGAGCGTCTAAGCTTAGTCTTAACCGCGAATGGTTACAAAAATGCAGCGCTTTCTGGCGATATTACGCAGAAAAAACGGGAAAAAATCATTAAAGACTTCCAAAATGGTAACATTAATATTTTAGTTGCAACAGATATTGCCGCTAGAGGTATCCATGTACAAGACGTCACTCACGTTTTTAACTACGATTTACCTCAAGTAGCTGAAGACTACGTTCATCGTATCGGTCGAACCGCACGTGCTGGCGCTTCTGGTAAAGCCATTAGCTTTGCATGTGAAGAATACGTTTACTCTCTACCTGAAATAGAACATTACATCGGCGGAAAAATACAAGTTATTCCACTAGAAGATGACTTATTAGCCGATGTTATTCCACTAACAGAAGAAGACTTAAAAAGCTTGGAAAACGATCGGCGTCAACGCTTTGAAAATAACAACGGCAATGGTAATCGTCGAGAAAAAAATGGGAACATCAAAAATACCAATAATCGCAGAAACAATCATCGCCGAAGAAATAATAAGCCAAACAACAAGAAATAATCTCTATTATTTTCTATAACCTAATCAACCCCAAAAGCCTTTTCATTTTGAAAAGGCTTTTTTAATACCTTATCTCATTAACGCTCAACGGATAAAACGAGATCTTTAAAAAAAAAACAACAAAATAGAGAATTTTGAATTTCTTAAATTTTGAAAATATAGTCAAATCATTTATAATCCAATCTATCCAAAGCAGATATAAAGAACGACTTATAGTAGAATTATCAAAAACAAACTGAGCATATCCTATGACCTACTGTCGCCAATTCCGACAGAAAATTCTTAACGATATTGCTAATGGAGAAACTTGGCGCGCTGTTGCAAAGCGCTACAAGATCAGCAAATTCACCGTCTATAGCTGGATTAAAAATCCCCATCCTAAAGGCTTTACTGAAGCGTAAG
>NZ_LWHB01000175.1 GCF_001889065.1 Suttonella ornithocola | reverse complement strand
TCTTTGGAACTTGATTAAGTAATTTTTCCAATCTTTGCTAGTCTAGAGCCTATTTTTTAAAGTTTCTTGAAGTAAAAATTGCGCAGTTGGCGCATAGACAGGCGTAGCGCGAATAAAAATATAGTCAAATCAGCTAAAAAACAGAACGTTATCTACCGCCAGAATGGCTAGATAAGGGCTATAGGATGTTTTGTTTTTTAGCTGATCGCACTATATCAATTTTAGTTTAGCTACTGGCAGTGTATGGAAAAATAAAAGCGGCGTAAAAAACGAGAAAACCACTTGGCATCAATGCACCGCTTGGCGCGGACTAGCCGATATTGTTGAAAAATACTGTAAAAAGGGAAGCCGGATATTTTTATCGGGTTATTTAGATACCAATAAATATACTGATAGCGAGAGTATTGAGCGATGGACAACTAAAATCATCGTCGATGAAATCTTGCTACTAGATAAGAAAGAAGACTAAAAAGAAAAGCACTCGGGACAACGAGTGCCTTAATATTTATTCAACCTTTGCAAGAACTATTTAACAAAGTCAAATAGCAGGTGTTCATAGTTTAAGGTCAAACAATATGAAAGTGAATTTACATAATAACATACATGATTTTAAAAGTCATTATATAGACGCTCAATTTTTTGAAAAGAGTCAATATGAATGGCATAATGGCTTCTTCCCAAATACTTTAAATCGTTTCGATAATCTGTTCTTCTTCAACGGCGGTTTTTTGTTCGGGAGTTTTTTGCTGAATAGACAATTGCAAGCCAAGCGCTTGCATGACTTTAAAAATAGTCTCAAAACGCGGTGCGCTGTTGTTACTCAAGGCGCGATACAGTGCTTCACGACTAATTCCGCTTTTTCGTGCAATGTCAGTCATCCCACGTGCTTTGGCAACAACGCCAAGTGCGTGCTGAAATTCACTAGGGTTAGCCTCTTTGAGGGTCAAGTCAAGATAGATTGCAATACTTTCTTCATCGTCCAAATACTCACTCGGATCAAAAAGGGGCAAGTCTTTAACTTTGTATTTTTTAGTCATTGTTTAGTCCTCAATTTCATCAATCAATTGTTTAGCACTTTCAATATCTTTAGCTTGTGTCGATTTATTACCGCCTCCAAGCATGATAATTACCGTCTTACCGCGTATTGTGTAATACAGGCGGTATCCTGCGCCAAAATGCTCCCTAAGCTCCCAAACATCATTAGACAATTGCTTGTGGTCACCAAAAACACCACGCTCCAACTTCTCCAATCGCTTAATTATGCGAATTTTGGTAGTTTTATCTTTCAGTCCTTGTATCCACTTATCGAAAGATGGCAAACGTCGTATTTCATACATAAACAAAATTCTAGCTGTTTTAGTTGGGGTTATCGTAACCAATCAATCACACAAAATCAAGTAAAAAAGTGTAACTTAGTCTTGACAATTATTTTAATTGCGCGCTACAATTCAATCATTACAGGAACACCTGTAATCGGGATTGGAACCCCTTTGATACGAAAGCGCACCAGCGCTGATATAGCGCTATTTTTATGCTTACAGTTTCTATGGCAGTGTGCGTGGGAGAACCTTCGGGTTCGCCGTTTCTTTCGTAGCGGTAGTTCCAATCCTGCGCGTGCTGTCGCCCTCTTATTTGGAACTAATGGTGACAGTTATCCTAAATTACGAAAGGAGACTGTTATGTCTGAACAATTTTCCCCTTCTGCTGAATTGGTTTTACATGGTATTACCATTACCACCGATTTTGACTCTGCTATAGATCATAGTTTAGCGCTGATTCGTTTGATGAGTATCGCTTCTGAAAATGAGGATAGAGCGTTAGAATCCCATGAATTCTCTCTGATTTGTGAGCTACTAGAAAATCAACTATACGCTGTTAAAGAAAGCGTTAGCAATTACCTCTATGCGCAATTAAAAATTGAGCAAGCCGCTAAAGGAGGTGCAAAATGAATGCTATTTTCCAAAGAGGTTTACAACAGATTTATCTTGACTTAACGCATCATTTTATTAGCGCAAATGTTAAATTTGAGAGCGAATTTGATCTAACTTTAGCAGTAAACTTTAATATTAAACTCAGAAAAAAAACAGAATCATCAGAACAGTTTCCTTATTTTCTCTTACTCAGAATTTTTGATTCATTAGATGAACATTTAAACCCAGCACATATTCTCAAACTGCAAATTTTTTATTCTGAAAGTCATGATGAATCTCTTGTATCAAAAACGTTTGAATTTGAAGATGTTGAATCTTTGCGCCTAGCAACAGATGAATATATTGCGAATAAAGGAGATCAGCAATGAGCATCCTTTAGATTGCGAGCAATTAAAACGTCTAGCGCTTTCCCATTGGTAATCATCGGGATACTGCTCAATATCCTTAAGCAAGGCTTCATCATCAATCTTTGAGGGCTTACGCTCAGTAAAGCCTTTAGGATGGGGATTTTTAATCCAGCTATAGACGGTGAATTTGCTGATCTTGTAGCGCTTTGCAACAGCGCGCCAAGTTTCTCCATTAGCAATATCGTTAAGAATTTTCTGTCGGAATTGGCGGCA
>NZ_LWHB01000174.1 GCF_001889065.1 Suttonella ornithocola | reverse complement strand
ACCAGATTACCATAAAACATCAACTACTAAATGAATCTTAACTGCTGTTGCCAAGCAACACTTTTATAATATAAGCAAGGCTCCCAAAAAAAATGCATACAGCGCTTGGAGATAGGATTTTATTTTCAAAGTGAGACTTTTATAAAAAAACATAAAATAGAAAAATTTCAATTTTTTAAATTTTGAAAACAAATTAAAATCATAGCGTTAGATTTTTTTACTAGTAGCAAAAATTAGTATAAAACGGAATTTTGCAAAGGTCCCAAGGTGGATATTGAGTTAACGTTGTATGCATTTTTTGGGAGCCTTGCTATAGTAGCATTGTGCCAATGTTCATCTTTGAGCATGGTTTATGCCATAAGTAGTGCCTTGTATTTTTGTTATAGTAAACATGAATGTGAGACTTCGCTTATCTTTTTTCAATTCCTGAATTCTATACAGACACTAGAATAGAAAATATGGTTTTCATTTTGTGTATATTTTAAGATTTAAGATATGATGATAAAACACACTATCTGATTAGGAGCATATAATGATTGATGCCTTTATTCCAGTAGAGCGCCTGCCAGTTTCCGCTCGAGAAAATTCTGTAACGTTAGTGGATTATGCTTTAACTTTATTAGAAGATGCAGCTCAATTTGCTGTTGTACCTATTTCACACTTTAAGGTTGGTGCTATTGCCATTGATTCGCAGGGAAATTTCTATTTAGGTGCTAATCAGGAGTATGCTCACGCAGCTATTGCTCAGACTGTTCATGCAGAACAAAGTGCGATTGCTCATGCTTGGCATAGAGGAGCTGAATCTATTGCACATATCATTGTGAATTATACGCCTTGTGGTCATTGCCGACAGTTTATGAATGAGTTGGCTGGCGCGGAAGATTTGTTGATTCATTTGCCAACATCGAGAAGTAATCGTTTGGTTGATTTTTTGCCAGAACGTTTTGGACCAGCAGATTTAGCAATAAAAGAGAGAATTTTTTCTTCAACACAAGCAGACTTAGAAAATCTGGCAGAAGGCGATGAGCTTATGCAAGAAGCATTTAAAATGGCTTGCTGTTCTTATACGCCTTATAGTGAGAGTCATGCAGGGATTTGTTTAAAAGATCATTTAGGTTATTTATATTCTGGTACATATTTAGAAAATGCGGCTTTTAATCCTTCTTTACCGCCTTTGCAAATGGCACTTAATGGTTTGCACTTAAGCAAAAAAAGTGCGGAAGATATTGTGGCAGGAGCTTTGGTTTGCATTCCTCATCGAGGACATGAAGCGCATACACAGGCTTTATGGAGTAGTATTACTAAGGCACCTTTAGCGATTTATCATACAAATATAGCGAAATGAAGTTTGTATTGACACTTTTTATCATTGGTAGTTGTTTGTTTTGGATAGCTCAACGTCGTGCGCAGCAGCGTGCAGATAAGCAACGACAGGCGTTAGAAAAGATGGCGCAAGTGTATGCTCAAAAGCAATTCCAAGCGGAAACAGATGCGCTTAATCCGCATTTGAATAATAAAAATTGATAATATTAGCAGACGAAGTAGTATTGTTTTGATAAATTGGACTTAGTGTGATTTCTCTGTTGTTTAATGGGATAGTGGTTTTTATTTTGTAAAAATCTTATATGGCTTATAAGTAATACGTAATCATAAAAGCTAAGGCAGAGATGGCAGCAGCAGCAGGTACGGTAACGACCCAAGCAAGCGCAATGGGCTTCATCAATCGCCAGTTGGCATTTTTATTGACTAATCCTACACCTAGTACAGCACCAACTAATATATGAGTTGAAGAAACTGGAAGTCCTAGTGCTGAGGCAAGCATTACTACGCCAGCAGCAGAAAGTTCGGCAGTAAATCCCGATGAAGGGTGCATTTTGGTGAGATTGGTGCCGACAGTAGCGATAACGTTTTTTCCAATAAACCATAGTCCTGCAATGAGTGCAATACCAAAAGTTAGCATAACAGTCGTTGGAATAGCAGCTTCTTGGCTAATGCTATTTGTGCGTAAAGTATCTAAGATGGCAGCAAAAGGACCAACGGCGTTAGCAATATCGTTAGAGCCGTGTGAAAAAGCAAATCCACAAGCGGTAAAAACTTGCATCCAAGAAAAAAGCACAAAGGTGGAGCGTGTAAGTCCGATACCTTGGCGACGTAAGTATTTTGAAGAAAGGCTAATGGCTAACCATGCAGCAATTCCAATGCCGATAATAATTAAGGTATTTTGAAGGTTATTAAAGTTAAGGTTGAGATGCTTTAGTCCTTTGAATAAAAGCATTGCCGCCATAATCATAGCGCCGCCGGCAGCAAGCATGGGAGCCCATATTTGTAAGGCAGCATGAGGGTTAAAGCTATTTTGACGGTCATCAAGTTTGGAAAGTTTGCGCTGAGATTTTTCACTCATTACTTGCCCATAAGCGCTTTGTTGAATTTCTGATAGCAGAATGGAAGCGGCTTTCATTTTAACGTGGTCTTTGTCTTCACGAATACGGCGAAGATGTGCTTCTGCACGTTCGTTAAAATTCAGTATGTATCGCTTGATAAAGGCATATAAAAGGTAGGCAACTATGCCACCAAGTAAAGGAGAGATAATCCAACTTGCCGCAATTTCTCCAATTTTTGACCAACGTATAACAGAAGAAGCGTGTACGTTTTCAAGTATGAATGAAAGTGTTATACCGGCACCGACAATGCCACCAATAATAGAGTGCGTCGTGGATACAGGTAGTCCATTACGGGTTGCAAATAGTAGCCAGAAAGCAGCAGCAATTAGCGCACTCATCATAACTTTAATAAATTGCATAGGCTCTAGCGCATCTGAAAATTGATTCAGATCAATAATTCCGCTTCTAATGGTAGAGGTAACTTCTCCACCAGCAAATACGGCGCCTGAGATTTCAAAGACAGCAGCAATACATAATGCTTGCGTAATAGTAAGGGTTTTAGCACCAACAGAGGTACCAAAGGAATTGGCAACATCATTGCCGCCGATATTAAACGCCATAAATAGCCCGAATAGGGCAGCGGCAATAAACCATATGGATGAGTTAGCACCAGTATATCCATACCCCCAATAAAGGAAGTAACTAACACTTAAAGTTAAAACAATAGCAAATGTAAGACTTAATGAATTGATTTTTTTCATATAATGAAAGCTACGCCGTAAATTGTCTGGCAATGGTGGCGCATTCTACCTTATCTATGGACGTGTGCAAATGCTTGAAAGCATTTGTTGTATTGCAGCAATTTGGAGATGTTAAAAATATAGATGATATCTCTTTGCAACTATTATAATTATTTTTTATTTTGTTTAAAAAATAATAGATATTGTTGTTTAAAAATATTCTCTTAGATGGAGGTAGAATAAATAAAGAATAAAAAAGGTAATAATGCCGCATTGCAAAATATTTTTATATTGTTTAAATAGGATTTAGTGATTATTTAATTTACTAGGATTTTAATCATCATTTATTGGGGTTGGTATAAGGTTGACGGGGATTATACCGCGTAAGCTGTTGCAAAGAATAATTTGTTCTGCGCGCTGGAGGTCAGCAGCATTGAGATGGTTTTCATAAATTTTATTGGTTTTTAGAAGCTTAGGATTGCTTAGAATTTTTTGTCGCATGATGCCAGGTAAGATATCTAAATCCAGTGATGGGGTATGCCATTGTTCGTCGATTTTTAAAAAGATATTGCTGCGACCACCCTCAAGTAGAAATCCGCTTTGATTAAAAATGAGCGCATCAAATGCGCCATAACGTTCGGCGCGTCGCCACGCGAGGTCAAATGGTTCTCTGCGACTGGTTTTATAGCGTCTTAATGGGTCATGATTAGGTAGGGTGCGGTTATGGATGATGCAATAGTTGGTTTTTGGTAGGGGCTCAATCGGTGTGCTTTGGATATTGGTTAGGGATTTTGCAGAGAGTTCGATTCGATAGCGATGTGCGGTTTCAACAGGATGGTGCTGTTGATGATGGTTTTCATAGTGAGCTAAGCTTTCTATGTATAAGGGGATGTTTAAGGTTTTGGCAGATTGTTGAAGTCTTGAAATATGCTCGGCGTGATATTGGCGTCTTTTAGGGGTACGGCGTAGGGTTTCAATGAGCTTGAGGTCAGGCACTTGGTTAAGGAAAGCGACTTTGGTTTGGACTTCTTGGGTTTCTTCTTCTGGGGTGCTATCAATAGTAATTCCGCCGCCCACGCCTAAGGTTGCTTTTTGATGACGGATAACCAGTGTGCGAATGGCGATGTTAAGGGTTAGTTGGTAATTGCCATGATAAGGCTCAATGTAACCGATGCTGCCAGTATATATTCCCCGCGGTCGGTGTTCTTCTAGTTCATCAATCAGTTGCATTGCCATGCGTTTGGGCGCGCCAGTAATGGAGCCACAAGGAAAGGTTGCACGCAAGATATCTGCCAATCCTACACCATGACATAAGTCTGCTTCTATTTTGCTGGTCATTTGTAAAACGCTGCCATGAGCAGCGATATGAAATGGGCGAGTTACTTTAACTCCGTATGGACGCGAGATTTTGCTGAGGTCGTTGCGCAGTAGGTCAACAATCATGGCATTTTCTGCACGGTTTTTGGGGTCGCGAGAGAGTGCAATCATAGCGGGAATGCGACTACTTTCTCTTGGGCAGGGCGCGGTTCCTTTCATGGGTTCGGTAATGAGGTGTTGTCCTTTTATTCGCAGGAAAAGCTCTGGAGAAAGGCAGAGGGTATGTCCATCGTTTGGATGATACATAAGCGCTGCATAGGGTGCGGGTTGGCGAGTGCGTAATTGTCGGTAATGTTTGATAGGGTCACCACTATAATCAGCAAGCAGACGGTCTGTGTGGTTAATTTGATAAACATCGCCAGCACGAATATGTTCTTGGATTTTGTGGACGCTGGCTTGAAAGTGCTCTGTTCCTTTTTCTAGTTGTTTGTTAATCAAAACGCCCGTATCAATGTTTGGTGTTACGCGTTCGTGTCGGTCAAAAAATTCGGTGATTCCGGTTTTATCAAGATGCTGGCAGTCTCGATACCAGTCGAGTTGGAGAGGTGCTTGGGTATCGGCTAATGCCATTAGGTCGCGCCCAAATTCGTAAGGAATGCGAATGGTGCAATGTAGATGCTCAGAAAAGCCACGCTCTAAGCATGTATCGAGTTGGTCAATTTGGTGAGCCGTTAGGGTTTCTCGACGAACAAAGTTTGTGTAGTAGCGAGCGCGATGCTCACGCGCATTATCTAGCAGTGCAAAAGGTTTAGTCATTCGTTTGGTAGGGTAAAAATGGCAACAGTAGCACAAAGTGTGGTGGCAATTAAGGTAGTGATGAAAATGCTTTTCCCAAAGCTTTGATAGATAAGCCCCGGCAGCCATACACCAATAACCGCGCCTGTGTAGTAAAAGCTGGTATAAAAAGCGTTTGTTAGCGCTTTGGGATAAGGGCTACAACGATTGATTTCAGCAATAGCGGTGGTGTGGGTGAGAAAAAAGGCAGCGCAAAATAGGAATAAAACGCTAAAGGTTAGCCATAGATTATTGCTGTATAGCAATATTAATGCGGAAATAAAGGCGATGTTTGCGGTTAGTAAGGTTGGGCGGACGTGAAAGCGTTCGATGATTTTAGGAGCAATGATTGAAACAACAGCACCGATAATATAGCCAGAATACATTAAGCCTGTAATGAGTGTTCCCGCTTGAGGGTCGCTTTTGCGAATGAAAAAGGGTAAGTAGTTGAGTAAGGCAACGAAGCAGCCGAAGCTGAGATAAATAATGAGTAAGATAGTGAGTAATGTTCGATGGCTAATAATAGCGAGAAAATCTTGCCAATGTGGGCGTTGGTAAACATTGCTTTCTTGCGTGGATGCGTTAGGGAGAAAAAAAGCCAATATGGTTAAGGTAATCCCTACTAGGATAGAAAAGTTTTCCCAAGTGAAATAGGTTTCAAAAAGAGTACTTAAAAACCGTCCGCTAAATCCACCTAAGATGGTTAGGCTAACGTATAAGGATAAGCTGCGTTGTCCTTGTGGATTCTCTTCTAAGAGTAAGCTGATAATCGCGGTAATTAGGATAGGAATCAGCGCCCCTTGAATAAAACGAATCAGGATTAGGCTAGGAAAATGGGTAACGATGGCAAATAAAATGTTAGTTATTCCAAGACCAATAAGCGCAATTTTTAAGAGTTTGGCAGGATGAATGTTTCCAAGTATATAACCGTAGAGTAATGGTGCTAGCGCTAATGGGAAAAGAGTAATGCTGGTGAGCAAGCTGCCTTGTGCAGGTGTTTTTCCATAGGTTGCCGCGAGTAAGGGTTGTAAAGGTTGCGGCAGGTAAAGCGTAATAAAGGTGAAGACAGTCGCGATAAAAAGCAGCGATTTGCGATTATACATAGTAGATTTTGGAAAAGAATTTTAGTAATGGATAAATTAAGGATAGGCTGATTGTTCCATTTTTTATATACAATTAAGCTTATCTCATTGATTTTAATTTGATTAGATAATGAAGCTTTTTAGTTTATAAGTTAATCAACGTTTTCCTAAGCACTAGATTTTAAAAGTATACTGAAAATATTATCCGTAGATAAATTTTTTTAGATATTTAATGTAGAAAGAAAATTTAATTTTAATAAGAAAAATATTTATATTCTGAGACCTTTGCAAAATTCCGTTTTATACTAATTTTTGCAACTAGTAAAAAAATTAACACTATGATTTTAATATGTTTTCAAAATTTAAAAAATTGAAATTTCTCTATTTTATGTTTTTTTGCAAAGGTCTCAGACTATCGACAAATGATATTGACTAAGCTCAAAGAAGGCGCAAGCTTTCGGGAGTTAGCAGAAGAATATTATAGTAAAATCATCTAAAACCCAATCCAATCCAAAGCAGATAAAAGAATAAAGTATCAATACAATCCATCCGCCATTCTTTGCGTATTTGCTTAATCCAAGCCCACATCTTTTCAATGGATTTAAGTCTGGACTATAAGGGGGTAACCAAACTATCTCATGCCCATGCTCTTCAATGATTGCTTGAATATCACTGCGTTTATGAAAAGCGG
>NZ_LWHB01000173.1 GCF_001889065.1 Suttonella ornithocola | reverse complement strand
TATAAAATTAAATATTTTTTATTTCTATTTAATATTAAAAATCTTTATCTCAATAAACTCATCAACTTATTAAAAAAATAATTTAACTAAAAAATTACTAGATATTAAATACAACCTTCAAATAAACATCATAATTTCATTTAAAGTTCGTATGATATTTATATAGCTAACAATAGAGAATTATGATTTCTATTGTTTAGGTCGAAAAGCAGGACGCAAACGCACATATAAGGTACGATTCACCTCTGCAATTAAATCACCATTTTTATTAACTAATCGATTCACCACTTTAGGCAAATATTTTTCTCCACTAGCGGTTTGTTGGCGAATGTCTTCAATAAACGCATCTGATACTTCTGCCTCAAACCATACCGCACCATAAGCCGGCTTCTTAAAAACAATTTCTGCTGCTTGATCCCAAACGTAATAACGCTTAATCCCTAATCGGGCAAGCAGCAAAGTAGTATAAATCGGGTCAGTCATTGAAAATAAACTACCGCCAAATTGCGAGCCATTTAGATTTCTTGTCCATGGTCGCCATTTTAATTTCACGCGGGCATATGAATAATCGGGGGCGACCTTTTCAACTTTAATACCTGTTAGCCAAAAAGGCGGCCATAAATTAAAAGAACGACGCATTAATTCAGGATATTTAAACCACCATTGCATTGACGCTATTTCTCCTATATCTCTTTGAATCAGCCTAACGGTTAACATTAATTTTTATACTATAAAGCCAAATCTGGCATAGCGCATACTTTTAAACCACAAACGTTTTTTTTACATTCTGACCAGATATTCATAGAAAAACAAAGTAACTTTTGACTTTAACACTAGCAATTTTTCTAAAAAACATTAGGATATCCCAATTTTTATCGGGGGCGCGATATGACTGAATTTGAACCTGCTGAACGCGAAGAAGAAATCAACATTACCCCCTTAACGCAAGTGCGCGATGCGCTGCATGAAGAAGACTTAGAAGAAGTTAGCGAAATTGTTAACGAACTTGCGCCTGCTGAAATTGCGCGGATGCTAGAGTCCCTGCCACCGACAGAACGTGAGCAAGTGTGGGAAGCCGTTGATAGCGAATACGGTGGGGATGTTTTAGCGCATCTTTCTGAATCTGTCTTAGAAGATATCGTCGATGATATGAGCCATGAAGAGCTGGTTCAAACCGCTGGCTCTATGGATGAGGATGACTTAGTCGACTTCTTACAAGATATTCCAGACGATGTTGCCTTAAAACTGATGGCTTCTTTTGATGAAGCCCAACGCGAACGTCTCACACAAATTCTAGAATATGATGAAGATAGCGCTGGCGGGATGATGAATACCGACCCTATTTCTGTGCGTCCTGAAACCTTAGTACAAACCGTTATTCGTTACCTTCGCCGTATGGATACCTTACCAGATGTAACCAATAAAATTTTCGTTGTTGATAGAGAAGGTCATCTACAAGGGGAAGTTATCCTAACACATTTGCTCACCGCAGATAATAACCTTTCCATGCGTGAAGTGATGAATACAGATTTTGTTGCTTTAGACGTGAATATGCCAGGACAACAAGTTGCGCGACTTTTCCGAGAACATGATCTCGTTTCAGCAGCCGTTTTAAATGAGAACGAACAACTCGTTGGACGCGTAACCGTTGATGATGTCGTGGATTATATCCAAGAAGAATCCGAGCGCTTACTCATGCAAACAGCCGGTATGGATGAAGAAGTCGATACCTTTGCGCCTATTCATAAAGCAGCGATTAGTCGAAGCGTTTGGCTGGGGGTTAACCTTATTACCGCTTTAGCAGCAGCTTCTGTCATCAATGCCTTTGGTGATACCATTGAAAAAGTAGTCGCATTAGCAGCCCTTTCCCCTGTTGTTGCTAGCATGGGTGGCATTGCGGGTTCACAGTCACTCACCATTATTATTCGAGGCATTGCATTGGGACAAATTGAGGGTGCGAACGCTTGGTCATTACTCTTACGCGAGCTACTCATTAGCATTATTGGTGGCTTAGTTTGGGGACTAGTTACTGCGGCAATTGCGATTGTTTGGTTTGGACAAGCCAATCTTGCACTTATCGTGTTTGTGGCTATTTTTGTTAACCTGCTTTTCGCGGCATTATCGGGGGTTATTATTCCGCTGATTTTAAACAAACTAAAAATCGATCCTGCACTGGCAGGTTCCGTCATTCTGACAACCGTTACCGATGTGGTAGGATTTCTAGTTTTATTAGGATTGGCTTCAATTTTCTTATAAAATCACGATATAGCCTTATAAGATGATACAATTTCATTATCTTTTATCAAACAAAACGAGGAACCCATGAGCGAACAAGAACAACAAGCCATCCTATTAGAAATTCGTAAACTCTATGTCGATGATATTTCTGTTGAAGTGCCTAATGCCCCACACGTTTTCCAAGAAGAACTTTCTCCAGAAATCAGCTTAGGCGTAACACACGAAATTGAAGAATTAAAAGAAGAAGGCTATTACGCTGTCAAACTTCGATTAACCGTGACAGCTAAAGATGAAAAAACTGAAAAGAGCATTTACCTCACCGAAGTCCAACAAAGTGGCGTTTTTGAAATTCAAGGTCTTGAGCCTGCGCAACTCCATCATGCCTTAAACGTCTATTGCCCAACAACACTTTATCCTTACGCAAGAGAAGTTATCAGCAGCGCAATCAACCGTGCTGGCTTCCCACCGCTTTATTTACAACCAGTAAACTTTGATGCCATTTATCAGCACAAATTACAACAAGCGCAGCAAGAAAGCGCTCAAAGTGGTCAAGCATAATGAATATCGCTGTTTTGGGCGCAGGTAGTTGGGGAACTGCACTTGCGCTTCAGCTGGCAAGAGGTGGACATACTGTCCGCTTATGGGGACATCGTCCTGAGCATATTGCTCAACTCACTCAAAACCATGAAAACGCCCGCTATTTGCCGGGCGTTTTTTTTTCCTGACACCCTTTATCCCACTGATAACCTTCCTACTGCCTTAACAAATGCAGAACTCCTCTTAATGGTGGTTCCGAGTGAACATTTTTCCCCGCTCTTGACACAAATTGCACCTTATATTCAAAAAACCCCTGTTTTGTGGGCAATTAAGGGTTTTGAGCATGGTACGGGACGACTTTTATCCAGCGTATTTACTGAACATTTTGGGCAACAACATCCGCATGCGATATTAGCTGGACCAAGTTTTGCCAAAGAAGTCGCCGCCGGACAACCAACTGCTGTGACTATCGCGGCAGCAACGGGACATCAACCAGAACCCTTTGCTCGCCCCTTTCATCGTACCAATTTTTTATGTTATACCAGTAACGACATCATCGGTGCACAAATTGGTGGAGCCGTCAAAAACATTATCGCTATTGCCACTGGCATTGCTG
Source organism: Suttonella ornithocola (assembly GCF_001889065.1). GTDB lineage: Bacteria > Pseudomonadota > Gammaproteobacteria > Cardiobacteriales > Cardiobacteriaceae > Suttonella_A > Suttonella_A ornithocola. The sequence goes on along the minus strand of NZ_LWHB01000173.1, from coordinate 2,168 downwards.
ACGGATTAGGTTGTGGTGCAAATACACGAGCCGCTCTTATTACTCGCGGACTACATGAAACCACGCGTTTAGCCGAAGCCCTAGGCGCTTCGCCACAAACCTTAGCTGGTTTAGCTGGAATGGGTGATTTGGTTCTGACCGCAACAGACAACCAATCTCGTAATCGACGATTTGGTCTGGCTCTAGGTCAGGGCAAAACAGCAGAACAAGCCAAAGCTGAAATCGGACAAGTCGTTGAAGGGGAAGGTGCCGCGCATGATACGTGGGTACTAGCTTGCCGGCACAATATTCGTATGCCGATTGTTGAGCATATTCACCACTTACTTTCTGGGAAAATCAGTTTAGCACAAGCGGTTACCAACCTAACCACTCGGAAGTTAAAACAAGAAACGCCTTAAAAAGAAAAGTCGTATGCATACCACCGTTCCTTCTTCTCTTTCTCGTTGGCTACCTGCCCTACTCGCAATTGCGGTATTTATGCAATTACTGGATGCCACCATCCTAAATACCGCGCTTCCAAAAATGGCGGAAGACTTACAGCAATCCGCCCTTAAACATGCAATCTGCTATTATCTCCTATGCACTCACTTTAGCCTTACTGATGCCCTTATTTGGCTACTTATGTGATCGCTATGGAACGCAGCGCGTTTTTGTCGTTTCTATGGCACTATTTATCTTTGGCTCACTGCTTTGTGCAGCTGCACCTAGCTTATCAATGCTCGTATTTGGTCGAGTTGTCCAAGGCATGGGTGGCGCAATGTTAATGCCCGTTCCGAGATTAGTCATCATGCGCGCCTATCCCAAAGATCGCCTCCTACCCGTTATGAACTATGTCGTCACCCCTGCACTTCTCGGTCCAGTGCTTGGACCATTAGTGGGCGGTTACCTAGTCGATTATGCCAGTTGGCATTGGATATTCCTTATCAATGTTCCCATCGGCTTGGCAGGCTTATGGATGACCTTAAAACTGATGCCCAACTTTCGCGCCACAGATACCCAACACGTTCACCTAGATTATGCTGGATTTTTGCTTTTTAGTGGTGGAGCGGCAGGACTTACCTTATTTGTTGAAACCATTCTGCATCCCGCTTCGCGTCTTTTTGGCATCATTTGTGCTGTAGCTGGTGGAATATGCCTTTACCTTTATTGGCAGTACGCACGGAGGGCACCCGATGCTATCTATGCACCTAACCTATGGAAGGTTCGGACCTACCGTTTAGGAATCTCTGGCAGCATTATTAGTCGGCTTGGCATGAATGCGGTTCCCTTTCTACTTCCTTTATTACTACAAGTGGCATTTGGTTACGATGCTGTCCTCTCAGGATGGATGCTAGCCCCCATTGCCGTAGCTGCAATGATTGGTAAATCCCTAGTTGCGCCACTGATGAAATCCTTTGGTTATCGCAAAGTATTGGTTTATAACACACGCATTATTGGCACCCTTATCGCCCTATTAGCACTTCCTAATGCGCACACTCCCTTATGGATGCTCTTACCCTTACTTTTTATTATGGGCTTATGTAACTCCATCCAATTTACCGCAATGAATACCTTAACCCTAGCAGACCTTAGAGATTGGCAAGCGGGAAGCGGCAATAGCTTAATGGCGGTCAACCAACAATTAGGCATTAGCTTTGGTATTGCTTTGGGGGCATTATTGCTAAATGGTTTTCACAATAGCGGGCTTGCTGACGGTAACCTACATCGTGCTTTTCAATATACCTTTATCATTATTGGAATGATTACCTTCACCTCTGGATGGGTTTTTGCACATCTTCATCAACGCGATGGTGAAAATTTGGTTCATCGGTAAAAATAAAATATTTTCAATTAACTATTGTTATATCAATAATTCATCCATGAATAACAACATCTATCAAAGACCGATTTAGAACGCACTTTATAGTGCAATCATCTAAAACCCAATCCAATCCAAGGCAGATAAAAGAATAAAGTATCAATACAATCCATCCGCCATTCTTTGCGTATTTGCTTAATCCAAGCCCACATCTTTTCAATGGGATTTAAGTCTGGACTATAAGGGGGTAACCAAACTATCTCATGCCCATGCTCTTCAATGATTGCTTGAATATCACTGCGTTTATGAAAAGCGGCATTGTCCATGACAATTACACTGTTTTTAGGTAACTCAGGTAACAGTGCTTCTC
>NZ_LWHB01000172.1 GCF_001889065.1 Suttonella ornithocola | reverse complement strand
TCATCATCAATCTTTGAGGGCTTACGCTCAGTAAAGCCTTTAGGATGGGGATTTTTAATCCAGCTATAGACGGTGAATTTGCTGATCTTGTAGCGCTTTGCAACAGCGCGCCAAGTTTCTCCATTAGCAATATCGTTAAGAATTTTCTGTCGGAATTGGCTGCAGTAGGTCATAGGATATGCTCAGTTTGTTTTTAATAATTCGGTAGTGGTTTGAAAAGTATGCTGGAATATTATCTAATCTAATCGCAGTTAAATATTTAAATATCAATATATTAAAAGAAGTATTTTTTGTAAGAGTATGTTTAGCATACTTTTCAAACAACTACCAATAATTCTACTACAAGTTGTTCTTTATATCTGCTTTGGATAGATTGGATTCTAAGTGATTTTACTATAAAGAAAAAACAGTCCCCTATTTATCATCCAGCACTCAAAGGTGAAGAACTACAACTGTGGTTAACCTTAAAAGATTTACAGCTTGGTAAAATGATGATGGTACTGGACCAGTCAAGAGTGGCTACATTATTAGGTACGACACAATCTACTATTAGTCGCAGGTTAGGCGTGTTACGAGCGCTACGTTTAATTACATTACTGCCACAGGTTAAACAAAATTTACGTGGTAAACAAAAAATCACCGTTCATTCCGAACAACAATCTTTAAGCTCAATTCTACAGCTTGATAATGACTATCTTGTGTTTCTATCAGATAGCACGAAAAAAGGGACACAACGATTACGGCAAATCTGTCGAGAAGAACTCTATGCCATACCAAGCGAAACATTGCTTGAATATAACATCGTGCTTGCTATTAATGCGGATGAAACCGCTTTTAAGTCTGTTGCAGGGATAAAAAATGAATCTAGTCATTTATTAGGAAAAACAGAAACGGAGAGCGGTTCCTTATCCTGTCCTCATTCTGTTGCAGTGAATAAATATACACATATGCGTGTTATGCATGAGCAAGTCCCTGTTATGCAGCCGTGCATAACGAGAGATTTGCGAGGATATATATATAACCGCGCGCCTGCGCAAATAGGAATAAATATCATAAATGATATTTATAACACTACCATCCATACTAGGGAGGGAGGTATGGAGGGAGGAAAGAAAAAAATTCTCAACAACCACGAGATAGAATCCCAAGAACTCACCGCACCTGTGAAAACAAGTGAAAGCCCTTTTGCTTATCTCTACGACTATGACCACCCTATCAGCAAACTCATCTCAAGGCTTGAGGAAAAATACGGCAAGAAAACCACACACGCTATTCTCGGCTGTATCAAGCAAGGCCATTATCATCATGCTGAGGAAACTTTCACATACCGCGCTTGTGCTGATGATATCGCTATGATTGTAATGGCGCTGATAGACGGCGAGATTGGCAATCCAATAGCATATACAACCACCCTGCTCTATCGCGCCTCACAAAACATGCTGACATATCGCGGAGACCAATACCGTCGCTACCTTGATTGGACAGGACAACTCAAACAAATCCACGCTGAAAAAGTGCAGAAAAAGCAAGCGAAACAGGCTGAAGAAGCTAAAAAATTGGCACAGATAGAACTCAAAGTTGGGATGCTGTTGCAGGGAAAAAGTGGGACAAAATATCCGATTGAGTTTGACAATGCCATCGGGTCAACGACGAATGTGGACGGCTTACGCATTGGCGTAAATAGCTTTGATGATGCCAAGCGCGCAATTATTTCAGGGCTGCTAACGATAGTAGAGAAATCACTATGACTGGCACAGTGATTCAACAAGTTTCCTATTTTGGCGCAGATGTGAATTCTTATTCTGCTATATATTTTGAGACCAGTGGTCTCACTGCAAATTCGGAAATTCCATTCGTGAAAAGTTACACCACTGGTGTAAGTCAAAATTCAGAAATTCCATTCGTGAAAAGTTACACCCTGGGTGTCAGCGAGAAAACGCATCCAATCTCTATTTTTTCTTCAATTTTAAATTCTATCAATCAGGAGAACCATGTATGAGTGATACAGATAATACTCAAGAATCAAAGAACCTTAGTGGACAGCGAAGTAAGATCGATGAAATCAATGCAGCCACACAAAGTCTAGAACTGCGTCAGGCAGAGCAAATTGTCAATGATGATGAAAGCATCGCGCTTACTACAGCTGAGGAACGACAAATTGAAGCAATGGCTGATACAGAGGAAGAACGTCAGGAATTGCGCCAGGAACTTTTAGATGAAAAACGAAAAGTCGAAGTCATTCGCGTGGCTAAAGCACAAGTCAATGAGGCTGTGCCAGCTCGTCATGTGGTTAGTCGTCCTTCGTTTGGACCAGTAACTGGGAGTGTCGAATATCATACGCGTAGAGCCTACGGCTTTCTTCTTGGACGTAAGCGTTCAGGTGATAACGGATATATTGTTGGCTTATTCCAAGCGGCTGCTGATTTGCGCTTACTCGTTCAGGGATATGCTACGGGCTGTCCATATGCCGCATGGTATCTCATCCAAGTTGAAGAACTTCTCCAAAAAATCCGCCAAAAGGTTAAATCTGTTGAGCAAGAAGCACAGGCATTGGTTAATCATGCTACTACAATTTCTTTAATGCCATTCACATCTAAACGCCCTTCTATCGTTCCGCTAGATTTTAGAGTGGTGTATGCCTTTCACTTTGCTGAATTACTTAGCCATTACGATCGTATTCTTCGTCTTTTGCAAAGTTATGAGATACAGCAGTTTATTACTCATGAACAGTTTATGGGCATTGAAGAGCAGTTGGGAACGCCTTTGCGTCGTTTGTTTCGCTTACCATCAGAGTGGAGTTATGTTGGTAAAGATGCGGTGCAACAACAGACCGCCACTGCTTTAGCTGCCGAGCATCGGATGGGGATGTTGCCTGAAGACATTTTATTAGGCGAACGTCAACCCAAGATGATTTAAAAATGACTGTATTACGGAAGCTGATATGAGTGGTATTGAATTGGCTGATACACGCGTTTTTTTTCCTTTAAAGGTAAGGGTAAGGGAGCGCGTTTCTAACAAAAAATTATTAATTGCTGATTTACACAGTTATCAATCTGCCATTAAAGAAGTTGAAGATACCATGCTGGCGCTTAAACAAAATTTTGATACGCGTCAATTTGGCCGTGAGCTAGAAATTAATATTGCCTTGCATCTTTGGCAAACCATTAACACCCACGTTCAACACAATCAGCTACGGTGGTATATCCGTTATCGTCAACCAACACAAAAAGGAAACTCTAATCGGCTGTTTGTCATGCTTCCGCTGAATGCTATTAGAAGAGATACGAATATGCCAAATCATGAGTTTATCAATGCCATTTTTTCAACTTTAGGGAAATCGCCTTTATTAGATGAATTACTCAAGGTTGAAAATCAACGTTTATTGCTGAACTCGCAAGCTCGAACCATACGAATGGCTATCAGTGAGTTAGAAACCTTAATTCAAAACTTTTCTTAATCGTACGAGGGACACAAATGAAAATAAGAACTGTAATTCAATCTGCTTTTTTAGGAGCTATTTTTAGTTCAGTGATAACGCCTGTGGCAGCTCAAACTAATTCTAATGTTAATACTTCCAAGTTTGAGCAGATGGATGTTGAGCAAAAAAATGGTTATTGGTTAGGACGTATCGCTCTCATTGATGGTTCTGCATTGTCAAGAAGCTGGTTGGTCGAAAACAGGTATGCACTCGCTAGAACTTACATCATGTACTTAGGTAGTCAAAGTGGATTAGAGGAATTAAGAGAATTCCTGAAAGAACAGAAGATAGCTTTAAACATTGGGATTATCCCTGAGCCAAGAAGTCATATGTACCATTTGCTCGATGAGTTGGGTATTAACAAAATTCCAGCAGTAGTAGAAGGCAGCAAGGCGTGGCAAGTCAATCCTCATCCTACTGAAACAGAAAAGGATCAACCTAATGATACTGAGACAGAAGCCAATGCTGATGTGCAAAAAGCATTAGAGCTGATGCAGGAACAAGAAGCAAATACACAGGCAAAATAGTAAATTCATTTTTATTTAATCAACAAGTTATTTTTCTAAATTATTTTTATCACTTATCAAGGAGATTATTATGGGTGCAACTATCGAACTAAAAGGGAATTTGGGGGCGTTCCAGCACTTGCTTATACGCAAGATAAAAAACCTTATCTAAGTTTTTCTGTCTATCAGTCGCACTGGGTTAAGTCTAATAACCCCAATCAACCCTATGAAGATAAGGGCGGTTTTTGGATGGATGTAGTATGGTTCAATGCTGGTGCAGAAGAAGCCAGTAAAATGTTGACGAAAGGTTCTCCTGTCGTCGTTCTCGGCGATCTAAGAATGGATAGCTGGGTAGATAAGGAAACAGGTGAACAAAAGCAACGCTTAAAAGTCATTGCCAGAACCGTAGCAATGGGAATTTTACCGCCAAGAAAATCACCGCAAGACGCTCCTCAAGAGCAACCTCAAGCTCAGACAAAATCTCAAATACCCACACAACCACAACCTTCTCCTCATGCACACACTCAGTCACCGCAATCTCAAGCGCCACAATCACAGCATCAATCAGCACAAGTTCAACAGCATCAAATTCAGCCTCAAGCGCCTCAAGAACAAGAAACGTCAACAGCTTATGATTTTGATGACAATCTTCCTTTCTAAGGAGTAGATTTATGAAGATTGAAAAAAGAAATACACTTTATAAGACGCTCGTTGCTTCTATTGCGCTAACCATATTGCCTGCTTTAGCAGAAGAGAGCGGTCCGCTCACTTCTGCCTCTGTGGCAGAAACGTCACTCGAGCAAATTGAAAGCTGCCTAGAATATACGATACACGGAATAACATTAAGAGCGATCTATACCCCTTGGGGCGTCTATTATTTTTGGACGCCTAATGTTTCTCACTTCTCGCCAGACTTATTATCTATGAGCCATAAGGAACTAGATGATATGCCATACCTTGAGTTTCAAAAAACTTTTGGGGCAGCATTAAAACCTATCGCACAAAAAGGCTTTGCGAATGTTGTAGGTAAAACGGTTGGAAGTCTTAATGCCGATATTGGTGGGGGACGTTATCAACATAAAGATTGGGGAGACTATCAGGCAGGACAATTTTCTGAATCAACCGTCATTGGCAATCCAGCTGCGATGTTTATTGACGCATTTACCTGGAATGGTTTACGAATGGCAGGTAAAGAAGTCTCTAAAGCTGCGGAACTCTCCTCGACTGATGCGCAAGATTATTTAGAGGGTTTTAAAAAAGGCAATGGAAAAGCAGGATGGTCAGACAGTTTTGATAATGCCATGAATTACGATATGACGATGCAAGTCATGGCAAATTCACCTGTTGTGCAAAGTATTAAACAAATTGTCAGACAGATTGATTCAGCGGTTTCATCAATGCAAGGTCGGACTGGAGACTCTCCTTTCTGTCCTGTCTATGCCTCAGCATTTCAACCATTTTACCTATCAGGCGTTGATAGTTATTTATGGCGTCTTGGTTACCCTGTGACAGACAGTGAGCATTCTGATGTCATTCTTAATCCTTTATCTACTGATATTGTTGGGACAGGTGGTGAACAATGGGGGCATATCTATCCACGAGATGGTGCCGTTAACCATCAAGAAGCACAAAAAGTTGCTGCTGTAGTCGCTGTTCGGTCGAAACAAGTCTTAGCTGAAGGCGGTATGGGACGTTTATACCGTGAACCTGATTACAAAATGAAACGCGTCGTGTGGTCAAAAGTTTATCCGCAACCTAAGAAAAATTGCCATGTCAATATAGCGAATACAGGGACTGAAACAGAGTCCAAAGATAGATATGCCTGGAATTTGTGGACAAACCACCGCTGTGATTTATATCGACGTGGTGTTCCGATTGCCTTTATTCCGATTGGACCCATTCATGTTATAGTGCAATCATCTAAAGCCCAACCCAATCCAAAGCAGATAAAAGCATAAAGTATCAATACAATCCATCCGCCATTCTTTGCGTATTTGCTTAATCCAAGCCCACATCTTTTCAATAGGATTTAAGTCTGGACTATAAGGGGGTAACCAAACTATCTCATGCCCATGCTCTTCAATGATTGCTTGAATATCACTGCGTTTATGAAAAGCGGCATTGTCCATGACAATT
>NZ_LWHB01000171.1 GCF_001889065.1 Suttonella ornithocola | reverse complement strand
ATTCAAGCAATCATTGAAGTAGCATGGGCATGAGATAGTTTGGTTCATCCCCTTATAGTCCAGACTTAAATCCATTGAAAAGATGTGGGCTTGGATTAAGCAAATCCGCAAAGAATGGCGGATGGATTGTATTGATACTTTATGCTTTTATCTGCTTTGGATTGGGTTGGGTTTTAGATGATTGCACTATATCGTCAAGAAATTGCGCCTGTTCGGAAATTGATTGTGGGCTAATTCCAACTTTGTTAGCGATTTGAATAAAATAATTAGGTAAGGTTGAAGCGTTTGCTAAAAGATTTATTCCCATACAACAAGCGACTACAGAGATGGTTTTCATTTAACCACCCGCCTTTAATAGATCACGCCTATCAGCTTCTGTAGATGGATAAGATATGGATTTTGATAATCCAATTAATTCAGGATTTTGTTTATATAAAATCCAGTAAGCCGCAACCATTTGAGCATAATCATATGTTTGCCCTTTACCGAAAGTTATATTAGGAACCCCGTGTGGCAATTTTCTGCCTAATGGATTTTTACCTTTTAATTTATAACCTTTCAAATAAGATAAAGCTGTTCCTTCTCCTGCGTTATAAGCAGATGCTATTGTTTGAACATGGGCAATATTATTTTGTTGAACTTTTTTATGGATAATTTTGATATATATAGCTGCGCCATTGACATTACATTCATCATGATAAGGGTCACTACATTTAAGCCCATTTCTTTGTAAGATTTTGAATGTTTCAGGCATAATTTGAACCATTCCTTGTGCTCCCACATTTGAGCGAGCATGCTTTTGATATTTACTTTCTTGAGTAATCAAAGCATGAAGCATAAGTGCAGGAACACCCTCCCTTTTAGCTACTCTATTAATCATTGGAGCAAGTGCTTTTCTTTTAGCAGCTACATATTTATTAAAGACATTAGGACGTGCTTTATTAAGATTTGGAGGTGGAGACCAATCTCCCTCCGATATTATGATACTTCCGCCTGAAACTGTTCCAGCATTATCATCATAAATTTCAGTATTATCCGTTTCGATATCTACCACTTCACTCTGTTGTGCTTGGTTTCTATTACCATCTGACCCAGTTAAAGAATTTGACGCACGTTTATCGCTAGATTGCTTATCATCAAAGCAACCAACTAATATCAGACAGAGTAATAAGCAAGTAACCCGTTTCATTTTTGTTGAGAAGAAGATTTTTTGGCTTCTTTTTCAAGCTCAGCTGCTTGCTTTTGAGCCTCTTCTATTTTTCTATTTAGCGCAAGTTCCTCAGCTGCTTTTTGAGCTTCTTCCTCCCTTTTTTTCTCTAATTTTTCTTCCGCTTCATTCCACAGGATGGTTTTTTCTTCAGTAACCATTACAGCAAATTGGATTTGCTTTTTAACCGCATTCATTTCATCTATAGCAGCTTTTTTTGCGTAATAACGCATCGTTTCTTCATTAGGAGCTGAAAGAGATAAGACTTCATAAGGCGTTAAATTGCTATAACGATAACGCCCTTCAATATCCATAAAGTCTATATATCGCTTTACTTCATCATCTGATAGCTTCCAGTGTTTTTGAAATGATTTCTTATCATTTATAGTCGTATAACTAACTGTTTGTGCATGTAATGAAGAAGAAATAATCGCTACGATAATTAAAAGAGACTTTTTCATTTTGAGCCTCCATTTCCATCACACCAATAAAGCCTTTCATTCCATTGAGTAGTCAAATCTCTTTGCGGATATTGACAATGTTCAATATTAGATTTATTCGTTTTTTCTGAAATTGAGAAATGGCTACAACCCATTAATCCTAAAATCATTAATAGAACGCAGAATTTCATTTTGTTCCCTCTTTGCTTTTATAAGTAAGATTAGACCAGCTCATGACTTGTCCATTCTGTTCAGATGTTTTTGCAGGGATAGAAATACGCAGAAGATCAGAATTTTTTATTGGTTTGATATCAGGAGTTATCATCACAATAGTTGGCTCTGATTTCTGCGTAGGAGTAAACTTTTGACGAGGAGCTGTCTCTACTATATCGACGTTAATATCTTCGATAGTAACCGCTTCACTTTGTGCATTATTTGGTTGAATATACTTTCGAGTTTGCCGATAAGGCGCTTTAACTTCGTAAGAAATTAGTTTGTTGACTGGATCAACAATAAGTTGCCATGCGTTACCGCCAATCCAAACGAGCGCATCATTTAATTGAATTGGACCGAGATGCTGTTTTTGTTCTGGTAAAGATTGATTGTATAGCTTAAAAATCATTGGATCAGCTGCATACTCATCTGCTAATTTCCAACCTGTTCCAAGTAATAATTCTTCTAGAGCAGCTTTAACTGTTCCATTATTTAAGTTCTTATAAACAATTACTTGTAAATCATCACTGCTTTTTGATTCTGAAATAATTGTATAACCCTTGCCATATAAATCTTTTGCTTCGACGCTACTAGCTATAACTACAAAGCCAATAAATCCAACTAATATTTTTTGCATTTGCATCAGCAGTCCTGAGATGTATTAACAGTAACAATATGAGAGGGATCGCTATCTCTATCAGCAAAATGCGGGCTTCGTTTTGATGCAATGTCATCCGACAAGTTAATCAATCATTAACCATATAAAGGTATAAAGACACTCGAAAGAGAACGTGCCGCTCTCTTTCGAGTAAGGGGAAAAAGGAGCTTGAAAGGGACAAGGGGCTTACCCAAAAGGAAAGCTGCTTCATAAATGAAGCAGCTTAAGGAACAAGGGCAAATAAAGAAAATGGCTAATTAAAGGTAAAGAAAAGGAAAGGAAAGGAAATGATACAACAGCAGAAAACTCATCCTGTTGATAAAATAAGAGAAAACTACAACGATAAAATAAAACAATTACATCAAATTTTTACTGACCCAGCACTTGAAACTTTTTTAGACAAATCAAACAGTGTTGATCCTTTACAATCGATAGAAGATTTTCTAGATAAAATTGATGAATGCCTATTAGATGCTAATGATGCTAAATATATGAGAGCATTTCGCCGTTTTATTACAGAACTAGAATGCTTCAAACTTCGCGCAGTATCAAAAAATCGTAAACAGCATGTTTGGAATCCTCTTGATGAATGCTTCTCAGATTTTGTCAATAGAATCAATGATTGTGAAATATACTTTACTAATGAGCCCTACCCGACAACAGAGATAGTTTTGGCTTGGCTAGACCAATCATGTTGAACGCATTTAAAAAAATATTCTCAGATAGGAAATTTACACCTAATGAGGATTTAAGTACTTTAAACCATAATAAACTACCAGTCTTTACGGCAGAGCAGCTTATCAATAAGTTATCTTTGCATAATAGGATTCGTTCTATTCGTCGGAAAGTAGCAATTGATTCAAATCGCTTTGAGTCAATGTATTTACAACCTATCGAAAAATTTTGCGAATTAGCACAATTAATTCCTGCTTCACAAGCATATCATCATGCCTTCTTAGGAGGACTAATTGTCCATACCCTTTGTGTCGTTGAGTATGCAATTAATGAGCGCATGAAATATACGCTTCCCTTAGCATCTGAGCCAGAAATCATTGAAGCGCAAAAAAACTTATGGACTTTTGCGGTTTTTGTAGCAGCATTACTACATGATATCGGGAAAGCTGTAACAATGGTTGATTATGTTGATACTGACTCAGGAAAAGTCATTTCTCCCCTAGCTGGTACTCTCGTTGAACAATCAATTAAAAATTATAAAATTACTTTTAAACCAACTCGTTACTTTAAGCTCCATGAGAAATTAGGGATTGCTTTTATTAATTATCTTTTTGATCTAATCGCAATTGGGTATTTATCTAGTGAGCTTACAATTTTTAGCGAAGTGCTTGGATATATTAACAATGATGCTGATAACTGGGGAAGCATCGGAGATATCATTAAGATTGCAGATAGTCTATCTACAGCCGAAGATCTCAAAATAGCGCCTATGGAGCATGGTCGTAAATTCACTGGGGCAAATCTAGAAAACTTTGGCGAACGTCTTATGCGAACAATTCGTCTACTGATTAACGAAAAAGCACTTCCAATTAATAGACCTGGGGCAGTTTTATTTACTTCAGATAATAAATTTGTTTACGCTGTATCAAAATCATTAGTTGAACGCGTAAGAGAAAAAATGCAGATGCTCGGAGCTAAGGATATTCCCACTGACAACAATAGAATATTTGATGAGCTACAACAACAAGGATTTTGCGAAAGTACTTCTAATCAAGAAGCTATCTTTAATATAAACGTAAAAATTGCAGAAGCTAAATTCGATCAGAATTTTACTTGCTTAAAATTTCAAATAAATAAAATATTTACTATTAATACTCTTCCTACACCTTTAAAAGAGCAAATTGTTGAAATTGATAAAAAACAATTAACACAAGAAACTGTAACAGATAATGTAGTTTATAAACCTGAAACAGTAAAAAATACAGAAAATCAATCAGATAAAATTTCAAGCTCTTTTGAATCTGAAAATAGTCCACTGGAAACTGAAACAGAAAAGGAAACACCAAATGGCATATCTGAAACAGAAAACAATGTTGGGTCAGAAACTGAAACAGTAAAAGAAGCAACTACACAAAAAAATGAAAATAATGATACCCAAGACGACCCAGAAAAAATTATAAAACTATTTTTTGATTGGTTATAGTCAAATCACTTATAATCCAATCTATCCAAAGCAGATATAAAGAACGACTTATAGTAGAATTATCAAAAACAAACTGAGCATATCCTATGACCTACTGCAGCCAATTCCGA
>NZ_LWHB01000170.1 GCF_001889065.1 Suttonella ornithocola | reverse complement strand
TTTTTAATCCAGCTATAAACGGTGAATTTGCTGATCTTGTAGCGCTTTGCAACAGCGTGCCAAGTTTCTCCATTAGCAATATCGTTAAGAATTTTCTGTCGGAATTGGCGGCAGTAGGTCATAGGATATGCTCAGTTTGTTTTTGATAATTCTACTACAAGTTGTTCTTTATATCTGCTTTGGATAGATTGGATTATAAGTGATTTGACTATACTCCTGTGGTGCCAGAATAAATGGTATGTATTTTCCTACTAATAATTTGATTATAAGAAGAAACTTTCGAATCAAATTTATATTATTGACAAAAAACTGGAGAATAAAATGGCTACCAAAAACAAATTATACTTAACCGCAGAAATCCCCTCAATTGGTGAACAAGATTCAGAAATTCTGTACTTAAAACTTGAAAAAGAAGATGGCGAAATTGTTTTTGAGAGCCATTTTAAGCCGTGCGTGTATCTGACATGATCTGACAGCAAACTAAAACTAGAAGATCTACAAGATGCCCCACTCTATTCAGAGGCTGAAGATTTACTTGCGGATATCGTCGCAGAAAGCTGCGTTATCGTTAATGACTATGACAGTATTCGATGCGATGCCATTGATCGCCTACTAGAGAGTGCTGAGTCAGTATGGAAAAAAGGTTCGATGGAGAAAATAAAATGAATAAATTTCTCCCAAGCGTTATTTCTTTTTCAGTTGTAGGTCTGATAGTTTTATCTTTTACAGGTGGAACTGTCTATACCATTGACCAAGGTGAACGCGGAGTCGTTCTCAGTTATGGTCAAGTCAAAGAAATTGCTGAACCAGGTCTTCATTTTAAACTGCCATTTGTCAATAAGGTCATTAAAATCCCCGTGCGAACAACCACTGGGACATTAGATAAAGTTTTAGCGTATTCATCCGATCAGCAACCTGCGGAAATTAATGTATCAGTTACCCTATCTGTTGCGGATACAGGGGTAGATAAACTTTATAGCCAATTTGGCAATTTAGAAGATGCTTATCAACGCGTTATTGTGCCATTAACCCGACAAGAAATAAAAACAGTATTTGGACAATATACGGCCTTGAAAGCGGTTCAAACAAGAGAACAGCTAAATCATGATGTTCAGGAAGCGGTTACTCGGGCTTTAAGTCCCTACTCTTATTTAAAAATCCATAGTGTTCAAATTGAAAATATTGATTTTAGCGATGCTTATGAACAAACGATTGAAGATCGAATGAAAGCAGAAGTAGAAGTTGAGCGCTATAAACAAAATCTTGAACGAGAAAAGGTTGAAGCTGAAATTGCTGTTACTCGAGCAAAGGCATCCGCAGATGCACGAGTAAAAGCTGCTGAAGGTGAGGCTAAAGCCATTACTTTACGAGCCGATGCAGAGGCTAAAGCGATTACTCAAAAAGCAGATGCTTTAAAACAAAATTCAGACATTATTCACTTAATGCAAGTTGAGCGCTGGGATGGAAAATTACCTTCTACTATGCTACCAAATAATGTCGTTCCTATTCTTTCTTCTTCCGAAAATAAAAATTGAGAGATGAGCAGATGAAATATCTATAGTCAAATCAACTAAAAAACAGGACGTTTTATAAACATTACCTTACCGCTAGAAGTAGCTAGGTAGGGTTTATAGAAAGTTCCGTTTTTAGCTGATTTGGCTATAACCGAATCGGAATACAGAAAATTAGCGAATAATCCTCTCATTTCTAAAGAAAGCCTACAAGATATTTGCATTATTCCAATTGAAATTCCTGAAACGCCATATTGCATTGAGATAGCCGAATTTTATCGTCGTTTTTTGAGTGAACCAATCGGGACAAAACAACGTATTTCAGAGAATATTTCAAATAGAACCATTTAAATGTAAGAGTAATTTATGACAAAATTTACAAACATATATGATGCGTTTGAGCAATCTTTAGTAGCGATTACAAATAAGGCTCAACAACAAATCGGAGATAAATGGTGTATTGGTCCAATCTATATTGCAGGGACTTTTGAATTCATTTGTACTCACCCAGACCATGACAAAGAAGATATCACAATACGAAAAGAAGGTAGAAATACCTTTGTCATTTGGGATCGTGGAAATCATTCTCAAGAACAAGCTGAAGCGATTTTGAAAGCAATTGAACAAGCCATTAAAGAGTTGAATTGAGAATGTGTGATGAAAATTAGTATTTTTTCTAGCTATCAGATACTAGAGATATTTACAAATAGCTTATTGTTACGCGCGAAAAAAATTGAGTGGTCAAAAAAATCTGAAGAAATTGATAATTTTCTAAATGATTTAAACTTTTTGCAATACATACTAATCGTCAAAATTAGAATATTAACATGGTCTTATCGAATAGGCTCTATTTGCCTCTTATTACTTATGGTGTATCTATTTTTTTCTTTTGCTCAATATCTTCTAGATAAAGCGAATACCATTCGTAATGGGGAGGAAAGTCAATCTATAGCCTTATTTTTTGTCCAAAAGCCTATATTTTTTCTACCGTTACCCTGTGGTGTTTTATTGAGATATTACCTAAATAACTGTTTTGAAAGATACGAACTTATTATTGAGAAAATTCAGCCTTTAACTGATCTCGCTAATAATTATTCACATACCATCAAAGGCTGAATTCTATGAAAACCCCTATATTTTTAAGTTATCAAAAATTTGAGAACTACATAGATGATTTGTTGGAAGAAGGAAAAGGCTTAGAATTTACAGAAGAAACTAAAAAGATTGAAAAAATTGAATTTTTTTTAAAACAAGTAAAACGTTTGAATATCATCATAACCATAAGAAGCATAACACTGATAATTTCTTCTCTATTTACTATATTAGTAGGCTTTTTATTTTTAATTCTTGCTTTCTTTCAATTGAAACAAGAGGGTGAATTAAATTTATCATTAATGAGTGCTTTGCTACTGATTATACCTTGTACTTTACCTTTACTGAAAACGCTTGATTTAGACTTAAAAACCTCTGATAGATTCAATCAAAAAATACATGGCATTTCAGTATGCAAAAACAAGTAATACTTCAAAAGAGGGGCAATGATGAACTTACTTATCGTTGAATCGCCCTCAAAAGCAAAGAAAATTGCAGGTTTTTTAGGACAAGGTTGGGAAGTTGCCGCATCCGTTGGACATATCCGCGATCTACCTAAAAACGAAATTGGTGTGACTGCTCCAGAGTATTGGCCAAAATATGTAACGGGTGAACGTAGCGGACCTACTATCGCTAGGTTAAAAAAACTGGCACAGGGAGCAAATACGATTTATCTGGCAACTGACCCTGATCGAGAAGGTGAAGCAATCGCTTGGCATCTGCAACAGGTGTTAGGAAAAGATAAACGCTCTACGCGCGAGTCACTTTTAATGAAATCACTCCCTCTGCGGTTGAAAAAGCACTTAAATCTCCCCGTCAGGTCGATTACCGATTGTTCTTGGCACAACAAGGTCGTCGGGTATTAGATCGTTTATTCGGCTATAAGGTTTCGCCTGTCTTAGGCAATAAACTGGGACAGCGTGGATTATCTGCAGGACGTGTGCAGTCTGTTGCTCTGCGCTTAGTCGTTGAGCGTGAGCAAGCGATTCGATCTTTTGTTAAAACCAATCATTTCGGGGTGCGCTTAGATTTACCGCTCACTGACGACAAAGGTTTCTCCGATGGAAGCACTTGGTCTGCTAAGTGGGAGACTAAATCATTAGTGACTGAGGAGATGCCATACATTACCGATAGAGGTGTAGCACAACAGGTAATTGATGCGGCAAGAGAATTGGTTATTATTGAATCATTTGAAGAAAAACAACAGGCGAGGAAGCCCCCTGCACCACTGATTACCTCTACCCTGCAACAGGCAGCTGCTAATCGGTTAAAAATGTCCGTGAATGATACGATGAAGGCAGCACAAACGCTTTTTGAAGCGGGTTTAATTACTTATCATCGGACAGATAACCCTAATCTCTCTCAAGACGGTATTGAAGCTGTTTGGGCGTTTTTGCACAGCAAAGGATAGCAAGAGCATATCCCTGATAAACCACATACTTGGAAAGCAAAAGAGGATGCTCAGGAAGCGCATGAAGCGATTCGTCCGACCCACTTTGAAACGCGAGAAGCAAATACAGACGATGTTAATGCAGATAAGCTGTATCAGCTCATTTGGCGGACAGCAGTCGCGTGTCAGATGCGCTCCGCTGTTTTTAAAGTGCGCAGCGTCTGTTTAGCAACGCCACAGGCAATCACTTTTACCAATGTCCCTAATCCGCAAACGATCCCAGCCAAATTTACCGCTACGGGTAGAGAGGTAATTTACAAAGGTTGGATGATCATGATGTCAGATGATTACACCAACGAGGATAAAGATGAGGCACAGCAGTTAGTACCGTTGCTTTATGAGGGAACTACTCTCACGCCTGAGAATGCTGAAATACTCGCATTAGAAACCAAACCACCAGCAAGATATAGCGAAGTATCTTTAGTCAAAGCGCTAGAGCGCGAAGGCATCGGCAGACCTGCAACTTATGCCTCTATTATCAGTGTGATTCTCAAAAGAGATTATGTGCGACTGGTTAAACGCAGGTTTGAACCCACCGAATTGGGGAAAGCCATCGTTGAAGCCTTAAAAAACCGATTTTCGTTTATGGAAGTCGCTTATACGCGAAATATGGAAGATAGCTTGGATGCTATTGCACAGGGACGTGCAGACTATGCGCAATCGGTTGGACAGTATGACCGTCTGCTCGACGAGCAATTGGAGACTTTTGAAGCAGATAACAGTATCACGGCAATGTCGAGCAATGAGCCTACTTATCCTTGTCCTGAATGTGGACAAGGACAACATGGCAAAAGCTATAAATGTGGTGCTTGTGGGGGAATTTTAAAACTGAGACAGGGCAAAAAAGGAAAGTTTTGGGGGTGCAGCAATTACCCGGACTGCAAACATACCGAGCAAGATGTGAATGGCATTCCGCAATTTCATCAAAATACCCATTAAGTTACTGATTGAATGAGGAATAGCCTACATGATATTGCATCAATGAAGAGATGGAGAAAATGAATTCATGTCAGCAGTCATAAGCGCTAAAAACAATCAGATAGTCGTACCATATTGTAGGCATAGAATCTTTCAATATGAAGGAAAAAACTACCTCTGCACTTTTCCTGAGCGATTAACCAAAAGTCTAACCCTGCTTTATCCAGAGAAAAATTTAGGATGCCTTATTCGTAAGGCACATACTGGAGAAGAATTATCTGAACTTGAAATAAAAACGCTCATAGAAGCAAAGAATACCTATTTTTTAACTGTAAACATACTGAGCGAGACATAAATGGTCTCAATTCCATCAGAATACATAAGGAAAATACTATGAAAGAACCATCTCAAGAATTCAAAGCATTGGTTGATGCGTGTATTGATTATGACGCTACCCTAGCTATCATAAACGAAGGGGTATCGGAAGATAGAATAGACGGCTATCGTGAAGAATTATCAATGCAAGAATATGCAATAAACAAATATGCCAAGCTATTAACAGAAAGTACAGAAAACCACTTACAAAAACTTGTAGACGATTTTAACGAAAGATACCCCATTGGTAGTCCATGTATTTATTATCCCCATTTACTAATTGGCAGCAAAAATAATCCCTATAAAACAAAAACTAGAAGCAAGGCTTTTATTCAAGGCGAGCATACAGTAGTAGTTTTACTTGAAGGACGGAGAGGTGGATTTGCATTAACTCACCTAGAAATGATTGAGACTGTCTAAATCAATCTATTAAGAATTTTTTGGAGAGCTCTTTCATGAAAAAGCAAGATAATATTTTTCTAATAGATTATCGTGAATTATCTAGATTACTAAAAAGTACACAAGCAATACAAACGTCGTTGACGTCTTCATGATGTCAATTGTGCAGTAGCATATTTGCAGCTCTTGCACTCAAAATATATTCCTGCTGATCCACCAATGTCATCAGACTTATCCACCCAAGATACGGCAATAATGCTTTCAAGATTTTATCCTGACAAAATACAGCTGCTAAATGTTCAGGCACTAGAAGAAAATCAGTGCCAAATCCTGCCTTGGGTTGCACTCTATGATAATTGGAATAGATATTGTGCTTCTGAATTTCACCAACACATTAACGATGTGATGAAGTTTCATCGACTTGAAATACGAGCGGATATGTTACAGTTTTTATATCAAAAACAAGCTAATAAAAAGATATTTCTATCGGAAGAAGAGCCTAAAGTGCTTGCTAGAATTCAAGCCGCAATAAAACGAAAACGTATTATCCTTGAGGATGAGTTGTTCAATGTAGAAAATGATGAATTAAACTATGCTTTTAGTGATGAAGTAGCATTGCTTTAACCTGACACATTAAAGTGATTGTGATGTTGATGTCTTCTATGATTTAGTCGCAGCACTGGAAGAAGTGAGCTATGTATTTGACTATCATTTTTCGTAAAAAAATGAGACCTTTGCAAAACTTCGTTTTACGCGAATTTTTACCAATAGTAGAAAAGATAATTATATGATTTTAATATATTTTAAAAATTCAAAAAATTGGATTTTTTCTATTTTACGAGGTTTTGCAAAGGTCTCAAAATAAGAAGCAAGTATTTTTGTGGACAATAAACGAGAGGCAAAGTTTTTTCTTATCGAATATATTTGATAATGAAAAACAAAACGGTTTGATTTTTGGAATATGCTAGTTATGATTTTGCTTAGTCTTGTAGATATGTTCCAGACTATCTATAAAAAAATCCCCCGACATTGTCGGAGGATTACTGTTACAGAATAAAAATACTAATTGCGTTGTAAGCGCAATAACTGATTGATGACATCACAAGCCAGCGATAAAAGGCGCATATCGCGTTTACGAAAATGAAACCCACCATCGCCCGTTGTTTTAATGACTATTGATAAGTCAGAGACGACATCTCGTGCCAAAGCGAACATTCTCTGATACTCATCAATTTCTGCTTGAGCCATATTAAGCAGCATATCTATTTCTGTTTTATCGCAGAAAAGCGCTGGGCTTTTAATTTTTAAACCAGGTATGGAATAAGAATAAACCTGATGATTTAAAAAATGGCTCATTTCATTTAGCTCGAGTTCTGCTTGGTCTCTAAATTCACAACCAACGAGATAACCAAGAAAGCCATCATGTGGGGTTTCTAAGAAACCTCTATATTGCAAACTAAGCTCGATTTGTCCATTTTCTGTTAGGTGATAAAACACCTTTGAGTCTAATGCTTCATCATAGACGCGTTCATCTTCGATTTTTTGTGCTTCAAGTAACGATAGCTTTGGAAAGTCGGTTTTTAACTGTTCCAAATAAGGGTAGTCAGAACTAAAAATGATGCCAAAACTTCTCGCATTTTTACACTTATGCGGAGGTTTGACTTTATCAATATTCATTTGATGAATATTGACAGTATATTTTCTGTTTTTTTGCCCTTTCAAGGTTTTAGATAAGATAATATTTTGATTTTTCATCATTAACTCTCTTTATAAATAAAAAAGAGCTATCCCAATGGGATAGCTCCCATTGGGAAAAGTAAATTTAAATAAATTTATGAATATTTAGGATTGGTTTTCCAATCGATAATGCTTTTAGCCTCATCAAGCAAGCAATTTGCTTCATGGTCGCGTCCATAAAATCCACCCAGAGATTCATCTAGCTCACTGATATGGAATTTATACACTTCCTTGTTGAGCCATTGCTCAAGTGTTTCCAGCTCATCGTCAAAACGGTTATAGATAATCGGTATGACAACTGGCTGAACGCTTATGGTATAAAATTCCTCTTTAATTTCATCTTGTGTCATATAGATAAAGCCAAACGGACGATATTCCTTACTCGGCAAAGTAGAAAGACCGATTTTATCCCCCTCTTCTCTCATAAAGATCGGTAGAAATAGAATATCGTCTAACGTCAGCATCCGTTGCTCAAGATAAGCGATAAATGTCAATATGATGACCTCTATAAATTAAAGATTGTTCTATGGTTTTCATGGTTGATTCTCTAAAATAAGGGAGAATCTCCTACGGAAATTCTCCCGTAGGAAATGAAAAATTAGCTCAAGCGCTTAATGAATAAGGCTCATGATCTAGCAAATAAGCAGAGAGCATTCGAGCCACTTTGGTGTATGGCTGAATGAGATTCTCTGAGCATTCGCCTGAACAGAAATGATAAACGCCACAATAGCAGCCATCATCATTTTCTCGCGCAAAAAAGAGCTCAATTCGCTTATCAGGAAATTGTTTGCTGATAAACCGAAATAAGCCTAGTGGTAAGGCATGAATACTTTCCATATCTACTCTTGTTCCACCGTTTTTTTCCCGAATTCTGTCACAGTAAATAATCTCTGCCCCGAACTGGCGTTGTTGCCAGTAAGAAAGGCGTAATTGTGATACTGACACAGGAATAAATTGATGATAATTTGCGAGGCAATCTAAAACCGACTCATTGGTGCAATAGGTTTGCATGAAATAATTAGGCATAAGTCCTCCAAAAAAGAGAGGGTATGCCTCCCACAGGAAAGCATACCCTGTGGGTGAATACCGATTGTGCGGTGATGAGAAAGCCATCATCATCGATGATGGCTTGTATGATTAGCTAGGGAAAAAACGAAGGAATACGAACAATAAGCCGATAAAGCCTATTGCGGTCATATTCCACCAGCGGATACTGGCAATTGAATTTTCCAAAGCGATAAAACGGGCATTAGTGCCTTTTTCAAGTGCGTCAAAGCGGGTATTTATGCCTTTTTCAAGGGCATCAAAACGTGCATCAACAGCATCAAAGCGAGCATTAACGGCATCTAATTTTGCTTCGAATTTCGCGTCCATTGCACTGAATTTTGCATTGATGTTGTGCGCCATGACATCAAGTTTATTTAATACTTGTTGCATATCGCCCTCCATTTTTAGATCAATTAGCGCGATTATGGCACTTCGATCATTTTGGTTCAACTGTTCAATGAGTTGATGAATATTACTTAAATTAGCCATAGTTTCTCCTTTTAAAGTAAAAAAACCACGACGAAATCTTTCCCCCACGGGAAAAATTTCCCGTGGCGGGTATCCCATATAGTGCAATCATCTAAAACTCAACCCAATCCAAAGCAGATAAAAGAATAAAGTATCAATACAATCCATCCGCCATTCTTTGCGTATTTGCTTAATCCAAGCCCACATCTTTTCAATGGGATTTAAGTCTGGACTATAAGGGGGTAACCAAACTATCCTCATGCC
>NZ_LWHB01000017.1 GCF_001889065.1 Suttonella ornithocola | reverse complement strand
CAACCCTTCTTATAATAAGAGGATAAAGCAAATTATCAAGGATACTGGAAGTATTGAATATAGTGCAATCAGCTAAAAAACAGAACACCATTTACCGCCAGAAGCACTAAGGTCATGTTTATAAAACGTCCTGTTTTTTAGTTGATTTGACTATAAGAGGAATACCTATGAAATCTCCCATTACGCAAAAACTCTTAGCCATTTTTTTGCTTTGCTTAATATTTACCATTGCCTTGGCACTGATTTATCAGCTTACTTATGAACGAATGAACTATTTAGGCAATCTTAATCAAGTTGATGATTATCGTAGGATAATGCGCAGTATTAAATATGGTATGGTATTAGTCGGGTTTACCTTTGCCATATTCTTTTTATTTGAGCTGATTCGTGAATTAAAAATTCATCCTATTCAATATGGCTTGGTCGGCTCCGCATTAACCATTTTCTATCTATTATTACTTTCACTCAGCGAGCAAATTGGATTTAGCGCATCCTACATTATTGCATCTATCGCTTGTATTTCTCTCATTAGTTGGTATATGCAATATTCCTCAGGTGAAACCAATAGTTATCTCATTATTGGAGGGTTATTGTTATTTGGTTATAGTGTGATGTTTATCCTTATTAGATTAACAAAATACAATCTGCTTATTGGCTCTATTTTATTATTTATTGCCATTGCAACGACAATGTATCTCACGAGATATATCAATTGGTATGAGCTCTCTATTTACCATAAAAAAGCAAAAATAATAGAGAAAGAACAAATTTAAATCCTATTGTTAGGCAAATTAGGGTGAAATTAGCAATACTTTCATCCTAATCCAATATTTTATCTTCTAAAAATGGGAGAATTAAATCGCTATGCTGATTAATTGATGCTCCCAATATCGATTGTAGTTCTTCTTCTCTATAGCCTTTAAAAAGTAAATTCCAAGCCCCTTTATCATCATAAATATAAATCCCCTTATAGTCTTCATTAGGACGACGCATTTTCAGCCAATCAACAATCTTTTTGTCAATCAACTCAGGTTTTTTTACCACTTCCCAAAGCAACTCTATCGGGACTATCCAAGGATATTCTTGTAAAATCTGCCAAATTGCTAACCATTCTTGTAACTCTGATTGAGCTTGTTGCTTCGTCTTAGCTGGAAGAATAATAGGATTTTCTTTATCACTAAATCCCCAAATACTTTCCTGATACGCACCACTATATTGCCACAATAGATGATGTAATCGGAATCGTACTAAATGATAGGATTTTGCCTTACTAACAGATAAATTTATCCAAGGTTTATCTGGCGAGATAGGTAATTCTGCGTTTAAAACCCAATTTTCAAAATGAATTTGTTGCGGTTCTGTTTTTGTTAAGCCTGAAGCATGACTCATTTCAAGCAATTTTTCACGACGTTCATTTAAATGCTCTCGTTGCTGCTTACCATAAGCTTGACCAAATTGGTTCATCGGTAAATAAGGTTCGCGTAAAAAATGATTATATTTTTGCGTATCATCTAAGGTTGATAATAAACGCTGATTAATTTGCCAATTTTCTAAGCCATCTAATTCTAATGGTTCTATCGTCACTGGAGAGGCTGTATTTTTAAGCAAATTAATATTCTTATTTTTCAGATAAGTGCTTGCCGGTTTGAGAATTGCTGTTAATAGCTGAGAAAAGTTTTGCGTCTGACGTGGTATACCTTGTTGTTGCTGAACACTATTCGCCCACTCTAATCGATTGGCAATAAAAGGGATTTCTACCCATTGAGAGGAAGATTTATTTTGAAATTCTAACCGTGTTTTCTGTACCTTATACCAAAGCGGTGCTGGATGTGCGGCATTACTGTCAGGATGAAAAGGATCAGATTCGTGCGTAATGATAAATTTTTGATGTCCAAGCTGCTCTGTTAAATATTCTATCAATGTATGAACGGGCGCTGCAGGCAATCGAGCTTCATTATCCACAGGATCAACCGCATTGTAAAAAATCCAACAACTTTCTTGCGCATTTACAATAAGCGCTAAAAATGCACCTAACTCATCCTGCTCTCGATGGTTATCACCTGGTCTTGGAGTAGAAATTTCTATCAGATTATAGCGCTTATCATACGTCCGGCTTGGAAAGACATCGGCATCTGCGTTTAGAAAAACGATTAACTTATAAGGTAGCCCTTGTAAGGCACTTAATCGTCCAATCGTAATAACCCCACTAGGCTCAGAACTTGGCTGCTGACTGCTCAAACGGTCACTAATGGTATTTAACACAAAATCAAAAGGTAAAGGCAAAGTAATCCTTTCTCCTAATTGATATTTTAAATCTCTTAATAAATGCACGATAGACTGATAACCAGATGTATTCACCGCATACGAGAACTGTGTTTCTAGTCGCTCTTTTAACTTCTCTATCCACTCTAATGCGGGGCTTTCTTGTTGAAGCTGTGTTTGCGCTTCTCGAATATCCATTGCAAACTGACAAAGCACTTGTAACGCCGATAAATCATTACTACTCAATGGTTCAGCTGGAACAACTTCATCATTAAATATCTCCGCATCTGGCATGGTATAAGCAGCAACTAAACGATCTAAAGCATAAAGAAAGGTATAGCGATCATCGTCATCTTGATGATCTATTTGCGACTGTAAATGCTGTTGGTCAAACCCTCGTCTAAATCCAGCAGCAATTAATTTTTCACAGATAGATTGCATGGCTTCATGACTAATACCATACGCAGCACAAGTATCTTTTAAAAGTAGCCAATCACAAACCGTTTGTGAATCGAACGTACTATTCCATAAAGTGTAAATGCCTACTACCGATTGCCATAAATTTTCCGCTTCGGGCGTACTAATGCCTGTTATTCTCGCTGGCAAATAATAGCCATCATAATCACTATTCGCTGGAAACACAGACCGAATCATATCTTGATATTGGTCAGGATTAGGCATTACCACTAAAATATCGGATAATTTACGTTCACTATCTGCATTTAACCAACGCACCAATTCCCCACGTAAAACTTCTAATTGTCTTAATAAACCGTGACAAGCATGAATCCTCAAACTATCGTCTTCTACGGAAAGCAGCGGTTCTGCCCCTAATGTGGCTTCCTCACGCATATATCGAATATCCGCATGTAACCGACTTAATAAACTATCTGACTTCGCTGGTTGAAAAGGCAGATACTCAATATTTTCCGACCACTCTCTTTGCATTAACAATCGCTGAATATCGCGCTGCGTTTTTCCAAAACGAGAAACTAACGGATGCCCGCTGCTATATTCTTCTTGTTTGGCAAACGGTAAACTACGCAACCAATGATTATCCACAATATCGCTGAAATATTCATTACTTAAGCTATGATGAAATAAATAAACTTCTATATCTGAGGATAAAATCTCTAGAAAATTTAATATAGAAGCATTTAAAGAAAAAACACCAAATATAAATAAGCGTTGTGGCACAACCACTTTAGGTAAATTCTGAGTTTGCGCCGCTTGCGAAAAAATATCAAACATCTTTTCGCGTTTTAAATAAGCTTCAGAAAAACAAACTTGCCATAAAAATTGTTGAGCGACTAAAACCTGCCGATAATGCTCAATAAGCCAACTTGGTAAAGTAATAGAAGGCGATAGAAAATCTTCTAAACACCCACCCTTCCCCCGACTCCATTGACTTAACCATTCTGGGCGCATTTGCAAATAAGCAGTAAAAATTCGTGCGGTTTCTTTTGCATACGTCCATAATCGCTGCGTCACATGGCTTTTTTCTCGTGTGGTAATAAGGAATTGTAAAGTCAAAAATAAAGGATGATTTGGGTCATCTAAAATGTTATCTAAATGATTATTTAAATAAGCAAACACCGTCCAACGCATCACCGCATCAGACAAAGGAAAATCTGATGCGCCCGCTTGTGGGACAAGTTGCTCATAAACCTTTTCAATCAATGAACGCTCAAATTCAATCCAAAATGGATAATCCGTATGCGCACTAATCCCGACATGACGCGCTATTCTCTGCTCTAACCAATCTCTTGTCGCTAGGTTTGGCACAACAATCGTACTACGACTAAAAACATTATTGATTTGATTACATTCAATCTCAATCAGTTTATCTGCTAAAACCCGTAAATCAGGAGATTGGTAAAACTTCAACATTTTTCTATTGGCTCGCCATTCAATTTTAAAACTTCCCACTGCTCAGAAAACTCTCGCTCAGGATATATCGGTTTGCTGGGATAAGGTAAAGCGCGTTTTTTCCCTAACTTTGCTTTAATTTCTGACCAACGCCACAATCGAAACAAAGGGTGGGCATCAATACCAACATCCATTGCCGCACCATGAACTTGCAAACTTCCATGCGTATGCCCATATAAATGCCACGCGCCACGCTGTGCATTGCGCCACTGCATAATAGGATAATGACACATGACTAACTCTTGACCATCAATTTTTTCTTCATGATAAGGTCGGATAAAGCGGAAACGTTCTCTCAAATAAGGGTCATGAATCAGCTCATCATCATGATTACCGCTAATCAAGCAAATTTCCCCATTTAATTGTGCTAATAACTGAAAAGTTTCTGATAACCCGCCAAAAGAAACATCGCCCAAATGATAGACCCGATCGGTTTTTTTCACTTGCCGATTCCAAATTGTCACCATTGCTTGATTCATTTCATCAGGCGAAATAAAAGGACGATGACAGTATTTAATAATATTTCGATGAAAAAAATGCGTATCGGAGGTAAAGAATATCTGCATTGGTTTACCTCTTAAAAAAGAAATATCATAACATGTGCAAGCGTTCTACTTTTGCTATTCATTAAAAATAGTCGAAAAAAAAAGATTGATAAATTTTCGCCTTTTCGACCAAAGGTAATGGATAAGCTCTAGATGACGAAGGCAAACGATAAAACGCTAATTCACGCTGTTGCCAATAAATCCTACTTGGATGACCAATCGTCGGTTTACTCACCTTTTCAGAAAAAACAGATAATAGCGCATCTGTTGCCTTTTCTCCTGTTGTGACTACTGCCTGACAAAAAGGTAGCCTATTTAATAGACCTTTAATATCGCTAACCGTAACAATTTCAAGAAACTTATCAGAAGCATTGCCTTGTAATCGCCTTACCTGTTGCGCGACATCAAAAATCGCAATTCCTTTTTCTGCTAAAAATGTGCGAATAGCCATTTCCTTAAAAGATTTCCTATCTTCTGATAGAAAATAGAAAGGATCTTGAAAGAAAACAATCCCAAAAATTCTCCACATATCATTTTGCAAATTAGGATAATAAAAATTCATTTTCCAACGAATACGTGGCGGTGGGAAACTGCCTAGCATGAATACCTTTGCATTTTTTGGCAAAAATGGTTCTAAAGGATGATCTTCTATTTTCATTTCGGATATTTTTACTGTATTTATCGATATTTACCCTGAATATTAGTCATCCATCTCAAGGATTTTAAGCACCATTTGAGCAGAGCGTTTACCTGCATGCTCAATAAACGCTTCAAAACTCATATTTGCTTCTTGATTCGCATGGTCTGAAATGGCTCTGATAATAACAAAAGGAATATTCGCACAATAACAAACCTGCGCAATTGCGGCAGATTCCATCTCACAAGCGGAAACCTTAGGGAAAACCGTTGTTAATTCCTTTATTTTCTGCTTTGAACCGATAAAACTATCGCCAGAAATAATTAATCCCTCATGAATATACGCATTTTCAAAAACAGAAGCGGCTTGACTAGCAAGCGATAATAAACGCTTATCTGAGCTAAAATACAAAGGCATCTTAGGAACTTGTCCTTTTTCATAGCCAAAAGCCGTTACATCAACATCATGATGTGCAATTTCCTTTCCAATGACGATATCTCCGATATGTAAACCGTCTCCAATCCCGCCAGCACTTCCCGTATTAATTACTTGATTGGCAGAAAAAGCGTCTATCGCAATCGTTGTTGCCATTGCGGCATTTACCTTTCCAATACCTGATAGCGTTAAGACAACATTTTTACCTTTATAAACGCCTTGATAAAAAGTCAAACCATACTTTGTATCAGTTCGTATATTTTCAATCGTTTTCACTAAAGTATCTAATTCTTGTGGCATAGCGCCTATAATTGCCGTCGTAGTATTCATTCGTATCCTAAAAAAACTGTGTTCATCGCTAATCATAGCTAATAGCTAATGAATAGCAATATTTGTTCTTCTAACAATCAAGCCATATCTCTTACTAGCACCTTCTCAATAAACTTTTAATACTCTGATTTAATCAATAATAAAAACCGTAACCAATCTCGAAATAGACAAAGAAAATGAAATATCACTTACTTAAGAAAATGGTAGTGGTTTGAAAAGTATGCTGGAATATTATCAAGGCGCTAAACTGGCAAAGTGAGACTTTTACAAAAAAACATAAAATAGAGAAATTTCAATTTTTCAAATTTTGAAAATATATTAAAATCATGGTGTTAATTTTTCTACTAATAGCAAAAATTCGTGCGAAACGGAATTTTTGCAAAAGTCTCTGTATGTATTTTTCGGGAACCCTGCTATGTCTCTTACTCAAGCTAGCGAGAGTGATAGACTGGCAGTTGATAGAGCGTTGCCTAGTTGAGCAAAAAACCACATTAATAAGATTGAAAATTTTCGGAATCAGGTAAAGCGAGTGTTGAGAGTAAAGTATAAAGGGGTTGATTGCAAATCGTTCCCTTTATTTTTGAAGGAATGTGCGTTTTGGTTCAACTATGAGACACTGTCTCAGCAGCTTAAAATCCTACGGAAATGGTGTGAAATTTAATGCTAATCTACTTCATCCCCAAATAATATTCAAAGCTTACTTAGCTAATTGCAGCATCATCTGCTAATTCATGGTCACCAAGATCTTTGATTTCATGATTTTCACTATCCCATTTTGCACGCTCTTCTTCACTTGCTCTTGGACAAAACCAACCTGCAAAACCATAAAAAATGCCGATTATCGGAGATAACCAACAGGCAAAGCTTAATGGAATATACCAAAGATTTTCCATTTGTCCGCCATCAATAATTCCTAAACCTAGAGCGGTAATGCAAAAAGCCCCTCCCGCATTCCACGGAATGAGTGGACTCATTAAAGTGCCACCTTCCTCAAGACTACGCCCTAAATTAAGGGTAGAGTAGCCCATTCCGCGATACAGTGGAGAAAACATTCTGCCCGGTAGCGCTAAAGAAATATACGGATCTCCTGTAATCATATTGGTAAAAAATGCCGTTCCAGTAGCAGAGGCTTGTACACCCCCAAAAGATTTTACCCGATTGATTAAAGTATTGATAACCACTTCTAAACAGCCTGTTCGCTCTAAGGCACCACCAAATCCCAAAGCTAAAAGAATCAATGATATTGTCCACATCATTGATTGAATACCGCCCTTGTTTAATAACAAATCAATAGATTCAACACCAGTGTGAATTTTGTAACCATTTTGTGCATACTCAAACATATCAGAAACTGTTATCCCATCTTGGACAAAATATCCCACAATCATTCCAGACAGAACACCAATGAATAATGAAGGCAGAGGAGGTTTTTTCAAAATAGCTAGAATAAGCACAATTCCAGGCGGAATTAGTAGCCAAGGTGATAAAGTAAAGTGCGCTTGTAGCGTTTGTGAGATTTGCATAATTGCTTGAGCAGATTCATCACTTTCATGAGCCAATTGTCCACCCATTATCAAATAAATTAAAAAAGCTAAAACCATAGATGGGATAGTGGTTGGTAGCATATTTTTAATATGATCAAACACATTTGTCCCTGTTAAAGCTGGAGTTAAATTTGTTGTATCCGATAGCGGTGAAATTTTATCACCAAAGAAAGAGCCAGAAATAACTGCCCCTGCTGTCCAATACATTGGAATACCAAAGCCTGAGCCAATTCCCATTAAAGCCAAACCAATGGTTCCCACTGTTGCCCAACTTGCCCCTAAAGATAATGAAATAAAAGAACAAATGAGCATAGCTGCAGCGAGAAAGAATTTTGGATGAATCAAATTCAATCCATAATAAATCAGTGTAGGAACGGTTCCCGAAGCAATCCAAACGCCAATAATCATTCCGACCAGTACTAATACAGATAAAGATGGCATAGAAACATGAATCACATGAAACACACCCTGTCTTGTATCCATCCAAGACATCCCGCTATAAAGTCCGGTTAATCCAACAAAAGCAATTCCAAACATCAATGGAACATGAGGGGCAAAATTGCCAAAGACAAATAATTGTGTTGCCATTACGCCAATAGTTAACACTATAGGTAATAGAGCCAACCAAAGCGGTGGTAAAATACTATTATCAGTCGCTACGGTCGTATTTTGCATTTCAGATTTAACCATACATCGAGCATGACCGAGCATATTTTTTTCATAGGCATATGTGTTACCTGATTTTAATTAGAAAATTAAGTGATTATTTTAGTTCAGAAGATATATAAATTTTAGATAGTGATTTGAAAAGTATGCTGCAATATTATCAAATAATCCAATAGTAATTAAGCATTCAAATATCAATATATTAAAAGAAGTATTTTTTGTAAAAGTATGTTTAGCATACTTTTTTCAGAACGCTACCAAATTTTGTAAAAATATTATAAATTCAAATTGATTTTCATAAACTAAAAAAGCGTTAAAGCGCTTTTTTAAAAATATAAATAATATTTATTTTTTCTTGAAAAAGAAAGAAGCAATAGCTAAAATCAAAAATACAACAAATAGAATTTTGGCAATACCAGCTGCGCCAGCAGCAATACCCCCAAAACCAAAAACTGCTGCAATAATTGCAATGATAAAAAATACAACTGCATAATGTAACATTATTATTTTCTCCTAAATAAATTTATTTAAATGTTGTTAAACAACGTATTCATACTATCATTATTTAAATAAAATTCATTAAATAATAATAAATTTTAATTACAAAATAACAATCCATTTAAGCAAATTAAACTGAGCATGTAATAATATTACAATGTACTTTTTGGTTTAAAAGCAATGAGGATATTTATCCTCATTGCTTTTAAAAGATTAACTAATCATACCAACTATTCAAAAATTATAAAGGTAAACCATTAATCGTTGCGTGTCCTTTGTTATATTCTAAGTGCACAATATAGTTACCATTTTCTTTTTTTACATAAGGTCCTGCCATTTGCTCTGCCATTGGTGCCATACCCGTTGCCTGAACCAAAGATTCTGGAATCACTATATCAGCAATTGCTACCCCATTTTGTGCAAATAATTCCATTAGCATCTCAATATTATCATTTGCTAGCGCATTTTCAATTTGTGCTTTATCAATGGTTGCTTCTTTATCTAAAGCCAAATGTGCTTTTGCTGTTGCTTTACCCGATTGTGTATCAACAGCTAAATCAAGAGTTAAATCCGATTTGTTTTTCACAATATCACTGAGTCCAGCTACAACAATTTGATCCATATTTTCTAAAACCGTAGAATCTACTATTGTTCTTGCTTGTGGATTAAGCGCAAATTGTAAAGTATTAACCGCACGAATAGCATCTGCACTTGCATTATTGAAAGTAAAGATAAATTTTATTTCATTGATTTTAAGGTTTGGAATATGTCCAAATACCTCTAGAAAATCTGTGCGAGGTTTGGCAGAAAATTCAGTTTGTGTGTTATATAGCTCACCTTTCTTTTGTGTATTGATATTCGCATTTAATGAATCAAATTCAACTGACTGAGGAAGTCCTGAGCCTTCAATTTTGATATTATTCGCACTAATGCGCTGTTCACCTAAGAAATTGTTAATCGTATTATCATACGAAAGCTTAGTACCATTAAACTCTATATTCTCAATGACAAATTTTCCAGATTGAAAGCGACCACTATAATTGATTTCTATGGGCGTTGTTTTGGAAGCAACATTACCATCCTTATCTACTTTCATATCGCCTTTAAAAGGATTTAATATAATGGTTTCTTCATTATCTTTAATGGTTAATTGAGCAGAATCAAAACTACCGGTTGAAGCAATTAATAATTTATCAGCATTTAACTCTTTGCGGTTATATTCACCCGTTAAGTGAAAGCCTTGATATTGAATTCCTTCCCCTTTATTTTCGATAGAGATAGGGGTAATTTCAAACGATTGAACCGTTTTATCATCTTGGTAAAAATCGGTATTTGCACGGAAATGAGAGATAAGCTCTTTAACTTCTTTTGTTTCTTCTGGTGTCAAACCTATTTCAGTAAATAAAGCATTATCCACATCAAAAGTGGTTTCTACTCGAGCAATTTTTTTCTCTTTTTCAAGCGCATCAGCGTAGTTAATATAGTCTTTTAAGGTAACAACAATCGGTTTTTCGAAATGTCCGTCAAAATAAATAGGATTTAAATCCAGCGTCATTTTGCGCGTTGCAGTCGCTTCTTGTGCGCCTTTTTGATAGTCATCAACAGAAAAGCTAACTTTATTAAAAATTGGGCTGGTTGCTAAAGACCTAGACATCACCACATCGCTATATTGTGCCATTTGACGATAAGCCTCTTCTGCTGCATTGGCCTGTTTTTCGCCAGTGAGCTTATCTCCACATGCTGTTAAGGCAAGCAACATTGCTGCCGAAAGTAAGGTTTTCTTTAACATTTTATTCTCCAAATGGGTTAAATGTTAAATTGTAACAAGTTTTTATTTACTCTATAGTGTTTTTTGCTTCTAGAGTTGGCGAATATTGCGTAAGAACGCGCGCGTTCTAGGGTGTGTAGAATATTCAAATAATTGCTCTGGTGAACCTTGTTCAACGATATTGCCATGCTCCATTAAAATGACTTGGTCAGCGACTTCGCGCGCAAACTGGATTTCATGGGTCACAACAACCATGGTTTGCCCCTCGTCTGCTAATCCTTTCATTAAATCCAGCATGCCTTGGATAAGCTCTGGATCAAGGGCAGAGGTTGGTTCATCAAAAAGTATCCATTCAGGTGCAATGGCTAATGCGCGTGCAATACCCACGCGTTGCTGCTGTCCACCAGAAAGTTGATAAGGATATAAACTAGCTTTTTCTGCCAATCCCACTTTTTTTAGTAATTGATGCGCTTTTTCTTCGGCTTGTTGTTTAGGCATTTTTTGGACGACAACAGGACCTTCCATAATATTTTCTAACGCTGTTTTATGTGGAAAAAGATTATAGGATTGGAAAACCATTGCACTTTTGCGTCTTAGAGCAAGCAATTGTTGACGACTGATTTTCTGAGAAAAATCGACAGATAAAGAGCCATCATTAAAAATAATCGTCCCTTCTTCTGGCGTTTCCAATGCGTTTAAACACCGCAAAAAAGTGGTTTTCCCTGAACCCGATGGTCCAAGAATTACAGTGACTTCTCCTTTTTTAATCGTCAAATCTACGCCATTTAAAACGACCTGCTGATGAAAACGTTTATGGATATTTTTTATTTCGACTAATGTTGTATTATTTGGCGATATAGCGGTCAAAATATTTCTCCAATCGCATTTGAATAAGATTTAATAAAAAGCAAATGACCCAGTAAAATAGCGCTGCTTCGGTATAAACCAATAAGAATTCGTAGGTCCGAGAAGCAATGATATTGGCTTGACGCATCATTTCAGGAACTAGAACCACTGAAGCTAACGATGTTTCTTTAACTAAGCCAATAAAGTTATTGGATAATGGCGGAATAGCCACTCGCAAAGCTTGCGGTAAAATAATTCGCATCAAGGTTTGTCTATTATCCATCCCAATAGTGTAGCCCGCTTCCCATTGTCCTTTAGGAATAGAAAGAATAGCCGCTCGGATAATTTCTGAACCATAGGCAGTAGTATTGAGGGAAAAAGCAATAATCGCGGTAGGAAATGGATCTAAGGTAATACCAATATTGGGTAGCGCATAAAAAATAATAAATAATTGCGCTAGCATCGGCGTGCCACGAATAATGGAAATGTAAATTGTCGCTAAACGATAAGCAATCAAATGCCAAATATGTTTAGGACGCCCAATTCTAGGTAAGGCTAAGAGAAAAGCAAAGATTAAGCCAATAATAAAGCTAATTAAAGTAAGTGGCAGGGTAAACTGCCACAAACCTTTGAATAACGGCCCTGCCGCTTCTATAGCGATTTTTGCCTTAGCAGCATCCATCCAAGGTAAAGCCACTAAAAAATCTGTTAACACAAAAGCTCCTTACATATTGAAGTCATTTAAGATTATGGCTGACTTACGTCCTCGCCAAAAAATTGTTCCGATAATTGTTTTAATACCCCTTCTTCACGTAACTCTGCTAATGCTTTGTTAAACTTTTCTATAGTTGCTTCATTACCTTTATTAAAAACAAAACCGCTACCAATTTGTTGTTCTTTTGGCACACGCAAAGCAATAGTCAAGGGGGCATCAGGATGTTTCTTAATAAAGTCTAGCACAGCTAAACGATCATTCATCGTAATATCTGCACGTTTTTGAAGTAATAGCTGCAAAGATTGCGCCAATCCGTCAACACCAACAATCTCCGCACCATACTTTCTTGCCATTTCACCGTAGTTAGAAGTGAAAGATTGGGCCGCTTTTAGTCCTTTAATATCTTCCCACTGGTGCACGCGATCATCATTTTTTCGGGTAACGGCAACGGCACCGGAATAACTATAGCGGTCAGTAATATCATATTTTGCGCGTCTTTCAGGTGAAGTCAGTCCTACTTGATTTGCGACTAAATCAAAACGGTTACTGTTTAGCCCTGCTAACATCGCATCCCACTGGGTTTCTTTAAACTCTGGCGTTACGCCCAATTTTTTTGCAACCGCGCGCGCTACCTCTACATCGTAACCTGTTAAATGACCATTCTCATCGTGAAAAGTAAATGGTGCATATGTTCCTTCCGTTCCGATAGTAATCGTGTCTTTTTCAGCGATGCGTTTTTCTAAGTTTTCTGTGGCAGCGTCAGCTGCAAAAGCAGAATGATTAACTGCGACTAAAGCCAATAAAGCAGATAATTTGAGAAAATGACGTTTTTGCATAAAACCTCCAGATGAAAACACGTAGTCTAGCAATCTCATATTTTTTTGAGAAAGAACATTTTTGACGGTTGTTATAACTGGTCGTTATAAGAATTTTCATTAGGTTTTTCTCTCAAATGGTTAAACTCTGATACATTTATCGTTATCATAGCCTTTTCTGCCTAAAGGAGAGTCTCATGATTGTATTTATTACTGGTGCGAGCGCCGGATTTGGTGCAGCACTTGCAAAACAAATGGTTGAAAAAGGGCATAAAGTGATTGGTACGGCTCGCCGTGTAGAAAAATTAGCAGCTTTGCAAAAGCAATTAGGCGAAAATTTTTTTCCTTTGCCATTTGATATTTGCGATATTGATGCTGGAAGTACTGCTATTGATAGCCTTCCTAAAGCGTGGCAAGAAATAGATGTCTTAGTTAATAATGCTGGATTAGCCTTAGGCGTTGGACCTGCGTATGAAAGCCATTTAGAAGATTGGCTAAAAATGATTGATACCAATATTCGTGGATTAGTTGCGATTACCCATAAAATCCTACCTGGTATGGTTGCACGCAATCGCGGACATATCATCAATCTATCCTCTATTGCAGGCTCTCACCCTTATCCGGGCGGAAACGTTTACGGTGGGACAAAGGCTTTTGTTACCCAATTTAGTCGCAATTTACGGGCAGATTTATTTGGTAAAAATATCCGCGTGACCAATATTGAGCCTGGTGTGATTGGTGGCACTGAATTTTCTAATGTCCGCTATTACGGCGATGACCAAGCGGCTGCTAAGGTTTATGACGGTTTTGAAAATATGACGGGCGAAGACGTTGCCAACATTATTCTTTGGTGTGCAGAGTTACCAGCGCATATCAATATCAATCGTTTAGAAGTGATGCCAACCGCACAAACTTTTGCGGGTTTAACCGTTGCTAAAAAAGTTTAATAAATGGCGCTAGCAACCGTTTATTCACGCGCACCGCTTAGCTTAAAAGCAGAATTGGTGCGCGTAGAAGTCAATTTGTCCGCAGGATTTCCAACACTCACACTAGTGGGCTTACCAGAAAAAGCGGTAAAAGAAAGTAAAGACAGAGTCCGCGCAGCGATTGAAAACAGCGGTTTCACTTTTCCACAAAAACACATTACCATCAATCTTGCCCCTGCCGATTTACCCAAAGACGGCGCCCGCTATGATTTAGCCATTGCCTTAGGCATTTTAGCGGCCAGCGAACAAATTCCAGAAACCGCGTTAGCGCCATACGAATGGCATGGTGAATTGGCACTTTCTGGTGAAATACGCCCAGTTAGTGGTATTCTGCCTTGTGCTTTAGCTGCCAAACAAGCCAGCAGACAAATTGTCGTTCCCCTAGATAACGCGACTGAAGCAGCGTTAGCGGATAACCATAATTTCCGTAGCACAGATACCTTACTAACCATCGCCAGTATTTTGCACGGACAATCACAATGGGTATTTCCGCCTCCTACTCAAGCAACGGCGCCCCATTATCCTGATTACCAAGACGTTATCGGACAACACGAAGCCAAACGCGCCTTACTGATTGCCGCTGCTGGAGGTCATCATTTATTGATGAGCGGTCCACCTGGAACAGGAAAGTCCATGCTTGAGCAACGATTTGCCGGAATTTTACCGCCAATGACAAACGAAGAAGCACTTGAAACTGCTGCGCTACAGTCTATCAGCCAGCAAGGATTTTCTCCGCAAAATTGGCAAATGCGCCCCTACCGTGCGCCACACCACAGTAGCTCAGCCGCTGCTTTAGTCGGTGGCGGTTCCTTACCCAAACCGGGAGAAATCTCTCTTGCGCATAATGGCATTTTATTTTTAGATGAATTACCTGAATTTGATCGGCGTGTATTAGAAATGCTGCGCGAACCGTTAGAAAACGGACATATCAGTTTATCCCGCGCAGCACTCAAAGCAGATTACCCTGCCAGATTTCAGCTAATAGCCGCAATGAACCCTTGTCCTTGTGGCTATTATGGCGATCCGCAACATCCTTGCACCGATACGCCCGATCAAATCGCTCGTTATCGCCAAAAAATTAGCGGACCTTTACTAGATAGAATTGACCTACATCTCACCATTGCTCGCTTAACGCCTCGAGAATTAAGAGAAGCCCATCAAAGCGAACAAACCAGTGAGCATTTAAGCGCATTAGCCACACAGGCTCGCCAACGCCAACTTTCTCGACAAGGGAAATCCAATGCGCGGTTAACCGCTCAAGAATTATCGAACATAATTCAAGCCGACTCTGCTGTCTATACGCTTTTAGATAAAGCAGCTGAAAAAATGCATTTATCCATGCGCAGTTACCATCGTCTATTAAAAGTCGCGCGCACCATTGCTGATCTTGCAGATAGCGATACCATTCACCCAGCCCACGCCGCCGAAGCCCTTCAATATCGCAGTTGGAAATAATGCACATTCAGCAACTCACCATCGAAAACTTTCGCAACCTTGCGACACAAACCTTAAACTTTCATCCGCAACAAAACTACATTAGCGGATGTAATGGCAGCGGCAAAACCGCCTTATTAGAAGCACTCTATAGCTTAGGACGAGGCAAATCTTTTCGAGAAACCCAAACACGCCATATCATTGCGCATCAAAAAGATTTTTATCGCTTAATTGCCAAAATTATTGATGATAAAGCGGAGCATCTCTTAGGGATAGAACGTCAAACACGCGATTACCGTATTCGATTAGATGGTGAAAACCTATCTGGATTAAGTGCATTAGCCGATTTACTTCCTATTCAAATGCTCAACAGTGACCATTTTGCCCTCATTGACCAAGGACCTGAACATCGTCGACGCTTTACTGACTATGGACTTTTTTATCAAGACAGCCGTTTTCTACCTGCGTGGCAGCGCTATCAATATGCCCTTAAAAATCGAAATGCGGCTTTGCGTGACAATTGGCCAGATGAACATATTCGTCCTTGGCATCATCAGCTTAGCCAAACTGCTCAGCTCATCGACCAATTGCGTCAAATCTATTTAAATGATCTTGAAGCCCGTTTAAATTACTACCATGCTGAACTGGGCGGATTAGAAACCTTAAATATTCGCTATCACCGTGGCTGGGCACAAGATAAAACGCTAGAAGAATTACTGATTCAACATTTGCCTAGAGATCGCCAGCTCAAACATACTCGCGACGGCATTCATCGCGCAGAATGGCGCATCTATGCACAAGAACAAGACATTGCTCACTACTTTTCGCGCGGACAACAAAAAACCTTATTATGCGCGCTCATTTTGGCGCAAAATCAAGTCATTCAAGAAAGCAGTGGAAAGCAGCCTATTATTCTCATTGATGACATTACTGCCGAACTTGACCCAAAGCGTCGGGAATTACTCCTCCAATTTCTTACTGACAGTGGCGCACAACTCTTTATCACCAGTATCGAAGCATTGGATACCCCTAAAAATAGACAACATTTTTTCATCCAAGCAGGACAACTCACACCACAATCGTAAACTTCAGCCAAAATACGGTAAAATAAAACTTTTTATTTTGAGGCAAATATGAGTAAACGACGAATTCTAGTCACTAGTGCGCTACCTTATGCCAACGGCGCCATTCACTTAGGGCATATGGTCGAATATATCCAAACCGATATTTGGGTTCGCTTTCAACAACATATTGGCAACGAGTGTCATTACGTTTGCGCAGATGATGCACACGGCACGCCCATTATGCTGCGCGCAGAAAAAGAAGGAATTACGCCTCAACAACTGATTGACAAAACCAAAGCTGAACATCATCGCGATTTTTCAGGATTTCTGGTCAACCACCACCAATTTCATAGCACACATAGCGACGAAAACCGCGAACTCACTGCTGCCATTTATCAAACCTTATCAGAGTACGGTTATATCTTGAAAAAAACCATTTCTCAAGCCTATGACCCTGAAAAAGAAATGTTTTTACCTGATCGTTTTGTTAAAGGCGAATGCCCTAAATGCCATGCAAAAGACCAATATGGCGATAACTGCGAAGTTTGTGGGACAACCTACTCTCCTACCGATTTAATCGCCCCCTACTCCGTTATTTCAGGCGCAACCCCCATCAAAAAAGACAGTGAGCATTATTTCTTTGACCTACCGCAATTTGAAAGTTTCCTAAAAGACTGGCTAGCACAAGCAGACTTACAAGAAACCATGCGCAATAAACTCGCTGAATGGTTTGTGGCTGGCTTACAACCTTGGGATATCTCTCGTGATGCACCTTATTGGGGTTTTGAAATTCCAAATGCACCCGGCAAATACTTCTATGTTTGGCTAGATGCGCCAGTCGGTTATATGGCGAGCTTTAAAGCACTATGCGAGCGAGAAGGCATCAACTTTGATGACTTCTGGAAAGAAAATCCCGAAACAGAGCTTTACCACTTTATCGGCAAAGATATTGCCTACTTTCACATGCTTTTTTGGCCAGCAATGCTAAAAGGCAGCGGTTATCGCCAACCCACTGGCGTAAACTGCCACGGCTTTTTAACCGTTGATGGCGAAAAAATGAGTAAATCGCGCGGAACCTTTATTAAAGCCGAAACCTATTTAAAACATCTACGCCCAGAATATCTGCGCTACTATTTTGCGACGAAACTTTCCTCAAAAGTAGAAGACATTGACCTTAACCTTGCGGACTTCCGCCAAAAAGTGAACAGCGATTTAGTGGGTAAATTAGTCAATTTAGCCAGCCGCTGTGCGCCTTTCTTGAAAAAACATGCGGATAACCGCCTAAGCGAACAATTAACAGACAATCAACTATTCATGCGCTTTGCTGAGCAAGCAGACCATTTAGCGGCTTTATATGAAGCACGCGAATACGGACAAGCCATTCGCGAAATCATGCGCCTCGCTGATGCTGCAAATGAATATATTGATGCTAAAAAACCTTGGGTCATCGCAAAAGAAGAAGGTCGCGCCCAAGACGTGCAAGCCATTGCCACCATTGGCTTAAACGCGTTCCGTCAACTCATTATTTATCTCAAACCCGTCTTACCGCAAGTTGCACAAGACGTGGAAGACTTCTTACAAATTGCTCCCCTCACTTGGCAAGACGCGCAAACGCCATTAGTCGCGCACAGCATTGGCAACTTTACACCGCTTATGCAACGTATCGAAGAAAAAGCGATTGCAGCTATTATTGAAGACAGCAAAGAAGATTTAAAAGAAGAAGCACAACTGGGTAAAAAAGAAGAAAAATCAAAGGATAAAAAAACGATGACTGAAACCGTATCCACAGATGAAATTAACATTGATGATTTTGCGAAATTAGATATTCGCATTGCTAAAGTCATTAGCTGTGAAGCCATTCCAGAGGCAGATAAACTGCTCAAATTCAAGCTAGATGTTGGCGAGCTGGGCGAACGACAAGTTTTTTCAGGTATCAAAAAATACCACACACCAGAAGAGCTAGAAGGTCAATTAGTCGTATATTTAGCCAATCTAAAACCAAGGAAAATGCGCTTTGGCATTAGTGAAGGCATGATTCTTTCTGCGAGCGGCAATGAAACCCTACAAGTTTTATTAGCCAGTGGACGCGCACAAGCCGGCATGAAAGTGAGCTAGTGGACAGTTTTCAATCCTTTCCTAAACCTATTCAACGGCAGATAGCAACATTAGCCGAAGCCGCTAATGTTTATCTGCCGAGTGGAACAGATAAAATAATACTTTATCCCAATCCACTATCTACTCATGCCAGCTTAATTGGATTTATTGCTTGGCGACAAATTGACGAAACAGAAGCGGAATTACTCGCCATTGCTGTTCATTCCGCCCAACGCCAAAAAGGCATTGGGCGATTGCTATTAGAAAATCTCCTTCATCACTGTAAACTTATCGCTGTTAAACAGCTTTTCTTAGAAGTCAGAAAAAGCAACCTTGCCGCACAAACCTTATATCATCATCAGGGGTTTACCATAGTTGGCACACGGAAAAACTATTATTTATGTGATCAAGGATTTGAAGATGCTTATGTGATGAAAAGGACTTTTTTATGACTCAACTATTTACGCTTAACGAAGCCATGCCCGTTTTAACTTGGCTAAAACGCAACACCCCTTTAATTCATTGCCTAACCAACACTGTTTCTATGAACTTTGTTGCAAACACACTACTAGCAGTCGGTGCCTCTCCCTCTATGGTCGCTGCTTGGCAAGAAATAGGCGATTTTACTCTAGTAGCAGATAACCTTATGGTGAATGTCGGGTCCTTAACAGATGCCCGATTACGCGGAATTTCTATGGGCGTGCAAACAGCGCATGAAAATGGAAAACCTTGGGTACTGGACCCTGCTGCCGTCAGCGACAAACTCTCTTATCGCAGCTCTTTCGCAAGAGAATTATTGCGTTATTACCCAGCTGTGATTCGTGGTAACGCGGCAGAAATCTTATACCTTGCAGGTGAAAAATCCCGAAACAGAGGGGCTGATAGCTTAAACGACTCAAATGAAGCAATAGGTGCCGCCCAAATGCTTGCTCAGCGCCAAAATGCGATTGTCGTTGTTAGCGACGAAAGTGACTATATAGTGCAATCATCTAAAACTCAACCCAATCCAAAGCAGATAAAAGAATAAAGTATCAATACAATCCATCCGCCATTCTTTGCGTATTTGCTTAATCCAAGCCCACATCTTTTCAATAGGATTTAAGTCTGGACTATAAGGGGGTAACCAAACTATCTCATGCCCATGCTCTTCAATGATTGCTTGAATATCACTGCGTTTATGAAAAGCGGCATTGTCCATGACAATTACACTGTTTTTAGGTAACTCAGGTAACAGTGCTTCTCTCACCCAATGAGAGAAAATATCGCTGTTAATAGAACCATCATATAAGCGTAAGGCAAACAATTCTCCATTGATAATGGCTCCAATCGCATTGCTCTGGTTCTTTAAATGCCAGTTATCACTTCCATGACAAACTTGTCCTTTTGTGCTGTAGCCATAAGGTCTATGATCAAAGGCTTTAAAACCACATTCATCAAGATAGACTATCGGTTTGTCTTGAGCGGTCTTATCCACTATTTGTTCTTGAAAGTGTTCTCTTTTCT
>NZ_LWHB01000169.1 GCF_001889065.1 Suttonella ornithocola | reverse complement strand
TTAACGCACGACTGATAGATTTTTGGCTACAACCAAATCGCTGCGCTCGTTCCCATTGATAGTCATCGGGATAAGCTTTGACATCTGCTTTCAGAAGCTCATTATCTATTTTTAGGGGTTTAAATACGCGTTTCTTACGTTCAGGATTCTTCTTCCAACGTTGTATGGTTGTTGGGCTGAGTTGATATTCTTCTGCTAACTCCCGAAAGCTTGCGCCTTCTTTGAGCTTAGTCAATATGAGTTTGAGAAAATGAATCATCAACTCCTAACTGCGTCAGGCATAGCAGCTTGACTCAAGTAATTAGGTCTACGATAAAGTTGGGGTGATTCAGTAGTTGGCTATATTCAAATACCGTCAAAAAAGTTACATATCTACATCAAATATGAAGAATAGGTAGTCCATTTCTTATACTTTATTCATGTCCAAGTGTGCTCATAGGACTAAGGTCAGGGCCATGAGGTGGAAGCCAAAAGATAGTATGTCCACCTTCTCTATCAATATTTTGATATCCACTCGTTTATGAAAAGTTACATTATCCATAACGATTACATTATCAGCGGGTAATTGAGTAAATAACATGAGACCTTTGCAAAATTCCATTTTACACTAATTTTTGCCACTAGTAGAAAAATTAACACCATGATTTTAATATATTTTCAAAATTTAAAAAATTGAATTTTCTCTATTTTTAGGGGTGTTGCTAAGGTCTCAGTATATAAATCTCAGTGCAATCTAATATTTTTGAATTTTTGAGATTATAAAAATAAGCGTTACCTGCCGAATACTTCGTTGTTATTTAGGAACTATTCAAATAAACTAAAGGTAACGCTTTATGTCTCAATATAGCAAGACTCCAAAAAAACACATACAGTATTTGAAGATAGTATGCTGTTTTCAAAGTGGATATCAAGTTAACCTTGTATGTATTTTTTGGGAAGTTGGCTATATTAGCCTACATCCGCAGTGTTATTGAGAACATTTTCCTTTTTTAGAATAGTTTTGGCAGAATCAGTCATTGCCATCCATGCAGCAGCCATCATCATTGCATCTTTCAATACGAGTCGTCCCGCACCTGATAAAAAAGGAAAGCCATCATAACCAGCGCCATGAACCCAAGTTTCAGGAGTAAAGATTAAAAAAGAGAAAGTCATCAATGGAGTTAAAAAACTTAATAATGCACCTAAAAAGCCTAATTTAGGAGACCAATAATGCGCCATGATCAATAAGGCAAAGCTAATTTCTACTACACCTAGTCCATAAGAGTAACCATAAGTATTATTCTGAATATGCCAATTGATTTGTGCTTGTGTTAAAACCTGTCCTTCATGACTTAAGTGCTGCAAGTACTCTGCTGGCATATGATATAGCCATGACATAAAGGGAGAATTGGCGACAAAAGGTACAATAGATTCTGCCTCATAATGTGCAAATTTTAATAGACCGATCCAAAAGAAAACTAAAAAGATAGAAAATCGACATAAAAACAACCCAAACCGATCTGTTTTTGCTATCCACTGAAAAAATGATTGCATAAAATTTCCTTATTAAATAATTGGAATCTAATTTTATAATCTGTATAAAATTCAGTAATTAAAAAATAAGCAACGCCTCACGTTCAGGTTTACCACAACTAAGAACGCAAAACGCTACTTATGGCCCGAACCATGATCAAAGATAACCAGTGGCACCAGGCGCATATTATAGTCTATGACAAGCTCAATTTAAAACCGACTCTTAAAGCGATGTTATACCGAATCAGAGTAGAATATTGATAAATAGTCCGCTGCTCTAGCAGCAGTATCGGTACTGACATATGATAGGCAAATACTGACAGCTGTTCTTGATAACATAGTCAAATTGGCTAAAAAACGAAATAAGATTTACTATCAGAAGCATTTGATATGGTTTGTAGACTATTCTTTTTTTAGCTGATCGCACTAACTATATTATTTACTCAATTACCCGCTGATAATGTAATCGTTATGGATAATGTAACTTTTCATAAACGAGTGGATATCAAAATATTGATAGAGAAGGTGGACATACTATCTTTTGGCTTCCACCTCATGACCCTGACCTTAGTCCTATGAGCACACTTGGACATGAATAAAGTATAAGAAATGGACTACTTATTCTTCATAT
Organism: Suttonella ornithocola; assembly: GCF_001889065.1. Lineage (GTDB taxonomy): Bacteria > Pseudomonadota > Gammaproteobacteria > Cardiobacteriales > Cardiobacteriaceae > Suttonella_A > Suttonella_A ornithocola. The sequence continues at coordinate 4,491 of NZ_LWHB01000169.1, read as the reverse complement.
TTGATGTAGATATGTAACTCTTTTGACAGTCTTTGAATATAGCCAACTACTTTCCATGCTCAAGCATGATAGACTATAGCGAAAACCAAATAAAGCCACTACACTATGTCTTCCTCAATTCAAATACCCTATAAAGCGTGATAAAACACTATCAATTTCAATAAATTAGACATAAAAAGAGTATATCTGACCGCTACAAAAGCTCAAAAAGACAAGGAATGGTAATGACTTCTATTCTAAAGCGCTTTTGATATTTTTGTTTATCTTTGAAATCATAGCTATTATAATTGATGGAGTAGAAACAAGTAGCTACAGCTTTGATATATTTTTTATTGCAGTAATTATGTGGTTCATATAAATGCTTCAACCTGTTATTTCTCAGAAAAACAACTTAACTATCATGAAAAAAAATATTCTACAAATCATTAAGTCGCAACAAACACAGTCTATCCAACTCGACCAAGAAACCGTATATATTCAAGCAGAGCCAGATAGCACTTACCAGCTCATCCTTAATGAAGAGCAAGAGACTCCTGTTTTTGCTAAAGATGATCAGGATCTTTGGATATGGACAGAAGCACCGAACAGCGAACCGCAGGTTATTATTAAAAATTATTATCTCTATGATAATGATGGTCTTTTCACCTTTATGCGTGCAGAAATTGCTGAAGCCATTAATACCTTAGAAGCTGCGCCCGTTGCAGAAATCACTACTACCACTGCTGCCAATATGTCTGTCGCTCCTGTAGCACCTTTGATTGGTGGCGTCACAGCAATTGGTGCTTCCCTAGCGCATGGTCACCATTCAGCTGCTTCGGCTACTCCAACTAATACCAACCCAACCAACCACACTCCTGAAGCCCCAACCTTTACCCCTAGCGCTGAACTCATTCAAAGCAAAGCTCAAGCTAATGACGTTATCAGCACCGCCAAAGCGGCTGATGCGGATAATGACACCATCACTTACAGCCTAAAAACCGCATCCGACTACCTATCGGTTAACGCACAAACAGGTGAAATTACCCTCACTGTTAAAGGTGCGGATTGGGTAAACCAAGGCAATACCTTGCCAGCGGTTACCATTGTGGCGAATGACGGACACAGTGAAAGCGAAGCGGTATTTAATCCTACCGCAACCAACCACACTCCTGAAGCCCCAACCTTTACCCCTAGCGCTGAACTCATTCAAAGCAAAGCTCAAGCTAATGACGTTATCAGCACCGCCAAAGCAGCTGATGCGGATAATGACACCATCACTTACAGCCTAAAAACCGCATCCGACTACCTATCGGTTAACGCACAAACAGGTGAAATTACCCTCACTGTTAAAGGTGCGGATTGGGTAAACCAAGGCAATACCTTGCCAGCGGTTACCATTGTGGCGAATGATGGACACAGCGAGAGTGAGGTAGTTTTCAATCCAGCAGTAACCACGCAACCTATACCACCACTGATTGAACTAGATACCTTGCCGCAAAACATGCTGGTGAATCCAGAAGGTCAGCAAACTGTTACAGTACACATTGACCGTCTCAGCGGCAGCGGTACGCTTACCCTAATGCTGGGTCAACAAGTTTTGCACACAGAAACCGTCAGCCAAAATGGCACCATTAGTATCACACTTAATCAAACACTACTCAACGGAGAACCGCTTACTGCACAAATCCGTACGGCGAATGGCATTGCCAGCGATAGCACTAATAGCATTGCAGCGTTCTACCATAGCGATAGTGATTTTCATGACAGCCGCGACCTAGCGAATGTCAACAAGCCAATTGCAACAAAAGATACACAAGGCAACATTAGCCTTTCCTATGACCCAGCCCGTGATCCAAGCAAAATTGATCTGCCTTATTTTATAGCAGCACTAAGTAAAACAAGCAAAGCTGGATATGTAAATAAACTTTGGAAAAATGGATATGGAACGGGATTTCATATCAAATATGGTTTTATAAGCGCAGAAGATGCGGCACAAAAAGGCTATACAGGCACAAAATCTTATGACACACAGCATCGCCAAGCGGTGAAAGATATGCTGGATATTTATGCCAGTAAAACCAAACTCACCTTTTCAGAAGCAGACACGGGCGCAGATGTCTATTTTTGGCGTGACGATATGAAAAAAGCGTATCCAAATTCTTATGGCGTGCAAGGCTATGCAGTTTATGGCGGTGACTTACACATGAGCACCAATTTTTATCCAACAGATGAATTTCTTAAAAATACAAAAAACTTTTACAAAGGCGGCTATGGCACAATTGCTGGTGGATTTGGCACACTAATGCACGAATATGGACATAGCTTAGGGCTAAACCATATCTTCGGCGCTTACATCAAACAAAGCAGTGCGGAAGACAAAAATATGTATTCTGTTATGTCCTATGATGATGCAATGAAAGAAACCTTTATTATCAATGGCAAAGAAGTCAAGCAAGAAGTCACGCCAACCCGTTTAGGAATTTTCGATATAGCTGCTATCCAGTATCGTTACGGCGTCAACGAACACGAACGCGCAGGAAACGACACCTATACCTTTAAAGCTTTTAACCCCAACACAGAAGGCAACGACATCTACATCTGGGATGGCGCAGGCAATGACACCTTTGACGGCAGCGCAGAAACGCTAGACTTACACCTCAACCTCACGCCAGGCTCATGGATTTACCGCGGAAACGAAAAAACCACCACTTTACTCTTTGATAAAGACGGCAAGACCATTGAAAACCAAATGTTCATTGGCTTTGGCACCCAAATCGAAAATGCCATTGGCGGCAGCGGCAATGACGACATTATCGGCAATGAAACAGCCAACCACCTACAAGGCAAAGACGGCAATGACCGCTTAGACGGCGGTGCTGGCAATGATTGGCTGGAAGGCGGTAATGGGAACGACACCCTCATCGGCGGCAGCGGTAACGATATTTTAGACGGTGGCACAGGTGCAGACCATCTTGACGGCGGCGATGGCGATGACATCTACTTTATTGATGCCACTGGCGACATCATCAGCGACAGCAGCGGCACAGAACTCATTTACAGCAGCATAGACTATCAACTGGGAAATGGACTAGAAAACTTAACGCTAATCGGACAAGCCAGCAATGCCATTGGCAATAATCAAGCCAATACCCTCACAGGCAACGACCAAGCCAATACTCTTAATGGCGCAGGCGGAGATGATATCTTAATTGGCGGCGACGGTAACGATATCCTCATTGGTGGCAGTGGCGCAGACCGCTTCTACTTTAATAGCGGCATCGACCAAGACGGCAATAACATCGACACCATTCAAGATTTTAACTTTGCCGAGGGCGACCGCATTATTTTGGATAAAAATATCTTTGCCACACTGCAAGGCTCCGCAAATAACGTATTGGCAGCAGATAATTTCCATCTTGGCAGCACCGCTGAAACTGCAGACCAGCATATCTTATATGACCAAAACAGCGCAACACTCTATTATGATGTAGACGGCAACGGTGCACAGCAAAGTATTGCCTTTGCTAAATTAGAGAATTTAACTAGCTTGGATAATCAAGCATTTTTGATTGGATAAAAAGATTAGATAATCACAGCTGCCAATGATATAGCAGGGCTCTCAAAAAATGCATACAATGTTAATTCAAGATCTATCTTTAAAACAGTGTGTTATCCAAAAGTATTGTATACATTTTTTCGGGAACTCTGATGTATTATAAAATTTAGTAAAAGTTATCTTCTAATCGTTTTGACGTACACTTTTTGACTTAATGAAACCTTAGAAGATTCGGCAATTTTTTGTAATGTTTTATTATAAGTAAAATTATCTAAATTACACCGTCTTAAATAATTTAGTGTTGGTTCTGAAAAATTAATGTAGAAAGTAGATAATACCCATGCTACAGCCATCTTCACATAATAATCTTCGTGTCTAATCTTATCTAGTAATTGAAAAACTTCATCGAGATACTCTTCATTTAGATAATAAAAAATCACCATTACAACCGCGAAACGAATAGCATAGGGCTGTGTAGAATGAAAATATGGTTGTAAGAAATCCCATATTTTATCTGGCTCTTGTTTAGTAATTTTTAATCTAGAACAAAAACCGTCACACACAGACAGTTATTTATCTTAGGTACAAAATTAGAAATTAATGTTAAATGCTCCTCTAGTGAGCATTTTATATATAGTCAAATCACTTATAATCCAATCTATCCAAAGCAGATATAAAGAACAACTTGTAGTAGAATTATCAAAAACAAACTGAGCATATTCTATAGTCAAATCACTTAGAATCCAATCCATCCAAAGCAGATAAAAGAATAAAGTATCAATACAATCCATCCGCCATTCTTTGCGTATTTGCTTAATCCAAGCCCACATCTTTTCAATAGGATTTAAGTCTGGACTATAAGGGGGTAACCAAACTATCTCATGCCCATGCTCTTCAATGATTGCTTGAATATCACTGCGTTTATGAAAAGCGGCATTGTCCATGACAATTACACT
>NZ_LWHB01000168.1 GCF_001889065.1 Suttonella ornithocola | reverse complement strand
ATCTTTGAGGGCTTACGCTCAGTAAAGATGGGGATTTTTAATCCAGCTATAGACGGTGAATTTGCTGATCTTGTAGCGCTTTGCAACAGCGTGCCAAGTTTCTCCATTAGCAATATCGTTAAGAATTTTCTGTCGGAATTGGCTGCAGTAGGTCATAGGATATGCTCAGTTTATTTTTGATAATTCTACTACAAGTTGTTCTTTATATCTGCTTTGGATAGATTGGATTATAAGTGATTTTACTATATCGTTGCCCACAATAATATGACTCCCATCAACAACCCCAACATCTTCTATCGTAAAAAATGGGAATGTAAATACCCCATCATTTAAATCCTTACGCGCTTTATTATTTGGATCCTTAATATTCATCAAATCAATATAAGCAATTTTTTCAACTACGCGCCTATCTTTTGGCAAACGAACCTTATACACCCTTTTAAATTTAGCCGGTTTAGCAAAGCAATTCTTAGTATCTACTGCCACTTCTGAGCATGCCCTATCTGAAGCCCCCTCCAAATTATCCCTCTCAATAATCAAACCATACTCATCGTCAATCATATTAAAATCGCCAATAGCATGTTCTGACACTTCTAGTGGATAAAACCAGTATTTATCCGTGTATTTTTCTTTCTTTGTATCAAATGCTAAAATTCTCAAAACCACTTTTCCGTCTACAGATTCATATTCTCCATTTACAAATAAAGGTCCCTCTAATAAAGGATACAGTAAGCCCCCGTTCGGAGCAGCTGCCATTCCTTCAAAACCCTTTGAACGCTTAGCTTGAAATGCTGGCATTTTTTCATCTGGCTTACTGGGGAGTTTTAATGCAGGATTATCTGGTGATTGAATAATATTGCCCTCTACAATGGTTGGATAAACACCTTCCACAACACCATTTTTATTTGCCTTAATCAAATAAGGACCAAACTCATCACCTAGCCACAGTTTTCCATCAATCCATTGCACACTTTCTAAATCAAAATCCGCACCCGTTAAATAACGAGACTTGGTATCCTCATGAACAATGCGATAGGGAACAACCTTATTAGGATCTCGTAAAAAAACCGTTTCTAAAGGCTCTAAAATTCCCTTTTCCCAATCTATCTTATAACGACGTAAAAAAAGTGCCGCATCAGAAGAATTTGCTTTACTACCAAAACCATTGTCCGTTAATAACCAAACCGTTCCATCTTTATTCACAACAATTCCAGAATGTCCTTGGACAGATTGCCCTTCAAAAGGCAAAGCAAGCCCAGTTGGTCTTCCATCCGATTTTCCTTCAACGCTACCAATCTTTTCTACTCGCTCTCCCGTTGTAAATTTTCCGCTGACTTGCAAGTCTTCTGGAGCATCTTCGGGCATCTTTAAAAAAGTTTTAGCAGGTAAAATAGCATGACCTGCTAAAGTGGCTGTTACCTCAGTTTGTGCATAAGCTTGATGAAGAACTAACGCCAATAAACTACTTAATAAAATAGGCTTCATTTTTGCTCCTAAATAATCAACAAAAGCAAAGCCAGAATAATAGTCATTTGTAACAGAAATATGTCATAAAATTTGTCTTTACAAATTTTACCTATAAGAAAGCCGAGGAAGGCATCCTCGGCTTAAATTAAAGCATAATATCGCTAATTACACTTTTTTAGGTGCGGCTGCTTTAATCTCTTCATTTGCTTTATCAGCATAATTTTTACTGAAGTTTTGGTTAAAACGTTCAACTAAATCATTTGCATGTTCAGCGAATGCATTTTTATCACTCCAAGCATTTTCTGGTTGCAAAATTTCACTCGGAACATTTGGACACTCTGTCACAATCTCAAAGCCAAAGCGTGGGTCTTTGACAGTTGGCGCATTTGCTAACTCCCCTTTATTGATAGCATCAACAATCGCACGGCTATATTTCAATTTAATTCGCTCACCTTCATCGTAGCCACCGCCAGCCCAGCCAGTGTTAACTAACCAAACATCTACATTATGCTCACGGATTTTTTCCGCTAAAAGTTCTGCATATTTTGCTGGATGCCAAACCATGAAAGGCGCACCAAAGCAAGCCGAGAAAGTCGCTTGAGGCTCAGTAACGCCCATTTCAGTACCAGCAACTTTTGCAGTGTAACCACTAATGAAATGATACATCGCTTGTGCAGGACTTAATTTAGACACTGGTGGCAATACGCCAAAAGCATCACATGTTAAGAAAATAACATTTTTTGGCTGCCCCGCAACACAAGGAATACGAGCATTATCAATATGTTCGATAGGATAACTTGCACGCGTATTTTGTGTAATACTGGTATCAGCAAAGTCAACTACATGATTTTCATCTAAAATTACATTCTCTAACACTGTGCCATAACGAATAGCGCCAAAAATATCTGGTTCTTTTTCAGCTGATAAATCAATGGCTTTAGCGTAACAGCCACCTTCAATATTAAATACCCCATCATTTGTCCAGACATGCTCATCATCACCAATTAAATCACGATTAGGGTCTGCTGATAAAGTGGTTTTACCTGTCCCTGACAATCCGAAAAGAATCGTAGAAGTTTCACCATTATGCTCCACAGTAGCAGAACAGTGCATTGGTAGCTCACTTTCCAAAGGCATTAAATAGTTCATAATAGTGAACACACCTTTCTTCATTTCACCAGCATACTCTGTTCCAAGAATAACAAATTCTTTTCGCTCAAAAGATAGTGCAACACTTGTTGGCGTTTTTACGCCTTCAACAGAAGTATCCGCTGGATGCTCACCTGCATTGAAAATAACATAATCAGGTTCACCAAAATTTTCTAATTCTTCAGCTGTTGGACGAATAAGCATATTATGCATAAACAAAGCATGATAAGGACGAGTAGTAATGACTCGTACTTTACGACGATAACACGCATCCCAACCCGCAAAACCGTCTAAAACATAAAGATTTTCTGCATTATTTAAAGCCCTTATCGCAATTTCACGATTCCTTAAAAAAGAATCATCAGAAAATGGAATATTGATATCTCCCCACCAAATATTCTCTTTTGATTCTATATTTTCTACAATCCTTTTATCTTTAGGGGAGCGCCCCGTTTTTTCACCAGAATAAGCAACCAAAGCACCGCTAGAAGCTATCGCAGACTGTTTATCATTAGACAACGCTAATTGATAAAGCGCAGCTGGACTAGCATTACGATAAGCTTTTTGGCTAATACCATACTGACTAAGATCAAAATTTTTAGGGGCATGTACTGTCATAGTTTTCTCCTTGATGATAACAAAATTGATGCTATTATTTTATCAATTTTTTTACTATTGACGAAGGTTTTTTATCTTAAAAAATAACACGTATAATACGATAAAATCCTCAAAAATTCACATAAAAATAATGAAAAAATACTATTTAAAGAAAAATGTAACATTCACTTTTAATTCAGAAAAATATGAAAATACCTTAATTCATTACTGCTTG
>NZ_LWHB01000167.1 GCF_001889065.1 Suttonella ornithocola | reverse complement strand
CTCAGTAAGATGGGGATTTTTAATCCAGCTATGGACGGTGAATTTGCTGATCTTGTAGTGCTTTGCAACAGCGCGCCAAGTTTCTCCATTAGCAATATCGTTAAGAATTTTCTGTCGGAATTGGCGGCAGTAGGTCATAGGATATGCTCAGTTTGTTTTTGATAATTCTACTACAAGTTGTTCTTTATATCTGCTTTGGATAGATTGGATTATAAGTGATTTTACTATAGTTACAGTATTAAGATAGATGAATAAAATAAGCACATGTACTATTACTGGAATAGCAATCTAATTTCTGTGACTCTTTTATTACCCTTTGACTATATTTTGCAAGAATAAGAAGTTCTTATTCTTTTAGTAGGCTAAAGGCAATCACGCATTTTCCACTTCTGAACAGTAGGGAAATGGATACCAAAGTTATTGGTTACCTGACGAACCGAATAGCTTTCTGCTAGTTTTGCGATTACTTTTTTCCTGAGTTCTAATGAATAGGGACGCATATGAGTAAAGATGTGTAAATCTATAGTAAGAGACCTTCGCAAAACCCCTAAAAATAGAGAAATTTCAATTTTTAAAATTTTAAAAATATATCAGAATCATAGTGTTAATTTTTATGCTAGTAGTAAAAATTCGCGTGAAGCGGAATTTTGCAAAGGTCTCAGTGTAGGTTATATCTAGTTTTTTAGCTATATTTGTATGATTCTAAAAGATTATGAGAAGCCTTTCAATTTTATACAGTTATTGAAAGGAAAATAATAGCCGTTAAATTTTTAGAGATCTTAACGGCTGAATAGTAAAGAAAGTTTATAAAATTTCAAATATACCGGCAGCACCCATTCCGCCACCAATACACATACTCACCATGCCATAGCCAGTTTTGCCTTGATAACGCATACCATGGATTAAACGAGTCGTGAGTATTGTACCAGTACCGCCAAGTGGATGTCCAAGTGCAATGGCGCCACCAGTTGGGTTGGTTTTTTCAGGGTCCAAATCAAGATCTCGTATAACAGCTAGTGCCTGTGCTGCAAAAGCTTCATTGAGTTCTATCCATTGGAGTTCGTTTTGGCTAATACCAACTTGTTGGCAAGCAGCAGGAATGGCTTCTTTTGGACCAATACCCATCACTTCTGGCGCAACGCCTTTCACAGAGAAAGTGCAATAACGCGCTAGTGGTTTTATCCCTAATTTTTCAAGCATTTTTTCTGAAACGAGAATGACAACCGCTGCGCCATCGGAGGTTTGCGAGCTATTTCCTGCGGTTACGCTACCACCCATTTTAAAGACAGGACGAAGTTTTGCGAGTGCTTCTAAGGTAGTGTCTGCGCGTGGACCTTCATCAGTATCAGCTAGGGTTTCAATGGTTGTTAATCGACCCGCTTCAGCTAAATCAGGGATACGATTGATGACTTTCATTGGCGATATTTGCTTTTTAAAGGTTCCATTTTGAATAGCTTGAATCGCACGACGATGAGATTCTAATGCAAAGGTATCTTGATCTTCTCGGCTAATATTGAAGTCGCTAGCAACGTTTTCGGCAGTAATACCCATTCCATAAGCCATATTAACATGGTCATCTTCGAAGATTTTTGGATTCATGGATTGCGTATTGCCTATCATTGGCACACGACTCATGCTCTCAACTCCTCCAGCAATCATAATATCGGCTTCACCTAAGCGGATACGGTCAGCCGCAATTTGAATAGCATTTAATCCAGAAGAGCACCAACGGTTAATGGTTAGCCCAGGAACTTGTTCTGGTAATCCTGCTAATTGTGCTGCCATTCTTGCGATATTAAATCCTTGCTCAGCTTCTGGAAAAGCATTACCGATTACAATGTCATCAATTTGTTTTGAATCAAGATTGGGGACTTCCGCCAATGCTGCTTGGATAACGTTAATTAAGAGATCATCAGGACGAGTATATTTAAATTGTCCACGATTAGCCTTGCCAATTGCAGTGCGTTTTGCGGCAATAATGTACGCTTGTTGCATCATTGTTCTCCTCTTTTTAATTGCGTAGTGGTTTGCCAGTGGTCAGCATATGCTGAATACGCTCATGGGTTTTTGAATTTTTGACTAATTCCATGAACTGTTCACGTTCCAGCTTAATAAGCCAGTTTTCAGTAGCTTCAGTATTAGGTTCGATATCACCGCCAGTAATCACTGTTGCAATACGATTGGCAATTTCATAGTCATATTCACTGATCATTCGCCCTTCAAGTAAATTAACCAGTTGCATTTGTAAGGTGGCTTTTCCATCCCGTCCAGCTAATTTAAAAGGTTTATCAATGGGTGGACGATAACCGGCAGCTGCTAATGCTTTGGCACGTGATAGCGCTGCATAGAGTAATTCGGCAGGATTAAAAACAATCCCATCAGTTGGCTTAAGATAGCCTAGTGCTTGTGCCTCATAAGCACTGGTACTGACTTTTGCCATTGCAATGGTTGTGAAATAGGATTTGAGTGCATTCAATAGGTTATTATCTTGACCAGCACGTTCAGCAGCAACGCGTGCAAATTCTTTGGTGCCACCACCGCCCGGTAATAATCCAACACCAACTTCAACTAATCCAATATAGCTTTCTAAGGTAGCAACACTAGCATCGCTATGTAGAATAAACTCACAGCCACCGCCTAATGCTAATCCTTCTACAGCGGTAACAACTGGAATATTTGAGAAGCGAATACGCATAGAAGTCTTTTGAAAATCTTCAACAAATGCTTCTGCTTTTTGATAATCACCACTTGAAACTTCTTTAGCAACACTTGCTAAATCCGCACCAGCAGAGAAGGGGGCTTGTGGTTGCCAAATCACCAAACCTTCATAATCTGATTCTGCTCGTGTGATAGCTGCCATTAAATCTTTTAATAGTTGATGGCTGCAAGTGTGCATTTTAGTTTTGAAGGAAGCGATAAGGATGCTGGGTGCTTGCGTATGCGTAAATAGACGTAAAGTTTCTGTTTCATCAACCGTCTCTCCCACCAAATGATTTCCTTCGCCAAATAAACGAAGCGGGGCTAATTGTTTTTGATAAACAGCTAATGTTGAACGCGGTATATTTTGGTTAGTTTCTGAACTATAAGAACCATCAGGGAAGTGTACACCCTCTCTACCATCGGTAACCCACGCAGGAAGAGCCGTACTTGAAAGCGTTTTACTAGCAATAATATCTTGCTTAATCCATTCAGCAACGGTTTTCCATCCCGCCTTTTGCCAACTTTCAAAAGGACCTTCTTGCCAACCAAATCCTGTTCGCATTGCAATATCAATATCGCGTGCGCTATGCGCAATATCGGCTAAATGATAGGCGGCATAGTGGAACGTATCACGCAAAGTTGCCCATAAAAACTGTGCTTGTGGATGCTCACTATCATGTAATGATTTTAAACGTGTTGCAGGATCTTTCTCGCGTAACATCGCTAACACGCTTTCTTCTGCTTTATGATTAGGCTCAACATATTGACCAGTACGCGCATCAATTTGCAGAATTTTTTTACCTTCCTTACGATAAAATCCAGCACCAGTTTTTTGGCCTAATGCACCGTTTTCAATTAGTTGTGCAGCAATAGAAGGAACTTTGTAATGCGGATACCAAGGATCATCTTGTAAACGTTCGGCTTTGGTACGGACAACATGTGCAAAGGTATCCAAACCAACAACATCCGCTGTGCGATAAGTCGCAGATTTAGGACGTCCAAGCGGTTTGCCAGTGAGTTCATCAACCACATTGACAGGAATATCTAAGCGTTCAGCATGATGCACCGCCGCTAACATTGCAAAAACGCCAATACGATTAGCAATAAAATTAGGGGTATTTTTCGCACGAACAATTGTTTTGCCTAATCGAGTTGTGAGAAAAGTTTCTAATTGATTAAGTATCTCAGCATGCGTTTCAGAGACTGGAATTAACTCTACCAAGCTCATATAGCGAGGAGGATTAAAGAAATGAATACCTAAGAAGCGAGAATGAAGAGAAGAGGGCAACTCATCAGCTAAATCTTGAATAGATAAACCAGACGTATTACTGGCTAAAATGCTATGTTCTCCAATATGGGGAGCGATACGCTGATATAAGTCCCTTTTATACGCCATTTTTTCAGCAATTGCTTCAATCACTAAATCACACTCTTGGAGTGCTTTAATATCATCATCATAATTACAAGCAGTGATAAGTGCCTCCGCGCCATTTTCTGCTAGCGGAGCAGGCTTTATTTTGGATAATTTTTTAATTGCAGACTCAGCAATAGAGTTGCGGGATTGTCCTTCTTTATCAGTGGTAAGGTCGTATAAGCGTACAGGATAATGCGCATTGGCAAAATGTGCGGCAATTTGTGCGCCCATGACGCCAGCGCCAAGAATTGCAATCTGACGGATTGGTTTCATAATATCTCCTCTTCATTATATTGATTAAAAGACGATCAGTTTAGTTATGATGTTTTTCAATAAATCATTCATTTAATGACTAATAAAATAAAAAATGGCAGATAAAAAGCTTACCTGCCATAGTTTTTATAAAGTTTCTTTCTCAATAGCGGCAATATAGCTATTAAGATTACCATCTAGCTGTTTACCCGTTAATAGGATTCCCCATCGATGGCGTTCTCTCTCATTGAGGACTTCTTCTACAAATACCTTCTCTGAACCATGTCCTCGAATCATTTTAACGCTCATTCCTTTACCACAATTGCCTGTCTGAAAATCTTTCATCTTCTGCAATAGCTGAAGACGAATATCTTCTTGACGATCATGAATAGGAGTTTGCGATTCTTGAGAACCAATTTTCGTAACGAGATATTTGAGATACATTGTTTTCCTCTAAGTTAAAGTAGCGACAGGTTGCCGCCAATAATTAAGCAAGGTAAATAACGCGATCGAAGAGATTTTTCTCATGCTCATTTAATTGCATATCAAAATCATCTACAGTAATTGCAATGCGCATCAAACGTCGCGCTTGCATCACTTTATCTGCCTCTTCTTGTGAAATTAAAGATTTCTCAACAGCTTCTTGTACACGATCTTGTGGACTAAAAGCCGTTAATTTTCCGCTTCGTTCTGCCATACGAATAACTTTTTCGCTTGGCGCAGCTTCACGAATAGCTTGTAAAGCAGGTTCTAATACCGCCAATGGTTCATTAACATCATCAACTGCTACATTTTTAGGAACATAAATAAACTGTGTAAGTCTTTTTAAAGAACCATCAAAATCCATCATTGTCCGCGCAACTGCTGTACCTAATTTATCACTTGGTGTACTATTGCGACAGCCAAGTGGCAAAGTAATTACTCGTAAGAAAATTCTAACAGCTTTATTAGGAATATTTTTTACTAAACCATCTAGTGCATTTTCCGCATCAAAAAGCGCCTTTTCAACAGCATATTTCACCAGTGGTAAATCTTCTTTTGGTTTCTCTTGCACTTGATAATGCTTAAGCACAGCAGAGGCAATATAAAGATTAGAGAAAACATCGCCGAGTCGAGCAGAAAGTTTCTCACGGAATTTTAATGCGCCGCCTAAGCTTAACATTGAAATATCTGCAGCTGCGGCAAAAGCAGCTGATAATCGATTAATCCGACGATAGTAAACGGCTAAAGCCCCTGCATTTGCGGGTACAGAAGAAAAAGCACCATTTGTAATCCCAAGTAAAAAACTACCAGCAACATTGCGCAAACTTTGGCGAATATGTCCTGCTAACGCGCTATCAAAAGCATCTATATTATTTTTACTTACGGCATTAATTTCATTAAGAACATAATTATGACAACGGAAAGCACCTTGTCCAAAAATCATCATTGAGCGCGTAAGAATATTAGCTCCTTCAACTGTGATGGCCACAGGAATAGCATTATAAGCAGACGCTAAATAGTTACGTGGACCAGTCACTACCGCACGTCCACCATGAATATCCATAGCATCATTGATGGTTTGGCGCATTCTTTCCGTGTTGTGATATTTTAAAATAGCAGAGATTACGGATGGTTTTTCACCCATATCTAGCCCAATTAATGCCAAATCTTGAGCAGCTTCCATTTGATAAGTTAATCCACCAATACGCGCTAAAGCTTCATCAACACCTTCAAAACGCCCAATCGGTAAACCAAATTGATGACGAATACCTGCCCAAGCAGAAGTGGTATAAGTTGCAGCTTTGCCGGCAGCAACAGAAAGCGCCGGTAAGGAAATGCAGCGCCCAACAGACAAACATTCCATGAGCATTCGCCAACCTTGTCCAGCATATTCCCGACCACCAATAATCCAATCCAAAGGAATAAAGACATCTTTTCCCCAAATAGGGCCATTCATAAAAGGGCTATTGTTCGGATAATGACGACGCTCATGATATAAACCTTCTGTTCCTTTAGGTAACAGAGCACAGGTAATACCAATATTTTCCTTATCTCCAATAAGATGGTCAGGATCATAAAGCTTAAAAGCCAGACCAAATACCGTTGCAATAGGCCCAAGCGTCATCCAACGTTTTTCAAAAGACACTCGAATACCAATCACATCCTTATGATGCGAGCCATCTCGAGGATCAGTATAACTGCCTTTACAAACAATACCTGTATCAGGAATGGCGCCAGCATCAGAACCAGCATACGGGCTAGTCAGTGCAAAACAAGGAATATCAATACCTTTGGCTAGACGAGGCAAATAATATTCACATTGCTCTTTCGTACCATAATGTTGTAATAACTCTCCCGGACCTAAAGAATTAGGCACCATGACCATTGTGGCAGCCGTACCGCATCGAGTAGCAATTTTTCCTACCACCTTGGCATGCGCGTAATTAGAAAACTCCAATCCACCATATTTCTTCTTAATAATCATTGCTAAAATACCGCTACTACGGATTTTATCCCACACTTCTGGCGGTAAATCACGGTATTTATGCACCACATCCCAATCATTTAGCATTGCGCAAATCTCTTCAACAGGACCATCTAAAAAGTCTTGTTCTTCTTTACTTAGTTGAGGGGAAGGGTAGTTTTCTAATTTTTTCCAATCTGGTTTACCGTTAAAAACCTCGGCATCCCACCAAACAGTTCCAGCATCAATTGCAGCTTGCTCAGTATCTGAAAGTGTTGGCAGCACTTTCTTAAAAAAACCAAATAAAGGTCGGCTAATCAGCTTTTCTCGAATAGCTTTGGAATGGCAAGCATAAACAATTGCAATGCCAGCAATAATTAACCAAAGTGGGGAATGAACAAAAATTCCGATAACAAAAAGTCCTATTATCCATCCCCAAGCTGGCGGGGAAAGATAAGCTAGCACGAGTAAACCAAATAAAATAAACAGCAAAACAACAAGCCACATAGCTTTTCTCCTCTTTAAATTTTAAACATAGTTGTATAAGTCATTTACAATAGCATAAAAAGAATGAGTGCGCATTATGCAATGATTGATACTTAACATTTTATCTAGCAAACTCATTTTTAATTGATTTGAAACCTTTGCAAAACTCCGTTTTCCATTGATTTTAATATATTTTCAAAATTTGAGAATTGAAATTTCTCTACTTTTTTATTTTTTGCAAAAGTATCAAAATAATAACTCAAAAGTATTTTTACAAAATTATAAAAAATTATTTTTGACTGTCTTTAAATGTCATTTGGATGTTGTCACAAGATGACAGTTTGTTGTCATTTTTTACTACTGTGTGATACGGCTTAAATCTCTATAGTTATCTACGACAAAATTGTTGTCGTGTTAGATAGGAGTTAATGATGCCAGGTTATCCACAAGATTTATTAAGTAACCGTTCTGTTGTCAAACATGGTAATTATGCTGTTATTACCCCTGAAGGACGTGTTATCAATGTTATTCCCGGTATAGAGGATTGCAAAATGACAATTCTTGCCACCCCAAAAATGGGTGCGAGTTTTGTTCAGCTCATTGGTACGTTAGGGGAAAATGCTAAAACTTCTATTACGTATGCGAACAAGCCACATGAGGAGTCGCTTATCTATGTTTTAGATGGTGATGTTGAGTTAGAGGTAAAAGTTGGTGATGAAACAAAAGTCTTAACTCAAGGCGGATATGCTTATGCCCCTGCTGGTGTTGGTATTGATTTTTCAAATAAAAATCATAAGGAAGGAAGAATCTTACTGTATAAACAACGCTATGTACCACATCCAGGTGGATTAGAGCCTTATGTTGTATTTGGCAATGTCAATGATATTGAATGGGCTGATTATGATGGAATGGCAAATGTTCATATCAAAGATTTATTACCAATCGAACAATGTTTTGATATGAACTTCCATATTCTCAGCTTTGACCCAGGTGCTAGCCACAACATTATTGAAACTCATGTGCAAGAGCATGGTGCGTATGTATATGAAGGACAAGGTTGTTATTTATTAGATGAAGATTGGTATTTGATTAAACCAGAAGACTTTATTTGGTTTGGTCCTTATTGTAAACAAGCAAGCTATGCTGTTGGTCGTGGACCATTTAGTTATATTTATTCAAAAGATTGCCACCGCGATGTTGAAATTTAAAATTTAAAAGGAGAAATAGTCATGGCATTAGATAAAAATTTTAGAACCAAAGATATTCGCGAAACCTTAGCTGAAACCAATATGAAGGGACGCAATATTACCTTCTTAGATGATTTTAGCCGCGATGAGTTATTAGCATTATTCCGTTCAGCTGAAATGCTTGAACCTTTTATGAGAACAGGTTTGGACTTATTACATGGTAAGGTGCTTTACACTCTGTTCTTCCAACCATCTACAAGAACACGTTGCAGCCATGAAAATGCAATGTTGCGTTTAGGCGGAAATGTTATTACGGAATCTGATCCTTTGCATAATTCGTCTGTTGCCAAAAATGAAAGTTTATATGATAGCTTGCGGGTAACTTCTGAATATGCTGATGTTATCGTCATGCGCCATCCAAATGACCAAGAAGCCTTAACTGCATTAGAGGAATTGGGTGATCATGTTTCTCCAGTTATTTCAGGTGGATATGGACACGTAACGCATCCAACTCAAGGACTACTAGATGCTTATACTTGCTGGAGAGCTTTTGGAGATTTAGAAAAAACTACTATTGCAATCGCTACTCCTGATTTATCCCGTGCACGTTCAGGACAATCTTTTGCATTAGCTTTAGCCGCAATGGGCGCAAAAATTATTTATACCGGCACCAGTGAATTGCGTACTCCAGAAGTAGTTCGTAAGAAATTAACAGATATGGGCGCTCATTTTGAGGAACATTTCGATTTAACGGAAAAACAAAATGAAGAGCTCTATGCAGATACTGGAATTGACTTAATTTATCTACCAGGCTGCTCAGTGAAGAAAGATGATCCAAATCGTGAAGATTTCACGAAGAAGATGATGAACTATTATGTTTCATTAGATATGTTGAAACGTATTAAGGCTAAAAATAATAAAGTTGTTGGGGTTCATCACTCTTTACCACGTAATGAAGGTGAGTTTGACTTTGGTATTGATAATACTGAGCATCAGCTATATTTCCGTGCGATTGGTTTCTCTGTTGCTATTCGTATGGCATTACTCAGCGCAGTTGTTGGGGTAAATTAGTTCTTTAAAGTTATATAGCAGCTTATAACACTGCCGCCTTTGCCTGAGACGGCAAAGGCGGTTTTTATTTTTAGGAGAGTCATCATGAAAGAAGAGAAAAAGAAAAAATCCTTCAAAATGCCAGATATTTATATTGTTTTATCGGTATTTATTCTTATTGCGGCTTTAATGACTTATTTAATTCCAGCGGGTCTTTATGAGCGGCAAACAATGACAACTGCCCATGGAGAGCAAATTCTTGTAGTCGCAGGAACTTATCATACTATTGAACAACATCCTGTTGGCTTTATGGATATTATTTCTGCGATTCCAGACGGTTTGAAACGTGCTGCCGGTATTGTTTTCTTAACCTTTATGGTCGGCGGCTGTATGGGCTTAATTAAGCGTGCGGGCTTAATTGATATGGGTGTGCAAAAGTTAAGTAATGCTGTTGGTGATAAGGGATTCTTAGTTATTCCAATATTAATGGGAATTTTTGCTGGATTAGCAGCTTTTATCGGTGTGCCTGAGTTATCTTTAGCTTATCTTCCCGTATTGTTGCCACTATTTTATCGTTTGGGTTATGACGGAATGACAGCGACGGCTGTTGCCTTACTTGGACCTTGTATGGGCTTTACTTTTGGTCTAACGATTCCTGGCTCTGTGGGTGTAGGTCAACAAATCGCTCAATTACCAATGTTCTCAGGTTCAGGTTTCCGTGCGGTTGTTTTGGTATTGGTCATGATTATTGCGATTGCTTATGTCATGTTCTATGCCGCCAAAGTCAAACGTAATCCAGAAAAAAGCCTTACTTTAGACTCTGATAACGAAATCAGAAACGCTATTGCGCAAGAGGAAGAAGCAAAAGGTGAATTAGTTTTCACTGAGCGCCAAAAATATGCCGGTATTACTTGTTTGGTATTATTCCCCATCGCAATTTTCTTAATTCTCAAACAAAACTTAGGTTTTGAAGCAATTGGAGGGCTGTTTCTCTTTATCGGAATTGTGTCTGCTGCGGTTGCAGGTAAAAAGGCGCAACAAATTTGTGATGATGTTAATGCTGGTATGCGCGATATGATGGTTGCAGCATTATTGTGTGGTGTTGCTAGCGCTATTGCTGTCATTATGGATAAAGGGGTTATTACAGATACGATTGTATACTGGTTAGAAAGTATGATGCGTTCTGTTCCACCAGAGTTCACTGCTATTGCAATCTTTTGGGAGCAATCTATTTTTAACTTCCTAATCCCTGGCGCAACTGCATTGACTGTATTAACTATGCCAATTATTTCTCCATTAGCAGATTTATTAAGCATTTCTCAACAAGCAGTGGTTTCTGCTAATGCTTGGGGTGGACAGTTAACAGATATTTTCTTCCCAACTTCAGGATTCTTTGTAGCGACTTTGGTGATTGCTAAAGTGGATTACACCAAATGGTTAAAATTCTATACCCCTTTAATGTTGGTTTTAGGTGCGCTTGCTAGTGCAGCTCTATATATCATGATGCAACAATAATGAGGAGCAAAGTATGTTTGATACTATTATTAAAAATGGATTATTGGTATTACCAGAATCTGTAGAGCAAGGTGATATTGCTATCAAAGATGGAAAAATTGCGGCAATCGGTCAGCTACAGGTAGATGCTGAGAAAGTTGTAGATGCTCAAGGTTGCTATGTAGTCCCAGGTGTAGTGGATGTACATATGCATATTTCAGAACCAGGTAGAACCGAATGGGAAGGTTACGCAACAGGTACACAAGCAATGATTGCTGGCGGTACAACCAGCTTTGTTGAAATGCCTTTAAACACTATTCCAGCTACGATTAATGTAGAAGCTTTAAATACAAAAATAGAAGCAGCAAAAAATCAATGTTATGCAGACTATGCTTTAATGGGAGGATTAGTTCCACATAACCTTGATGATTTAGAGGCTTTATCTGCTGAAAATGTTGCTGCTTTTAAATGTTTTGTTGCTACTTGTGGCTCTGATAAGCCTGGAGATTTTAAAAATGTCAATGATTATGAGTTGTATCGTGGGATGCAAACCTTGGCGAAAACAGGCGATTTATTGATTATTCACTGTGAAAATGCCGCTGTAACAGATAGATTAGGCGCTGAAGCGAAAGCAGCTGGCAAAAAAACATTAGTTGATTATGTTGAAAGTCGTCCTATTTTTACAGAAGTTGAAGCAGTTAGACGTGTTTTATTCTTTGCTAAAGTTACAGGCTGTCGAGTGCATATCGCGCATTGTAGCTGCCCTGAAGCGGTTGCAGAAGTGTTGAAAGCACAAGCTGAAGGGGTTGATGCAAGCTGTGAATCTTGTCCACATTATTTCTTACTTGCTACTGAAATGTTAGATGCTATTGGTATGAGTGCTAAATGTTCTCCACCGATTAGAGATAAGCAGAATCAAGAAAGAATGTGGGAATTGCTAGAAGATGGTGTGATTAAAATTTTAGGTTCAGATCACTCACCATGCACACCAGATTTAAAAGAAACAGATAATGCATTTGATGCATGGGGCGGTATTGCAGGTTGTCAAAATACCTTAGATTTAATGTTTGATGCTGCTGTAAAACAAAGAAATATTAGCCCTGTAACTTTAATGCGCGCTTTAGCAACTGAACCCGCTAAACGCTTCAAGCTAGCTGATAAAGGAGAATTATCATTAGGTAAAGATGCAGATATTGTGATTCTTGATCCTAATCAAAGTTATACCTTAACGGTGGATGATTTATTCTATAAAAATAAAATTAGTGCTTATCTTGGCTTTGAAATTGGTTGTCGAGTATTGAGTACATGGTTACGTGGAAAAGAAGTGTATAGCTTAGAAAAAGGCATTATTGGCGAACCACACGGCGAACGGGCGCGTTTGTATAAATTAAGTAAATAGATTTATTAGGAGATTAATTTATGAGAATTGTTATTGCTCTTGGCGGAAATGCAATGTTAAAGAGAGGAGAACCATTAACTTCAGACAATCAACGTGCAAATATTCGTGAAGCGTGCGCACAAATTTCAAAAGTTCATCCAGGTAATCAGCTCATTATTACGCATGGTAATGGTCCACAAGTCGGTCTAATGGCATTGCAAAGCAATGCCTTCAAAGAAGTTCCTATGTATCCTTTGGATGTATTAGGTGCTGAATCAGTTGGAATGATTGGCTATATGATTCAACAAGAAATGGTTAACTTTGTTTCAAAAGAGACTTCTTTAACCACTGTTCTAACACAAACAGAAGTTGATCCTAAAGATCCAGCTTTCCAAAACCCAACTAAACCTGTCGGACCTGTCTACACGAAAGAAGAAGCGGATAAAATTGCAGCAGAAAAAGGATGGACAATGGCACAAGATAACGATAAATATCGTCGTGTCGTTCCTAGCCCTCTGCCTACACGTATTTTTGGTTTAAAACCCCTTAAGACGCTTATTGAGAATAATTATTTGCTAATTTGTGCTGGTGGTGGCGGTATACCAACTTATTATGATGAGAATGGTCAATTCTGTGGGGCAGAAGCTGTTATTGATAAGGACTTAGCAACAGCATTACTGGCATCTTCAATTGACGCTGATTTACTCATTATTGCGACAGATGTAGATGGCGTATATTTAGATTGGGGCAAAGAAACGCAAAAACGTATTGTTAGTAGTGATATTGAAGAAATGACTAAATTTGATTTTGCAAAAGGCTCTATGGGACCTAAAGTTCAAGCGGCAATCAATTTTGTCAAAGCGACTGGAAAAGATGCTGTTATCGGTGCTTTGAATGATATTGAAAGTATCGTTGCTGGAAAAGCAGGTACCAGAATTAGCGGACAAGTAAAAGGAATTACTTACGCATAAGTTAAAATAGATGTGCTACTAGCATCAGCTTTTACTAAAAATGACATTATAGTAATGAAGTCTGATGCTAGTTCTTGAAAAATCAAAAGAAGATTTCTTAAATTTCTTATTTATATAGAATAATATTTGTTCTAAATAAAATATATTATTTAATTTCATATTGATAATTAATATCAGTAATAAGGATGAAATATTTTATCTAAAATAATAATAAAATATTTATTGAGTTTTAATTTTAATAATAGGTTTATTATAGTCAAATCACTTATAATCCAATCTATCTAAAGCAGATATAAAGAACAACTTGTAGTAGAATTATCAAAAACAAACTGAGCATATCCTATGACCTACTGCAGCCAATTCCGACAGAAAATTCTTAACGATATTGCTAATGGAGAAACTTGGCGCGCTGTTGCAAAGCGCTACAAGATCAGCAAATTCACCGTCTATAGCTGGATTAAAAATCCCCATCCTAAAGGCTTTACTGAGCGTAAGCCCTCAAAGATTGATGATGAAGCCTTGCTTAAGGATATTGAGCAGTATCCTGATGATTACCAATGGGAAAGCGCTAGACGTTTTAATTGCTCGCAATCAGCGATTTGTTATGCTCTAAAGCGACTA
>NZ_LWHB01000166.1 GCF_001889065.1 Suttonella ornithocola | reverse complement strand
AATGCCGCTTTTCATAAACGCAGTGATATTCAAGCAATCATTGAAGAGCATGGGCATGAAATAGTTTGGTTACCCCCTTATAGTCCAGACTTAAATCCCATTGAAAAGATGTGGGCTTGGATTAAGCAAATACGCAAAGAATGGCGGATGGATTGTATTGATACTTTATGCTTTTATCTGCTTTGGATTGGGTTGGGCTTTAGATGATTGCACTATATAGTGCTTAGAGAGAGGACGCTGTTTTTTAAGCGGATATTAAGTTAACTTTGTATGTATTCTTTTATGTTTCAATTCTATGGTAGTGGTTTGAAAAGTATGCTAAACATACTCTTACAAAAAATACTTCTTTTAATATATTGATATTTAAATATTTAACTGCCATTGGATTATTTGATAATATTCCAGCATACTTTTCAAACCACTACCCAATTCTATAAATACTCTAATCTATTTTGGCTTCTTATTGGTGATTGATTTGAGAATTTGCTCTAATATTTTTTCACATTGTTGAAAGGTTTTTTCTTTTTCTTGGCTATTATCAACTACATAATTTGCATAAGAGAGTTTTTCTATTCGGCTACTTTGGCTAGAAATAATATGGATTAATTGTTTTTTGCTAACATTATCTCTTTTAGCTCCTCTAATAATTTGCAATTCTATAGGAATGTCTATAACTATTACGCTATTACATAGTTTATTTAATTTATTCTCGATAAGTAAGGGAGCGCTATAAATAACCAAAGGTTGACTTTTTAAAGCTTTAAATATTGCATCTTGAGATTTTTTTTCAATAATAGGATGCATAATTTTATCTAAAATTTTTTTAGCTTCTAAATCGCTAAAAATTCTCTCTCTTAATGCGGAACGGTTTAGAGAAGAATCTGCTAATAAAATACCATTACCAAAATGGTTAACAAGTTCTCTCAAAATGGGGGAATCTTTCTGTACAATACTTTTTGCAATAATATCGGCATCTACAGTAGAAATGCCTTTAGCTATAAAAAAATCAGTACAAAGGCTCTTTCCACTTGCTATTCCGCCAGTTAATCCAATAATCATTCTTTTTTAAGAAGGAAAGAAACCAATATAGGCTGCAATTTTTCCTCCGAACAGAAAAGTAAGCCAACCAGCAGTTGCTAAATAAGGCCCAAAAGGCATTGGACGCCCTTTGCCTATCTGATTGATAAGAGCATATAAAATCCCACAAATAGAAGCAATCATTAAAATAATAGGCAGCATCATTGCACCTTGCCAAGCACATAAGCAGGCTAATAGTTTAAAATCACCATATCCCATTCCTTCACGACCAGTTATGAGTTTAAATAACCAATAAACAGACCATAAAGATAAATAGCCAACCATTGCACCTAAAATACTACCAGATAGGTCTATAAAAAAATCACCATACCAAGCTGCGGCTATTCCTAACCACATTAAAGGAAGAGTTATACGATCAGGAAGTAGTTGATGCGCTGCATCAATGAAAGTTAGTGCTATTAACCCCCATGTGAATAATAATGCTAGCCCTAGGCGAATAGGTTCTGGAAAATACCAAGCAGCGATCATACTAAGAAAAGCGGTCAATAGTTCTACCCACATATATCTTGAGGATATAGGTTGGTGACAATTACGACACTTTTTTCCTTGAATGAGATAGCTAATAACTGGGATATTTTCCCAAAAGCGAATTTTATGACCACAATTTGGACAATGAGACGCAGGAAATAAAAGATTAAATTTTTCTGAGGAGATATCTGGATGCTTTTCTCCTTCTCCTTGAATAACTTCCCATGCCCATAGTTTCTCTTCACGTTCCATCATCACTGGAGTGCGATATATAACTACATTCAAAAAACTACCTACTAATAAACCGATTAAACCAACAAAACTGATTAGTAGCCAGTTATCAAAAAGTAAATTATTAATCATTAGAACATATTACCAAGATTAAAGATTGGCATATACATGGCGATGAGTAAGCCACCAACAACAATAGCTAAAAAAGCCATAATAGCGGGTTCTATCATTGAAGTTAAATTATCAATTCGCCAATCAAGCTCTTCTTCATAAAAGGTGGCTACCCGTCCAAGCATTTCACCTAAATTACCTGATTCTTCACCAATAGCAGTCATTTGTACCGCAATGGTTGGAAATAAGCCGGTATTTTTCATGGCAAAGCTCATTTGTTGCCCATTTTGTACATCATCTCGAATATCATAAACGGCTTCTTCATACATTACGCTACCAGTAGCTGGCGCAGTTGCATTCAGTCCTTTCATCAATGGAACACCAGCATCAAAGAGAGTTGACATGGTTCGCGCAAAGCGAGCATTGGCACCCGTGCGTAAAATACCGCCAATCAAGGGAAGTCTGAAAGAGAGTTTGTTAACTGCTTGCTGAAACTTTTTATTCCGTTTTTTAAAATAAATAAAAGCAGAAATAGCAATAATAATAGCAACTAGTAAATAAATACCTTTATCTATCATAAAGTTGGAAATTGCCATGACTAATTTAGTCGGTGCTGGTAATTCTCCTCCATTTGATTGGAAAAAATCCGCAAAGACTGGTACGACTTTTATCATGAGAACAGCTGTAACAACAATAGCAAAAATCATAACAATAGCAGGATAAGTTAAAGCTTTTTTGACTTTTTTCTTAGTGACTTCACCTTTTTCCAAATTAAGTGCAATATTATCCATGGTACCATCTAGCATACCCGCATCTTCGCCTGCTGCTACTAAACTTGTATATAAATCATCAAAATAGAGAGGATGGGCTTTTAATGCTTCAGCAAAGCTTGCCCCATTTTGAATGCGATCATGAATATCAAAAATCATTTCTTGCATTTTTTTGGGTTTTTCAATACTTTCACCAACCAAGTCTAATGCCCGCATAACCGGCATTCCTGCACGTAGCATGGTTGCCATTTGTCGGGTAAAAAAGACAATATCTTTACTTTTAATTTTTCCTTTACTTTCAAATAAAGGTTTAGGCTTTAATTTTACTGTAACGCCAGTAAGACCTTGCTTAGCCAAAAAAGCTTTTAACACAGCTTCATTAGCAACGGCAGATTCACCAGAAATTTCCTTTCCTTGCTTATTTTTGCCTTTCCATTGATAAGTAATTAAATCTTTTTTAGTTCCTGCCATAGTAAACTCCTTCGTCCTTAATCGCTTGTTACCCGTAGAACTTCTTCAATACTGGTAATGCCTTGTTTAACTTTATTGAGTGCTGCTTGTCGTAAATCGGGATAGCCTTCTTTCTGGCATTGCTCGGCAATTTCAGCAGCAGATGCATTTTGTAAAATAAGCTCTGCTAAAGATTCAGAAATAGGAACAACTTGATAAATACCAGCTCGTCCACGATAACCTTGATAGTTACAGCGTTCACAGCCCTTAGGGGCATAAATTCTTAAATCATCTAAATCTTCTTCCTTGAAGCCTAAAGCCAATAATTCTTCATGATGATGTTTTCTGTCTCTAGTTTTACAGTTATTACATAACCGTCTAGCTAAACGTTGTGCCATGATTAGATTTACACTAGCGGCAATATTGTAGGGTTCGATCCCAATATTGACCAAACGTGCAATAGTTTGGGGAACATCATTCGTATGCAGCGTTGACAATACTAAGTGTCCTGTTTGTGCGGCTTTAACAGCAATTTCCGCAGTGGTAATATCCCGAATTTCCCCAACCATAATAATATCAGGATCTTGACGAAGAAAGGCTTTAAGTGCTGCTGCAAAATCTAGCCCTGTTTTAGGATTAACGTTAACTTGATTTATCCCCGGTAAGTTAATTTCAACGGGATCTTCTGCGGTTGAGATATTAACAGTAGGTTTGTTGAGTAAGTTCAATCCAGTATATAAAGAAACGGTTTTACCTGAACCCGTTGGTCCGGTTACTAATACTAGCCCTTGAGGTTTGCTAATAGCATCTAGATAAAATTGTTTTTGTTCTGGTTCAAAACCTAAAATTTCAATATTGAGTTTCGCTGCGGAGCTGTCTAAAATCCGCAAAACTATTTTCTCACCCCACAAAGTAGGAAGAGAGTTAACCCGGAAATCAATGGCTTTTGTTTCAGAAATATAGAGCTTAATCCGCCCATCTTGTGGAACTCTCTTTTCTGCAATATCTAAGTCTGCCATTACTTTAAGGCGAGCAGTAATTCGATTAGCAATACTAGGAGGAGGCGCTGCAACTTCTTGTAAAACGCCGTCTCTGCGGAATCGGACGCGATAGCTTGTTTCATAAGGTTCAAAATGTAAATCCGAAGCGCCTGTACGAATAGCATCCAATAGCATACCGGTAACAAATCTCACAACTGGCGCTTCTTCCTCGGCGCCGCCAATTTGTCCTAGCTGTTCGCCAATGGCATCTAAATCTTGTTCGTTGGTTTCATCTTCAAAAAGATTATTCATCCCTCCAACGCCGGCATAGTGGTCTTCAATTAGCGCTTCAATAGCATTAACGTCTGCGATAATGGGTTCAACAGTCGTGTATTTGCCTTGATATTTAAACTCATCTAGCATGTTTCGGTTGCTAGGATCAAATGTAGCAATGAATAATCGTCCGCCGTTTGCAAATATTGGTAAGGCCGTATGTTTACGGACAACGGCTTCTTTAAATTGAGAGGTGAGTTCTCGACGAATATCTAACTCACGAAGAGAAACCATTGGTAAATTATAAATTTCACGATTAATGATTGATAGACGAGAAGGAGAGAGAAGTCCATCACTTAATAATTGTTGTAAGAAATTTGCTCTTTTTTTCTGTGCGCTACCTCTTGCCTCTCGTAATTGTTCTGGCGTAGCCAGCTTATGTTGTACCATATAGCCAATAAGCGCGTCATAATTATCCATGTTTTATCCTTTAAATCCTAAAATCTATAGCGCTATCTAAAAAATTCTTTAGAAGGTTGTGTCCATTGTCACTCATAAAAGATTCAGGATGAAATTGAACTCCCTCAACTAGTAAAGTACGATGTTTCAGTCCCATAATAACTTTTTTATTATTTTCTTCTATCCAAGCCGTTATTTCAAAATCTTTCGGTAGAGAGCTTTCTTCAACAATTAAAGAATGATATCGGGTAACCATCAAAGGATTAGGTAGATTTTTAAATACGCCTTTTTGATTATGCTTAATAGTAGAGATTTTACCATGCATAATATGATCAGCACGAATGACTTTTCCACCAAAAACATTTGCTATGCATTGATGTCCCAAGCAAACACCTAATAAAGGAATTTTACCAGCAAAATAACGAATAGCTTCATTCGAAATACCAGCTTCTGTCGGTGTACAAGGACCGGGAGAAATGACTAAGTAATCAGGAGTTAATTGTTCAATATCTGAAATTGATATTTGATCATTACGAGCGACTTGGACTTCCTGACCCAATTCACCAAAATATTGAACTAAGTTATAAGTGAAGGAATCATAATTATCTATCATTAACAGCATGACACTGCCTTTCCCTAAGCGTAAAATACTATAAAATCATAACATAGTCTTAATTTTATCACTATTAAAATGCTGCATCTAAATTGTGAATCTGCCTTTGTTCTTAGACGGATGTCTTATAAAGAAAATAGTTACTTGGTTGACCTATTTACTAAAAATAATGGGCTACAAAGAGCAATAGTACGAATCCGGAAACAAAAAAATTATCGCTATACAGAAAATTATGCGCCTTTTAGAGAGCTGTCAATTACAGGGATAAAACGAAACGAGCTATTTGTCATTCAGAAAAGCGAAATTCTTCGTTACTATCAGCTTAATGGTAAAAAATGGTTAAGTGTTTCGTATTTAAATGAACTTTTATTACATCATACGAAAATAGATTATGCTGATGTTGAGCTTTACCATCTTTATACGCAAGCATTGCAGCAGCCTGATACCTATCGTCTGCGCATGATAGAGTGGTATTTGAT
>NZ_LWHB01000165.1 GCF_001889065.1 Suttonella ornithocola | reverse complement strand
CTGTTACCTAGAGTTACCAAAAACAGTGTAATTGTCATGGACAATGTCCGCTTTTCATAAACGCAGTGATATTCAAGCAATCATTGAAGAGCATGGGCATGAGATAGTTTGGTTACCCCCTTATAGTCCAGACTTAAATCCTATTGAAAAGATGTGGGCTTGGATTAAGCAAATACGCAAAGAATGGCGGATGGATTGTATTGATACTTTATGCTTTTATCTGCTTTGGATTGGGTTGAGTTTTAGATGATTGCACTATATAGCTAAATGTCTTTAACTCGCATACAGCGTTAGCTAGTTTTGCCGGACTGATGTTGGCTGTCTGTGATTCGTCAGTTTGTATGTAAGCTAAACCCGTTCAGCTATATAGATATGTATTGATTCAAAATAAAGAAGGTTGACTTTGTTTAAACGATTCAATTAACCCACTATAACTCACACCAACTAAACGCACCGGCAATTGTCTAGGGCTATCTTTATATAAGCGAGTAATCCATTCCTTCGCACTATCCTCATGTAAAAAATATGGGCTAACGCTATGGCTACGGGTGATTTGGCTAAAATCAGAATATTTCACTTTTATCGTGACCGTTTTTGCATAACAATTTCTTTGTGCCAACAGGCTAAACGCCTTATAATTTTGTAAAAAAAGCGCTTCGATAATATCTTTATCATCTTTTAAGTCATAAGCAAAAGTTATTTCAGAGCCAATACTTTTGCGTATTCGCTTTGATTTAACCGCTCTTAAATCTATTCCACAAGCAACTTGATAATAAAATAAACCCTTTTTACCAAAATGTTGAATGAGTAGCTTTTCTCCAGCTGCTCTCAACTCCTTACCTGTACCAATCCCCAAACCATGCATTTTTAGTGCTGTAGATTTCCCAATGCCATGAATTTTCTCTATCGGTAATGCTGCAATAAAAGCTTCTGCTTGCTCAGGTAAAATAATATGGATACCGTTTGGTTTATTAACATCTGAAGCAATCTTTGCAAGCATTTTGTTATAAGACACACCAGCCGATGCCGTTAATCCAGTAAGTTGAAAAATATCCCGCTTTAGCGCTTTTGCAATCAACGTCGCCGAACCTTTTTGATAAGTACTTTCACTGACATCTAAATACGCTTCATCAAGAGATAGCGGTTCTACCAAAGGTGTGACTGCATAAAATAATTGACGAATGTCTTCGCTAATCTGCCTATATACCTCAAATCTGGGTGGAATAACAATGGCTTGAGGACATAATCTTAAAGCGTAAGCGGTTGACATCGCTGAGCGAACACCATATTTGCGCGCTTCATAGCTACAAGTTGCCACAACTCCGCGCCTTTTAGGATTTCCACCAACAATAACTGGTTTGCCTCTTAAACTAGGATTATCTCGCTGCTCTATCGCTGCATAATAAGCATCCATATCTATATGGATAATCTTTTTTATCATAATCCTATGATAATAATTTTAATCATGTTACGCTTTATCTATAAAACTATAATTTATTGAGGAGAGTATGGCTATTATTCGAGCACTCGTCATTATTTCTGGGTGTCTATCTATCGCAGAACTCATTATCTATTTTACTCATTGGAAATTACCGCTAAGTATTTTAGGGCTATTACTATTATTTTTTCTACTAAAAAAAACAGTGGGTAAAAGTAGAATGGGTTCGACCTGTTTCAGATCATTTACTTCAGCATCTTATGCTGCTACTTATTCCTCCTTGTGTGGCATTAGTTGATTATTTGGATATTATTGGCAAAGACTTTTGGGCAATTACAATCAGTACCATTAGTAGCACAATACTAGTTTTAATCATTAGCGCACAAGTTCACACTTATTCAAGAAAAAGACAAAACAAATGAACTACCATTTTTTATCCTCTATTCCTTGGTTGCTTTTTCTATTGATTACCATTTACTGGTTATGTTTGATAGTACGCTCACGAACGGGCTGGGCAATTATCAATCCCGTTGTAATTGGAACAGCTACACTAATCATTTATCTCAAGCTAACACAAGTAAGCTATATAGAATTTGAACAAGCCGGAAGGCTGATCAGTTTCTGGCTGCAACCCGCAGTAGTTTGTCTAGCAGTGCCGCTGTATCAACAATGGTCAAAAATTAAAAAACAATGGATAGCAATCATTAGCGCTCAAGTTATTGGAAGTATTGTTGGTATTGTCTCTGGTGTGTGGTTTGCCTACTGGTTGGGGGCTTCAAAAGAAATTAGCATGTCATTAGCTGCAAAATCCGTTACGATGCCTATCGCACTCGAAATTACCAAAGTAATTGATGGAATTCCTGCAATCGTTTCCGCTGGTGTCATTCTTGCAGGCGCATTAGGACAAAGCTTTGGTTATTGGTTACTTCATAGAAGTTGGATAAAAAATCCAATTTCCCAAGCTTTGGCGCAAGGTACAGGCTCTCATGCCATGGGTATTGCTGCTAGTCTAGACATTAGTAAACAATTTGCTGCGTATGCAACTGTTGGACTTATATTTAATGGTATTCTGACCGCATTTATTACGCCGTTTCTCATTATATGGATGGGATTTGGTCAATCATGAATGAGTAAGCCTTCATGTCTTTGAATACATAAATTTGATATGATAACCAACATCAGTTAAAAACAAAATGATAAAGTTTATATCCAAAGCACAAAAAATTTTATAAAATAATATAGTCAAATTTAACTCAACTAGGAGACACTATGAGTATTAAAGTCGCAATTAACGGTTTTGGTCGTATCGGTCGTTTGGCAATGCGTCAAATGACAAAAGTTGACGGACTAGAAGTCGTCGCAATAAACGACCTTACCCCCGCGGATATGTTAGTTCATCTATTCAAATACGATACAACTCAAGGTCGCTTCGATGGCACTGCCGAACTTAAAGGCGACAATATTGTTATCAATGGTCATGAAATTAAAGTTTTCTCTAAACCTAACCCAGAAGAGCTTCCATGGGGCGATCTTGGCGTAGATGTTGTATTAGAATGCACAGGCTTTTTTACCAGCAAAGAAAAAGCAGAATTACATATTAAAGCAGGCGCAAAAAAAGTCGTTATCTCTGCTCCGGGCGGTAATGACATCAAAACTGTTGTATTTAATGTTAACCACGACATTCTTGATGGAAGCGAAACCGTTATCTCTGGCGCATCTTGCACAACAAACTGCTTAGCGCCAATGGCAAAAGTTCTTAACGACCAGTTTGGTATCGTTGAAGGAATTATGACAACCATCCACGCTTACACTGGCGACCAAATGACACTGGATGCACCTCATCGTAAAGGTGATAAACGTCGCGCACGTGCTGCTGCTCAAAACATCGTTCCAAACAGCACTGGTGCTGCAAAAGCAATTGGTCTAGTTATTCCTGAGCTTAATGGCAAACTTGATGGTGCCGCACAACGTGTACCAGTAGCAACTGGTTCATTAACAGAACTTGTTACCGTCCTTGATAAAAATGTCACCAAAGATGAAATCAATGCTGCAATGAAAGCAGCTGCTAACGAATCTTTCGGCTATACCGAAGAAGAACTTGTTTCTTCAGACATCATTGGCATTGACTTTGGTTCATTATTCGATGCTACCCAAACAAAAGTAATGGATGTTAACGGTAAACAACTTGTTAAAACAGTAGCATGGTATGACAACGAAATGTCTTATACCAACCAACTTGTTCGTACACTTAAATACTTTGCTAGCCTAATTAAATAATTTAATATTAATTAGCCAATAAAAAAGCTACGCATTATGCGTGGCTTTTTTATTATCAATCACCTTAAGAGACCTTTGCAAAATTCCGTTTTACGTAAATTTTTACTACTATAGTCAACTTCCCAAAAATACATACAGCACTTAGAGATAGGATGCTGCTTTCAAAATAGATATTGAGTTAACGTTGTACGCATTTTTTGAGAAGTTGGCTATATACAAGCTAACCCCATTCAGCTATAGTAGAAAATAACGCCATGATTTTAATATATTTTTAAATTTCAAAATTCTCGTTGTTTTTTACAAAGGTCTCAAATTATCAGAACGCATTGAAAATGCAGGGCATCAAATCCTTTGGTTACCAGCCTACAGTCCAGACTTAAATCTGATTGAGAAGAAGTGGGCAAAAGTGAAATATAGTCAAATCAGCTAAAAAACAGAACGTTATCTACCGCCAGAATGGCTAGATAAGGGCTATAGGATGTTTTGTTTTTTAGCTGATCGCACTATAACGCATAAAAAAAGATTAACCAACATCCAAAAGCCGACACAGAGAAAAGAGAGCACTTTCAAGAACAAATAGTAGATAAGACCGCTCAAGACAAACCGATAGTCTATCTTGATGAATGTGGTTTTAAAGCCTTTGCTCATAGACCTTATGGCTACAGCACAAAAGGACAAGTTTGTCATGGAAGTGATAACTGGCATTTAAAGAACCAGAGCAATGCGATTGGAGCCATTATCAATGGAGAATTGTTTGCCTTACGCTTATATGATGGTTCTATTAACAGCGATATTTTCTCTCATTGGGTGAGAGAAGCACTGTTACCTGAGTTACCTAAAAACAGTGTAATTGTCATGGACAATGCCGCTTTTCATAAACGCAGTGATATTCAAGCAATCATTGAAGAGCATGGGCATGAGATAGTTTGGTTACCCCCCTTATAGTCCAGACTTAAATCCTATTGAAAAGATGTGGGCTTGGATTAAGCAAA
>NZ_LWHB01000164.1 GCF_001889065.1 Suttonella ornithocola | reverse complement strand
CGCTTTTCATAAACGCAGTGATATTCAAGCAATCATTGAAGAGCATGGGCATGAGATAGTTTGGTTACCCCCTTATAGTCCAGACTTAAATCCCATTGAAAAGATGTGGGCTTGGATTAAGCAAATAGCAAAGAATGGCGGATGGATTGTATTGATACTTTATTCTTTTATCTGCTTTGGATTGGGTTGGGTTTTAGATGATTGCACTATATTTGCTGTTGGATTGTATGATGATAGCATCAACAGCGATGTCTTTTACAGCTGGGTAGAACAGATATGACTTCCTCAACTCCCTGCTGATAGTGTGATTGTCATGGACAATGCGGCTTTTCACAAACGTGAGGATATCAAAATACTGATAGAGGAGGCTGGGCATACTATCCTTTGGCTTCCATCTTATAGCCCTGATCTTAATCCCATTGAGCATACATGAGCATGGATAAAGCAAAAGTGTAAAGAATGGCGACCGCATTGCATTGACCGCTTATTCTTCTATTTTATGTGGATATGTAACGCTTTTGATAGTCTTTGACTATACAAAACTGTGTTTTGTAGATATGAAAATTTTATTCATGTAAAAAAAGAAAGCTCATAATGTTTTATTCAAAATAAATAGATATGGTTTGCCTACAAAAGCCCTCTCTTCTTGAGAATAATTTTTATTACCGTTTATCAGTGGGTTAGCTTTTTATACAAATTTTTAAGATAAAATTTTATCTTATATTTTTATTGCAACGCAGCAATATAAATATATTAAAGTCTATTTTTTTTATAAAGATGTTTTCCAAAGAGTTTTTTAAATTAAAAATAAAATTCATTAAAATAAAAAAATGTTTTTAGGAGTTGACGCATTGCAACAACCTCTTTATAATGCCCCTCAACATCATCGATGTTATCTCCTCTATATCCTCCTTTGGTGGTTATTTAACCGACTCACTTGAGTCGGTTTTTTTTTTTTTTTATGTCTAGAATTTTTATGTCATTACATGACGATTTAGTTCGCTTCATCTACAAAATTATTTCGTTGATAACCCGCTATCTTTTAGCTATTTGTTCTGAAAAAGCGCTATAGCTAAATGTCTTTAACTCGCTACAGAATTGGAGCGTCTTTCCGTACTATAGCTAACTTCTCAAAAAATAAATGCATACAACGTTAACTCAATATCCACTTTGAAAACAGCATTCTATCTCTAAGTGCTGTATGTATTTTTTGGGAAGTTAGCTATACTGCATAGAAGCGCTAGATAAGGCTTATAGTAAGGCTTATAGAATGTTTTGTTTTTTAGCTGATTTGACTACCAGAATTAACTTTCTGATTTTATATATAAAATCAGAATGATAAGTGAACATATTGCGTTCTCTAATTATCTTGAGATGTCATTTATGTCAAACAACAGTGGGAAGAACTCACTGATGAAGATTTACATTTCCTATCTATCTTGCAATGTAATTGTATTTTTTAAAAAATTGTCATTATTAGTCTGTTACAAATGCCTATCTCTCTCTTTCCATTGCTTAAACTTGATAGAGCGATTAAACTGAGTTTTTGCTTAATGTAGGAATGTTCATGAAGAAATTTTTTAATTGGTATATGAGTCGTGGACTAGTGCTACTAATCGTTATCGGTCTAATTGCTGGGATTGGATTGGCTTTATTAGGGACTGTTAGTCCAGAGATGAATAAAGTTGCACTTAGTGTTGGTATTTTAGGAAAATTTTTCGTTTCTGCGCTAAAAGCAGTCGCACCTATTTTGGTGTTTGTTTTGGTGATTCATGCAGTATCTTCGCATCAAAGTGGTGAGGAAGTTTATATTAAGCCAATTATTTGGCTGTATTTATTCGGAACTTTTGCGGCTGCATTGGTTGCTGTAAGTTTAAGCTTTTTATTTCCGACCACTATTACATTAAAAGTTGCTGATGAAATTTCTCTTCTGCCACCGGGAGGAATTTTAGAAGTTCTACGGACGTTATTTTTAAGAGTGGCGGATAACCCAATTCATGCGCTCAGTGATGGGAACTATATTGGGATTTTAGTATGGGCAGCATTATTAGGTTTTGCGCTAAAAAATAGTAAACCTAGTGTTAAAGAATGGATTGATGCAATTACTAATGCGGTAACGCAAATTGTTCGTTGGGTCATCCGAACAGCTCCGATTGGTATTTTTGGCTTAGTCACCTCCACTATTGCAGAAACGGGTTTTGATGAATTGTTTAAGTATGGACGTTTAATTTTAGTGTTATGCGGCACAATGTTGTTAGTAGCTTTGGTGATGAACCCGCTGATTGTGTATTTCAAAATCCGTCGCAATCCTTATCCTTTAGTCTGGCAAACACTCATTGAAAGTGGTATTCCAGCATTTTTTACTCGTTCATCGGCAGCAAATATTCCTGTGAATATGGCTTTAGCGAAGAAATTGGGTTTACATGAAAGCACTTATTCTATTTCTATTCCGCTTGGCGCAACTATCAATATGGCAGGTGCTGCGATTACCATTACGATTTTAACGCTTGCAGCAACACATACGCTTAATATTCAGGTGGATTTCTTTTCTGCGATTTTGCTGTGTGCGCTTGCTTCTTTAGGCGCTTGCGGGGCATCTGGTGTGCCAGGTGGCTCTTTACTTCTGATTCCAATGGCATGTTCTTTATTTAATATTCCAGATGATATTTCGATGCGTGTCGTGGCTGTTGGCATGATTATTGGGGTGATTCAGGATTCTGCGGAAACGGCGCTAAATTCTTCTAGCGATGTGCTTTATACGGCAGCGGCAGATTTTGGTGAGCGTCGTAAAGCAGGCAATGCTTAATGTCTGAGCGGCTGTGGATTTTACTCAATGGCGATTTTGCTTTAGCAGATCGTCTGCCGTTTAGTGATGAACCTATTATCGCAGTTGACGGCGGCATTCGGCACGCACAGCACCTTATGCAATCGCCTAACCTTTGGTTGGGCGATTTTGATAGTGCCACCATAGATTATCCGCATATTGCCAGAGAAACCTATCCTAGCGATAAAGATTATACGGATTTTGAGTTGGCGCTAGCTTATGCACACGAGCATTATTCTCAGCGAGATTGGCATATCATGGGTAGTGCGGGTGATGAAGCAGATCATAGCTTTGGCAATCTTTGGACGTTACCTAAATTTGGACGGCGTTGCTTTCTTTGGCAAAAAAATGCACTGATTTTTTTTGGAAAAGATCAAATCCAACTGTCTTGGCAAGCAGCGCTTCATAGTAAAGTGAGTATTTTTGCATTAACACCTTTAGAAAAGTTAAGTAATTCAGGATTAAAGTGGACGCTGAATGATAGCGTCTTATCACCTTACTGTGCTTTAGCAGCACGCAACGAAATGATAGAAGAAAAAGCCTCTGTAA
>NZ_LWHB01000163.1 GCF_001889065.1 Suttonella ornithocola | reverse complement strand
GGATGGGGATTTTTAATCCAGCTATATGACGGTGAATTTGCTTGATCTTGTAGCGCTTTGCAACAGCGCGCCAAGTTTCTCCATTAGCAATATCGTTAAGAATTTTTTGTCGGAATTGGCTGCAGTAGGTCATAGGATATGCTCAGTTTGTTTTTGATAATTCTACTATAAGTCGTTCTTTATATCTGCTTTGGATAGATTGGATTATAAATGATTTGACTATATAACGAACGACCACATGATTCACTTAATGATATGGACACCAATTGATTCTGAAAATGTAGTCTAATTATTCTGTGAAAATACTATATGATAAATGGGGGTTACACATCTTCCATTTTTTATCATCCAATGTGTAAACAACCCGATAATTTTTAACATCTAATTTAATAAATCCACTCTATCAACACTCCCACTTTTCTACTAACGGCACCGCGATTTTTTGTAATAGACCTGACAACATTTGCCATGCGATACGTTGTTTTTTGGGTAAATGCGCAATGGATAGCCAACTGTATTCCAAACAAGGAAGAGCGCCGCGGTTTCGTTTAAATTTAGCGGCGCCAGCGCTTAAATGCAGTTGATAGTGGTTCTCTACACTATAATATTGTAAGCAATAAGATAGTTGACGATACAATATTCAGTGCCTTTGATAAAGCGTTGTGCTACCCACGGCTGCGCTTTTGTTGGCTTAAGATTTTTTAGCTTCTGCGCATCCGGCGCAATCAACGTTTCCCAAGCGAAGCGAGAATAGACCGGTTTAAAAACCCACTGTTGACTATCCTCAATAAAGGGAACAACCGCATCATCATCCGTTAACAAATAAGTTTCCGGTGTGGTTAACAAAGATTGCTGTGCTAACCATTGAGAAAAGCGAAATTTATCATGCAAGGTCTGCATCTGTTCACTCTCTGTCACACCGACCTCACAACCCAACTGATTTTTAACCAACGCCAAATACAAGGCTTCTTCACACGTCGGTAAAATATAATCAATCTTTTCCCGCTGAACCGCCTGCTGAAGCGCTTGCTGCCAAGCGGAAAACTGCTGCGCCACCGGCGGTAAACGTAAAAATTGCGACGTAAAGCGACTAAACCGTGCTAACGGAAAACGCAAACTATCGCCTACCATCACCTGCCAACCGCTCAACGCAAAAGCTCTTGCCCATTCCACCGCCACCGGCGCTCTTGCCCCTAAAATCAACACATTCATCGCTCACCCCAAAGAAGCCAACGGCGTCTTAGCCAACAAACACTGAACCCGCCGCCGCTTTGCACCGGCGATTGGCGGCTGCCACACCTCAAAACGCACATCAGGCATCGTCAACCCACGCTGCTCACAAAACGCCACCAACTGCTCACGCACCAAACGCGCTGCCGCTTGCGGTTCATCACTTGCCAAAGCCACCTGCCAACCATCCTCCCTTTGCACAACAGAAAACTCACGGACACCCGCCCCGCACAACGCCATCATCCGCCGCACATGATCGGGAAAAATCGCCTCCAAGCGCCCCGACTGCACACGCTCCAACCACAACACCTCATCAGTACGCCCTTCAATCGCAGCTAACGTTCGCTCCGCCCCACCGCACGAACAAGGTTCATCTGCCAAACGCAACACATCATTCAGCTGATAGCGTACAATCAGCTGTGTATCACGGGTAAAATCCGTAATAATCGGCTGAAAACGCTTTTGCTCAGGATCTAACCATTGCGGCTCAAAATACACAAACGTTTCATTCAAATGCAACCCGCCATGCGCACAGGTATACGCCAAAAACCCCTCCGTCGCCTGATAAATCTGCTCCGGCGACACCCCAAACACCTGACGGATAAGCCGCTTATCCGCCGCCTCCGCCACCTCGGCAACAGAAATCACCCGTTTTGGACGAACACTCAACCGTTTTTCCAAACCCGCTACTGCCAACAAGCGCAACATCGACGGCGGCGCCACCAAAATATCCGGCTGCTGCCGTTGCAAACGCGGTAAAGCCACCTCCAACCCCTGCAACAAATCATAAAACTGAAAATCAATCCGCCGCTTGCGTAGCGTCGTATACAAATGACTGTTCGCACGCAAAAAAAACGCAATTTTTAACGGCGCACGCCACGGCTGAAACAACCGCCGTAACTCGCTCGTCTGCAACATCCGCGCCAATAAAATCCCTGCCCAACGCGCTTGCTCCTGCGGACTGACCAAAAACAATCCGCGATTGCCTGACGTACCGCTCGACAGTCCAACCGTTAAATCCCCCAACTTTGGTGAAAAATCACGCGTCTGCTCCGCCTGCAACGCCACCGCAAACGCCTCCTCCGCCGTTACCCCTCGCGTATTATGCGCCGCAAAATCCGCCATAATCGTCGCTTTATCCATCAACGGTAAATCCGATAAATGCATAATCCGCATTCCCTGATAACGTGGCGCACGCGGTAATACTGACTGAAAAAAACGCTGTAATTGCTGCTCTTGCCAAGCCACTAAAGCCTCACGATGAGCGAACTGCAAACCATAGCGCGTCCGCAAAAAATGATAAAACAAACGCAAAGAAGACATATTTACTTCCTAAAATCTATCTTGAATAGAAATAACAAGATTAGGCGACTGAAAATTATCAAAACCATAAATAAGACAATACCAGCATCGCAGTAACACTATATTCCACAACAAGAATAGAGAGAAAAACAACAAATAATCCAAAAAACTCGCCTATTGATTTCACCATATAACCTCCCTTCAACATCACTAAATATAAGCCCTTTAATGTAATTTTTTAGTATTTTGACGATAAAAGTCATATAAAGCGATACCTTTTAGCAAAGTCTTATAGGATTATCCCTAAAGCATATTCAGATGATACCTAATGAAACCCCCAATCGAATAAAAGCATTTTTTAACAGCAGACGAATGATGAAGAAGCACGGCAACGATGCGTGGAATTTACAAGCTGCTTTCTCCTCAGCTGGAGATAGCTGCGACTGACTTGACGCGGCATTTTGCTCCTTAAAGAAAAAAATGCGAAAAAGTGAGTGAAGCGAACAGCAGATTATCGTGAAAACACGCGTTACGCTTTTCGGTGGATTCACGATTTAATGACTGCCCGTAAAAAGCAAAAATTAAGAAACAGCTTGAAAAGAACGCTATCTCCCGAAAAAAATATTAGCTCAATATTCAAAAAACAAAAATATCCCAAAAAACTGAAATATTATCGAATGAGCGCGGATATTAGTGCAATCAGCTAAAAAATATAACGTTATAGTCAAATCAGCTAAACACGGAACGCTCTATAAACCCTACCGAACACCTCTAGGAGGAAATAACGTTCTGTTTTTTAGCTGATTTGAGACCTTTGCCCTCAAAAAATTGAAATCTTTTTATTTTTTGAGGGCAAAGGTCTCAATTTAACTATATTCATTCTGAAGATGTTTTCCAATATTCCGCCAAAAAATCAATCATCGTGCGTACTTTCACGCTTTGATAATCCCGATGTAGATAAGCCGCATAAAGCGGTTGGCGTAACGTTGGTTGCTCAGAAAACAAACGTTGCAAACGTCCTTCACGAATATCAGCGCCACAAATCCATTCCGGCAGCATCGCAATGCCCTGCCCGCACAAAGCCAGCTGATAAAGCATCAAGGCATTATTACTTTGCACCACCGACGGCAACGACAGCGTTACCGCCGCATAATCCGGCAACAAACCGTAATGCGCCTGCAAACCCTCTTTTCGCTCAGGGATGCCGTGCCGCGCCACATACGACGGCGACGCCACATAATAAAACGCCACCTCCGTTAAGCGTTTTACAATCAAATTCGCTTCAGGCTGTGGCGTAATCCGCAACGCCAAATCCAGCCCGTGCGCCGCCAAATCCATATGACGACTGTCGGTATGCAAAGACAACACCACCTGCGGATAACGCGCCCGATAAGCCGTAAAAATATCGGCAAAATAAGGCGTTGCCGCCCACATCGGTAAAGTGATTTTTAACGTGCCGACTGGATATTGCGTGCCGTGTTCCGCCTCCGCCTGCGCTTGGGAAAGCGTATCCAGCGCACGGCAACAATGCTGATAATAACGCCTGCCCACCTCCGTTAAACTCAAGCGCCGGCTGGTTCGGTTCAGTAATTTCGCCTGTAAATGACTTTCTAAATGGCGGATATGCTTGCTGGCAGTCGCGGTGGTCATCTGCAAATACTGAGCCGCTGCGGTAAAACTCTCTCTCTCTACCACCTCACGAAACACCCGCAAACTCTGTAAAGTATCCATAATTATTTCCCATTAAGAAACGAACCATGTCTGATTTTACGCTTTTGTTTCCGCAAACGAAACGATATACTGAACTCCCTTTGACAATATTAGGAATGATTATCAATGAGCATCACCACATCGCTTAACCGCTTTCAGCCACAAGCGCTGGCAGTCTTACGCATCGTCACTGGCTACTTATTTTTACTGCACGGCACAGCTAAACTCTTTGCCTTACCGCACGTTGCCATGTTTGACGGCTTACAACTTTTCTCTCTATACGGGCTGGCTGGCGTCTTAGAATTGGTTGGCGGCATATTCTTCATACTGGGCTTTCTCATCCGCCCCACTGCCTTTATTCTCTCGGGTCAGATGGCAGTCGCTTACTTTATGGCACATGCCAAAGCTGATAACATCCTGCTTCCTCTGCTCAATCATGGCGAAGGGGCTGTTTTATACTGCTTCATCTTCCTCTACTTCGTCTTTTCAGGCAGCGGTGCTTGGGCATTAGATAACCGTCTTTTCCGTCGATAAAATAACAGGTGATTTATGAAAACATTATTGGTTTTAAAAACCTCCGTCAACGGCGAACAAAGCCATTCTAATGCGCTGTTAGACCAAGCCGTTGCCGATGCCCGTCAACGTTTCCCCGAGCTGACCGTCATTGAGCGGGACTTAAATGCGCAGTCTGTTCCGACATTAAACAGCGAAACCGTTGCCGCTATTCGTGCCGGCGTTGCCGATACAGAAGCCCAAAAAACCGCGATTGCCTTAGCAGAAACGCTAGTTGCAGAATTAAACCAAGCCGATGCCGTGCTGATGGGCTTGCCACGATACAACTTCACCGCACCTGCCAGCTTCAAAAACTACATAGATTATATTGCCCGTCCACGCATCACCTTCCGCTACGGTGAAAATGGCGTTGAAGGCTTACTGCCCAATATTCCGGTTGCCGCAGTCATTACCAGTGGCGGTGCTTACCAAGGCACAGCAGCAGACACCATGACCCCTTGGGTTACACAAGTGTTAGGCTTTGTCGGACTCTCACAAGTGCAATTCATTCATGCCGAAAACATGGCAATGAATGCCGATGTCGGTCTAAAACAAGCGCAAACACAGTTACAACATTGGATTTCTCAGCTGTCTTAATCAGAAACGCTGAATTAAAAACCTGCCTGATGTTCGGGCGGGTTTTTTATTTAAGAAATAGCTTTTCCAGAGATATTTATAGTGCAATCAGCTAAAAAACAAAACGTTATTTACCGCTAGAAGCGCTAAATGATAGTTAGAGAAAGATCTGTTTTTTAGCTGATTTGACTATAACATCATTTATCAAACTTCATTCGATAAAATTAAGCAGAAGAATCACGCTCAATCGCCCATGCACGTTGCCAACTGGGTAAAGCAGCTAAGCGTTGACCATAGCGTTCAATATTAGGATATTGCGCTAGCTGCCCTCTTGCAGTTAATGCCTCAATAATAAATGACATCATAAAATCTGCACCTGTAATCTTTTCGCCCAACAAATAGGAGCGATTTTCCAAATGCTGATTCAAATAGCTCAGAATTTTGTTACTTTCTATAGCAGCATATGGTGGAATAACACTCAATTTTTCAGGCTCTTTACTGGCAAAAAGACTTAATAAGAAAGGCACCATTGCAGAGCTTTCTGCAAAATGTATCCACTGAAGATATTGCGCATATTCATCACTATCTGGCTTTGGGGCAAGGTGCGGTGCATAACGGCTGATTAACCATTCTGTCATCGCGCCTGACTCTGCAAGTATCTGACCATCAATCTCTAAGATAGGTGCTTTGCCTAACGGGTGAATATCCTTCAGTTCATCAGGCGCAAGCTGGTTATCTGCTCTGCGCTCATAACGCTTTAAAACATAAGGCACGCCTATTTCTTCCAATAACCATAGAATCCGTATAGAACGCGATTGATTTAGATGATGTAGTGTAATCACATTTCTCTCCTAATTTGGATTTTTTTCTTCGCCTACTTGAACAATCACCTTGCCAAAATTTTTCCCGTCCAACAAATCAATCAATCCTTGTGGTGCTTGGTCAAGCCCATCAATCCGATGTTCACGATACCGAATTTTCCCTTCCTGTAACCATTGCGTCATCTGCTGAATAAATTGTGGATATTGCGCGCCATAAT
The DNA here is from genome assembly GCF_001889065.1 of Suttonella ornithocola. Lineage (GTDB taxonomy): Bacteria > Pseudomonadota > Gammaproteobacteria > Cardiobacteriales > Cardiobacteriaceae > Suttonella_A > Suttonella_A ornithocola. Next base: position 4,620 of record NZ_LWHB01000163.1, on the reverse strand, counting down.
CATCAAAAATAATAAAACCGCGCACCGTCATTCGCTTACGCAAAATAGTTCCCATCAATAAAGGTAAACGGTCTGAACCTTCAGGCAAACTTTCTGCGTTATATTGCGAAATTAAGCCACATAGTGGAATACGCGCTTTTGTATTTAGCAAAGGTAAAACCGCATCAAATACCTTACCGCCCACATTTTCATAATAAACATCAATTCCCTGTGGGCAAGCTGCGCGTAATTGCTCGGCAAAATCTTCTGCTTGATGGTCAATACAAACATCAAAGCCTAAAGTTTCTACAGCATAACGACATTTCTCCATGCCACCTGCAATGCCTACCGCTCGCGCACCTTTAATTTTTGCCACTTGACCAACCACGCTGCCCACCGCGCCAGTCGCTGCTGCCACCACGACAGTTTCTCCTTCTTGTGGACGTCCAATATCCAATAAGCCCATATACGCCGTAAAACCGGGCATCCCTAATACGCCAATTCCATAAGAGGGATAAACCATATCTTCTGGCAGTTTCACGACACTTTGCCCATTTGATAAATGATAATCTTGCCATCCACCATAACTAACGACCCAATCGCCAACTGCATAATCTGGATGTTCAGATTTCATCACTCGACAAACACTTCCGCCAACCATAACATCCCCAAGCGCAACGGGGTCTGCATAAGATTCGGCATTGCTCATTCTTCCTCTCATATAAGGATCTAATGATAAATACACCGTGCGTAATAATATTTGTCCTGACTGCGGTTTTGGAATATCGGTTTCTACCTGCTTAAAATTCTCTAAAGTTGGTCGTCCCTTAGGACGAGAATGCAATAACCATTGACGATTTTTATCTATTGTTTGAACACTCATAAAAGCTCCTTAGACACGAGTCAATAAAATCTCACGAGCGACATCTGGCGTAATATCTCCATGCTCGCCCAATTTCGTTAAACCATGTTCTGTTAATTGCATAGCGACCGTATCAGCCACTTGTGCATCTAATTGATAATCTGATAAACGGGTGCCAACCCCTAATGCATTAAAGAAATCTTCTGTGTTTGCGATTGCTTGGTCAATACGCTCATCTTCCGACCCGTCGCGAAGCTGCCAAACATTAGTGGCATACTGCAATAACTTCTCTGCTTTTGCCTCTCGGCGAACTTTCCAAAGTCCCGGAAGTACCAAAGCTAAAGTACGCGCATGGTCGATACCATAAAGTGCAGTTAATTCATGCCCTATCGCGTGAACCGACCAATCCTGCACCGCGCCTGCTCCAATTAAACCATTTAATGCCATGGTTGCTGCCCACATAATATTTTCACGTAGCATCATATTCTTTGGCTCAGCAAGTAATTTTGGTGCATCTTCAATCAAAATGCGTAATAGCGCTTCTGCATAAGCATCTTGAACCTGTGCACCGCTAGGATAGGTTAAATACTGCTCAATCACATGCACAAACGCATCAACCACACCGTTTACCATTTGTCTTTCAGGGAGCGTTAGCGTTTTTTGCGGATCAAGAATAGAAAATTTTGGATACAACAGTGGATTGCCAAAAGAAAGCTTGGCTTTCTTTTCCCACCGAGTAATCACACCACCGCTATTCATTTCAGAACCTGTTGCTGGAATAGTGAGAACAGTTGCTAAAGGCAACGCTCGCTGAATATTTGCTCCCCGCTTTAACAAAATTTGCCACGGGTCTTCTTCAATCTCCGCTGCCGCTGCAATGAACTTCGTTCCATCAATAACAGAGCCACCGCCAACCGCTAATAAAAAATCAACCTTATGCGCTTGAACCTCTGCTACCGCACGCAGTAGCGTTTCATATTCTGGATTCGGTTCAATCCCGCCAAATTCAACGACTACACGATTTCCTAGTGCCTCTCGAACCTCTGCTAAAGTACCATTACGCTCCGCACTACCACCGCCATATAGCACCATGACCTTTGCATCTGCTGGTACCAAACGATTCAACTCAGCAATTTTCCCTTCACCAAAAACGATACGGGTGGGATTGTAATATTCAAAATTCATAAGACCTCCTGATAAAAGTCACTATTAAGCATAAAAATTTGCCCCATCATCTAATATGGGGCTATATCAGCAGATACAAACTAGATATATTTTTTATAAAAAATAGTTAATAACTTTAAAAATATTCTAAAAAACTAAACTATTCAACATAAAAGCAATATAGGTTAAAATGGGTATCATTAATAAAAAATTACAAACTGTAATAATACAGAAAAAATGCCAATATTTAGCGAAAAATTTTCAAACTTTTCCCCATTTTTCTTCAAAACAACTTTTTATTAAACTCATTATCATATTCTTATCTGTTAAAAATAGTTATTATTATCAGCATAATAACAAAATAATTAATAATTATATTTATTTTTATTTAAGAAGATAATCTTAATTATATTAATTTATTTTAGACAACAATCCAAAATCCTTACTCATATCTTCACTTAAGTACTCACTGAGATAATTAATAGCCAATTTAGAAATCGAGCTTACTTTATTTTTTTCTGTTATAAAAAAACCAATAGGTAAAGTGACAGGATAAGCAGGTAATTTAGTATGATAACAAACGACTGCAAACTCACCTTCTAAAAATAAAATTTCTGTATTACCATCCAAAAAACCTTCATAAAATCCGTATAAGACTTCATCAGAAATATTCTTGAATTCATTTTTCCACTCTTGCCTTTCGCGACGGTTTTGCTTTTCTGATAATGGGAGATACAAATGGAACTTATAGCCTCGTTTTTGTTTATTGATCAAACTTTGTAATTTATCGTGAATTTTTCGTTGTTTTGCCCAATAAATATCACTTGGTGCAATCCAATAGAGTTTTTTATTTTTATCAGATGATTTCAAGTTATCTAAGATAATTTCAATTTCATCAAATACTTTATTAGAATCCTTCTTATTCTCTTTTGCTTGATGATAAATCTGCCCTAAAAAATACAAACCATTTTTTTGCTCATATTTTTGATAAACCTTTATAAATTCGGCAATATTAAATTTTCCGTTAAGCAATATCCTTAAAGTATCATCATCGCGCAATTCGTTCATGCTCTTTAGTAATTCTTTCAAGTTATTACGATTGCATAATTGTTCTAGTTTGGCAGTAATAGATTGTTGAATATTATCTTGGTTGATAAGATCTGAAATACCATGACGCTCTTTAGCATCGCCTGTTTCAGGCAATAACTCAAAAGATTGCGTAAAACGAAAATAGTCAGGTGGGTCCTTGGGTTCAATTGCATCAATTTTGTACAGCAAAATATCTTTGTCCTCTAAGTTAATGATGCTATATCTTCCATTAGTTGGCGGAAACGATTTTGAAATGTTCTACGAGCGATTTCACTGCTTTCAGACAATATTTTTGGTTTAATTTCCAATTCGATGGCTTGTTGATAGAATCTATCAGAATTTTTTTTCTGTAAAAAGTTATTATCCAATAATTCCATACGATATTCACCACTAAACTCTTTTAATATAGGTATTTTAGGTGAATCTTGCATATCATTTTGGAACAATTGTAGTCCTTCTGTTGATAGTTCAACTAATCCATTTTCTTTCCAAGTAATCCAGTTATTTTGTTCTAAATCAGAAAGAGCCACTTTGGTTTCGTGTTGACTAAACCCAAAGTATTGGGCAATTTGCTCAGGTTTACATGATGTTACTTTTAATAACCGCAACAAATACTCACGCACAAAAGCAACACCTTTATCACTCATATAAGAAAATACAATACGAAAACGGGGAGCCTTAACCACAAAATCTATTTGGTTGTATGATATTTTCTTTTCATTCATTTTTTCTCTCCATTTTTCAATGTATTAATAGTGTAATATTGATTATTAGTTTGTTTTTGCATAAATCGTAAGACTTTTGCCAATGGAGTATTACTATTTTTTGGCTGTTCCCATACTGTCTTTGCCCCAACGATAATTAGCTTATCCATTGCACGAGATAAAGCTACGTTAATGCGATTAGGTAAATATAAAAATCCTGTACTATATTTTTTATCATGACGGGTAAGCGATAAAATAATGATACGATTTTCTTTACCTTGATAACTATCTACACTATCAATTTTAACTAAACGGCGAAAATCATCATTCCAGATACGTTCATTAAATTTTTGACGTATTAATTTTTTTTGTTCTCCATACATACAAATAATGCCAATAATGTGAGAATTATTCTCTAAACATTGTTGCACGATTTTGCTATTTATAAATGCCTCATCATTTGCTAGGTCTTGTAATACCTTGATAATCTCATCAGCTTCTACACGGTTGAATAAGCTGCCATTTTTACCTTCTTCATGATACGCATTTGGTAATGAAGCTGTATCTAGCCACGTCACGCTAGATTTTAATTTTTCAGGAAAGCTACTATAAATATAGTGCAATCATCTAAAGCCCAACCCAATCCAAAGCAGATAAAAGAATAAAGTATCAATACAATCCATCCGCCATTCTTTGCGTATTTGCTTAATCCAAGCCCACATCTTTTCAATGGGATTTAAGTCTGGACTATAAGGGGGTAACCAAACTATCTCATGCCCATGCTCTTCAATGATTGCTTGAATATCACTGCGTTTATGAAAA
>NZ_LWHB01000162.1 GCF_001889065.1 Suttonella ornithocola | reverse complement strand
GCAGTTGCTCGTACAATGGACGCCAAGAGCCACCACTATCGGCTAAAAAAGCGCGTTCTCCGCTACCTTGTAGATGAATAATTTGTCGTTCAGTATGTGTGCTTAAATCCAATAATGTTTGCACAATCGTTTCAGGCGCAATCGTGTCTATTTTTTGTCCAGTATCGCCTATATGTAAATAGAGCTGACCATTACGCGTAATATTATATTTTTGCACCAACGTCGGATGCGTATCTGGATTGATAATTTTTAGCGTTAATTGCGGTAACCATTGCTTTATTGGAATAACCGTATTCTGCACCGCACGAACCAATTTAGGGTTACCGCTGATATAAACGTCTAAAACTACGTCTTGTTTAATGGCTTGTAGCGTTTGTTGCTGACGCTTAGTCAGTTGTAATATCGGTTGATCTCGCCACTCAATAGCTGATTGAAAATGCAAAGCAACCCAGCCACCTAACAATAAAACAATCACACAAAACAATGGAAATAAACGAGAAAAACGAAAAGACATGATGAACTTTAGAAAACGTAAAAACGTTGATAATGGAAATAAGGACTTGTTATATACTTATTGTATCTTATAAATTTAATAAAACCTATGCCATCAAAGCTTACTAATTTTCAATCCTTACCGCGCCGGGCATTTTACTATTGGTTAACAGTCACTATTATCAGTCTTTGTATTTTTCTAGCGCTATTGAGAGGAATTATTTGCTTACTTGAAATTTCTCTTGGCTTAGAAAATATTCCTTTTCTTTCCCCTATTATCACAGTGCTTGGCGGACTATTTATTGCATTTTATCTTTTGCAAATCTTTTACTTTCACCGCCGCCAACAGCAAACGCGATTTTGCTATAACGCTGAAGAGCTACAGTATCATTACGGGGTATGGTGGCGTCATGAAATCTTAATCCCACGCGCGCGTTCAATATATCGATATTCAGCAATCCCCACTGATGCGCCGGTTCAATTTAGCCAATCTGGTGATTTTTACTGCTGGTTCAGCTTTTCCAGCTGTTTCAATGGTGGCACTCTCTCATCATCAAGCCCAAACCATTCGCGAATTTTTCAGCCCACAGATAGCAAATGTCTCAACCACATCCCCTCGCTGAACAGTTACAAGCACAGAATTTTCGCCGACTTCATGCCTCTAGTTGGCTATTTATTCTTTTAGACCTAACGTTTACCATCTTATTGCCTTTTCTGCTAGGTTATTACAACCTCGTTCGTGGCTTACCCACAATTTGGAAAGTCGCTATTGCGGGTATTTTCTTTCTCATCTTTCTTTACCTATTTGCGCATTTTTACAGCACTCAATTTATGATTCGCTCGGACGATATTATCCTCAAGCGAGGCATTCTTTATCGGAAACAACGCTATATTCCGCTCAATAAAGTTCATAACATAACCCTCAAGCGCAATCTATTACATCGTTGGCTAAACGTCGCAGAAGTCCGATTAGAAACCGCTGGAACCGGCAACACAGCAGAAGCAGAACTACGCGTTTTATCCTACCTAGAAGCAAAAACTTTTGAAAACCTCATTGAAAAACCTACTCCCGAAACTAACGCGCCTACTACCGCTAACCTGCTCCCCTTATCGCGCCGAGAGCTCCTTTATTTTGGGCTATTACGCAATGATGGTTTTGTCTTGATGGGCATTATTCTTTCCTTTGCGCTAAACAGCGATAACTTCACTCAATGGTTAACATCAAAACTACCCAGTATTCCCCTTTTCCTCCAAATCTTCCAACAACACTGGTTAGGTGCATTTTTTCTTTTTATTTGTGCGGCTTTTATATTAGGGAAACTGCTGACTATTCTGTTTGCTTTTCTCAACTACAGCCAATTTGAACTAACCGATAGTCCTACCCACATCACCTTACGTCGTGGATTACTTACACGCATAGAAAGCCATGTTCCACGCGAGAAAATCCAAGTTTGGCGCATTACCCAACCTCCGCTTTATCGCTTATGTAACCGCTATCGCTTATATATTGATACCGCAGTGTTTCCTAATAACAACGAACGCGGTATTCGAGAACTCATCCCACTCGCCAACGACGAAATTACCTGTCAACTCATCAAGCGTTGGAATAACATCGAAGCACTCTCTATTCCCGTTCATGCGCAACATCCCAAAGCCCCTCATCGCTTAACCATCAAATATCTACTAATACAAAGTCAGCTCATGATTGGCGCAGTTATCCTTTATTTTCTAAACCTTATTGACAATCAACAGCTGCTAGATCTCGCCATCCTATGGCTCATCCTTCAAATCATCAATCCCATTGCCGCTAAAAAACGCTATGCCATTGCAGGTTGGGCAATAGATAATAAGCATTATCTTCATTGGCGAGACGGTTGGCTTTGGCGCAAACACCATTTTGCGCATTGTCAACATCTCCATTGCGTAGACAAACAGCAAAACCCTTTTGACCGGCGATACCCCATGGCAACCCTTTTAGCTGATACCATGGGAAGCAATCGACTATCCTCGCCGTTGAAAATGCGTTATCTCAAAAATGAAAGCGCTGATAACCTGCTTACCGCCTTGAAAAACTACTCTTCCATAAAAGCAGTTGAAAAACTTACCATAAATCCTGATAAGTCATAATCAATGGCGCGTGGTCAGAAAAATTTTCTTGCGTATAAATTTCTGCATCAATCACCTTATCTGCTAATCCATTGCTAATAATCTGATAATCAATGCGCCATCCCACATTATTAATTCTTGCCTTGCCGCGCTGACTCCACCAAGTATATTGATGCTCCTCATTATTCACTAACCGAAAAGCATCCTTATAATCACCAGCAAACAAATCCGTTAACCATTGTCTCTCATGCGGTAAAAATCCGCTATTTTTCAAATTGCCTTTCCAATTACGGATATCCTTTTCCGTATGCGCAATATTGATATCGCCACATAAAATCACTTCAGCACCACTTTGGACCAAATCTGTTAAATACGGCAAAAACTTCGCCATAAAATCTTCTTTTAACGTCTGACGATGATCACCGCTTGTTCCAGAATGCATATACAAAGAAATCAGATGCAATCGCCCATAGCGCGCTTCTAAATATCGTCCTTCGCTATCAATTTCTGGCCAACCAATTCCCATTTTTACCGCATCAGGCGCGTGCTTTAGATACAATGCTGTTCCGCTGTATCCTTTTTTTTCAGCATCATGATAATAATTATGTGCTAAAGGAAAAAAAGCCTCATTGCCTTCTAACTGAGGTAATTGCGCTTTGGTTTCTTGAATACAAACCGCATCAGCATCTTGCGTTGCAAGCCAATGAAAAAAACCTTTTCTTTCTGCCGCACGAATGCCGTTGGCATTAAACGTAATAATTTTAAACATAGATATTAAGGATAAAAAAAATGCTATCAGTATATCAAACCCAATTTTTAGATGCCGCAATGGCAATGAAAGCACTTAAATTTGGGGAATTCACCTTAAAATCAGGACGAACAAGTCCTTACTTCTTTAATGCCGGTGCCTTTTGTGACGGACAATCCCTCTCTACCATGGCACAAAGCTATGCTCATGTTATCGCAGAAACACTCGCACAAGGACATCAAATAGAGGCGCTATTTGGTCCTGCTTACAAAGGCATTCCGCTTGTTTCAGCCATTGCTACTGCTTTATATCAGCAACACAATATCAATCTACCTTGGGCATTTAATCGCAAAGAAGCCAAAGACCATGGCGAAGGAGGAATCATGGTTGGCAGCCAAGTCACTGGAAAAAAAGTGCTAATCGTTGATGATGTGCTAACCGCTGGAACAGCCGTTAGAGAATCACTAACCCTACTGGCAAACGAACAAGCTCACCCAGTAGGACTCATCGTAGCACTTGATCGACAAGAAACCGTTGGCGATTCTTCCTTATCCGCACTTTCCCTTATCGCACAGGAAGCTAATCTCTTTACTCGAGCCATTATTAACCTTGATGACCTACTTAGCTATGCCTCTCATCATCAAGAACTAGCGCATGCCAGCACAAAAATTCAACAATATAGAGAGCAATATGGCGCATCAATTTCAGTACAATGATTGAATTTTTTCAAGAACACGCTTATACTCGCGACAAATTCTCAGCGCTTATCGTTAAAGATGTATACAAACGCGCTAATAAGCGCAGCACTTTGACGATACCCGCTACGTTACAACAGCTAACTAGCTGTCCTCTCTGCTTCTCAGATATCGAAGCATCCTTTTTGGAGTTTTAAACTATGAGCAAACCTTTTGCCGTCGATGAGGCGGAATTTCAATCAAAAGTATTGGCATCAGACAAGCCTGTTATCGTAGATTTTTGGGCAGAATGGTGTGGTCCTTGTCGTGCGATTGCCCCTATTCTTGAAGAGCTTGGTGCTGAACTAGGCGATAAAGTTGCTATTGCTAAAGTCAATATCGATGAAAACAACGATATTGCCGCACAATATGGCATTCGCTCAATTCCGACGCTAATGCTTTTTAAAGGCGGACAACACGTTGACACCGTTATTGGATTAGCCTCAAAAAGCCAAATTATGAGCTTCCTTGAACCACATCTTTCTTAATCCCTTCTGCCCGAGTTTTTCGGGCAGTTCTATTTTACTTCTAAACGACTCTCTATGAATTTAAGCGATTTGAAAAAACAATCGCCGCAAGCTATCTTAGCGCTTGCGGAAGAAATGGGCTTAGAAGATATTGCCCGAAAAAGAAAACCTGAACTTATCTTCTCCATTTTAAAAGCACAAGCCAAAAATGGGGAAACTATTGAAGGCGACGGCGTATTAGAACTCTTGCCTGACGGCTATGGATTTCTACGCGCGCCAATCAACTCTTACCAAGCCAGCCCAGATGACCTATACGTCTCACCGGGCATTATTCGTCGCTGTAATTTACGCACAGGCGATACCGTTACTGGCAAACTACGCCCCCCAAAAGATAACGAACGCTACTTTGCCCTCACCAAAATAGACACCATTAATTTCGACCCCCGAACAGCAGCTAAACACAAAATCCTATTCGAAAACCTAACCCCCTTACATGCCGATGAACCTCTAAAACTTGAATTAGGCAACGGCAGCTCTGAAGACATCACTGCACGTATGATTGATATGATTGCGCCTATTGGTAAAGGACAACGTGGACTGATTGTTTCTCCGCCTAAAGCCGGCAAAACCGTAATGTTACAAAACATTGCGCAATCCATTAACATCAATCACCCTGAATGTTATCTCATTGTTTTACTGATTGATGAGCGTCCAGAAGAAGTGACGGAAATGGAGCGTACCGTTAATGGAGAAGTTCTATCTTCTACCTTTGACGAACCTGCTCAAAGACACGTACAAGTCGCTGAAATGGCAATTGAAAAAGCTAAACGTTTAGTTGAACACAAACGCGACGTTGTTATTCTTTGCGATTCAATCACTCGACTAGCGAGAGCTTATAATACCGTCGCCCCCGCTTCAGGAAAAATTCTCACCGGTGGCGTTGATGCCAATGCCTTACAACGTCCAAAACGCTTTTTTGGTGCGGCTCGTAATACCGAAGAAGCTGGTTCACTCACCATTATTGCCACTGCTCTTGTTGATACTGGTTCTAAAATGGACGAAGTTATCTATGAAGAATTTAAAGGCACAGGCAATATGGAAATCCATCTCAGCCGACGCATTGCTGAAAAACGCATTTTCCCTGCCATTGATATCAATCCGTCTGGTACCCGCCGAGAAGAACTCATGATTGACCCAGAAGTGCTACAAAAAACTTGGATTTTACGGAAAATTCTTCATCCAATGGATGAGCTACAAGCCATTGAATTCTTAATGGAACGGATGAAAAACACCAAAACCAATAAAGAATTTTTTGACTCAATGAAAAATGGCAAATAAACGTCAAAAAATCGGCTATCAATTAACCTTAACAGGATTATTCATGCTAATCAGCGGGTTCGCCATGAGTCCGCTATTTACACATGATATTTCGCTGAAACAAGCTATTATCGGACTCTTGATTACCTTATTACCCCTTTTGGCTTATATGCCAAGAGCAATCAAAAGAGAGTCGCGCGCTTATCAAGTCCTCGCCTTAATGGCACCTATTTATCTTCTTTTTGGCGGTATCATTTGGCTATGGCGAGATGCTTATTTTGGGCTGTGGTTTTGTTTAGCAGCAAGTTTGTTAGAAGTCGGCACTATCTTGCATAACTTTCAACGAAGAAAACGCAAAACAACTAACCTATCTTGACCCATGATCTACAAACCATTTATTCAACGTACTGAATGCTTCTAGCGTTCGGTAAATTCAAGAAAATTCTTTAAGCTTTCTTTACAAACTTAGATTTAAGCATCATCCCCACGCCATCAATCTTACAATCAATATTGTGATCACCATCGGGAACAAGACGAATATTTTTCACTTTCGTCCCTTGCTTAATACTTTGTGAGCTACCTTTTAGCTTTAAAGCCTTAATCAAAATCACACTATCCCCATCTTGCAAAATCGCTCCATTCGCATCAAGGACCTTTGCCTCTTCCTCTTCTTCCATGATTTCTTGCCATTCATGACCACATTCAGGGCAAACCAATTGTATTCCATCGTAATAACAATAATCACAGCCACATTGCGAACAAAGAATTGCGTTCATGAATATCCTTTACTTTAATTATATGAAGAGAATCATTAAAAAAATCGACAAAAAATAAGCTGCAATGCCTGATAAAACAGAAGAACATACTCTCTTCTATGGTAAGGTTTCCAAAAAGTACATACAGTACTTGGGGATAGCAAACTGTTTTCAAAATGGATATTGCGTTAACGTTATATGTATTTTTTGGGAAGTTGGCTATAGCGCTCAAATATTCAGCTTATCTAATTTAGAACATAAAGAATAAAGAAAAATCATAAAAAAATCTATGATAAACGAAATTCCTAGCGCTCTATCCACCAAAAAATGATTGATTAACATCCTGAGACTTTTGCAAAATTCCCTTTTACACTAATTTTTGCTACTAGTAGAAAAATTAACACTATGATTTTAATATATTTTCAAAATTTGAAAAATTGAAATTTCTATATTTTATATTTTTTTGCAAAGGTCTCATCCTGGCTAAATGGTCTAGAAATTATCCTCCTCACCAGTCTCTCAGCTTACACACAAATACTGTCTAAGAATATGCGGATAAAATGTGGAAAAATACACTAACCTGTATTCATCATTACCATTTTTTACAGCCGATTATTTTTTGAACAAACTTTCATCTCCATGAATAAAAATGACTTTTTATCTACTGAAAGATATCCACAATATTGCTTTTTCACTTGCACACAAAAATAGTTATCTATTCGGGGATTAAGTGTGAATAAAAAATACAATATGCTGTTTTTAAATAATTTTTATATAAATGATTAAAAAATAAACAAGTTACATGAATTATTGATTTATATTCATATTTTTTATTCCCCAAAGTTATCCACAAACTATTTTTCCAA
>NZ_LWHB01000161.1 GCF_001889065.1 Suttonella ornithocola | reverse complement strand
TCTTTGAGGGCTTACGTACAGTAAAGCCTTTAGGATGGGGATTTTTAATCCAGCTATAGACGGTGAATTTGCTGATCTTGTAGCGCTTTGCAACAGCGCGCCAAGTTTCTCCATTAGCAATATCGTTAAGAATTTTCTGTCGGAATTGGCTGCAGTAGGTCATAGGATATGCTCAGTTTGTTTTTGATAATTCTACTACAAGTTGTTTTTATATCTGTTTTGGATAAATTGGATTATAAGTGATTTTACTATATTTATTTAGGTAAAATCCAAAAATGGAATGACCCAAAAATTGTTGCCCTCAATGATGGGGCTAAACTTCCAGATGCTGCCATTGCAACGATTTTCCGCTCAGATGGCTCTGGCACTTCTTATAACTATACTTATTATCTCAGCCAAGTTTCTGAAGATTGGAAAAACGGCCCAGGCGCGAGTAAATCACCAAAATGGCCAACCGCAGGTTCTTCAGGCTTAGGCGGTAAAGGAAATGATGGCGTTGCTGCATTTGTCACAAAAATACCTAATTCTATTGGCTATGTAGAATATGCTTATGCTAAGGAAAATAGTCTGGCTTATACGAAGATGGTAAATCGCGCAGGCAAAACTGTTGAGCCTTCTTTAGAAAGTTTTCAAGCAGCAGGAAATGCTGATTGGAAAGCCGCACCGGGATTTAATTTAACGATTGCCAATCAATCAGAAGATCCAAAGGCATGGCCTATCGCTGCTTCTACTTTTATTTTGGTTCATACTCAACCTAAAAATCCTGAAAATACTAAGGCAGCACTCGAATTCTTTGCTTGGGCATACAAAAATGGCGATAGCATCGCAGAAGAGCTTGCTTACGTCCCTTTCAGTGCTGAGAATAAAACTTTATTCCAGCAAAGCTGGTCAGCTATTAAAGGCAAAGACGGCAATCCTCTTTATCAGTAATTTTTCTTTTTCATCATTAGGAAAGTGGCTTGCCCACTTTCCATCACTCAGAGCAAGTAGGATATGAATACACTTTCCCAACAAATCCTCAAGCACAGACGAATCGATTATTTTTTTGTGGGATTTACTCGCTTTTTTGCTTTTCTTGTTCTTATGAGTTTATTAGGAATAACGATTAGTCTTATCATTGATGCTTGGCCAGCAATGAAAACTTTTGGACTGAAGTTTTTAGTTTCTTCCGAGTGGGACGTTAATAATGACGACTTTGGCGCATTAACGGCTATTTTTGGAACAGTTGCGACTTCTGCAATGGCAATTTTCATCGCTGTCCCAGTCAGTTTTGGTATTGCCGTTTTCTTAACAGAGCTTTGCCCTCTATGGTTACGCCGTCCTATTGGGATTGCCGTAGAGCTGTTAGCTGGTATTCCTTCTATCGTATATGGCATTTGGAGGCTATTTGTTTTTGCTCCTTGGTTTAGTGAAACGATTTTAAGACCATTAAGTTTAGGCATTGTGGGTGTTGGCTTCTTTACCGCTGGTCTTATCCTTTCCATTATGATTATTCCTTTTATTGCCTCAGTTATGCGAGATGTTTTTGAAACCGTTCCTAAAATGCTTAAAGAGTCTGCTTATGGACTTGGGGCAACGCGTTGGGAAGTCCTACGTAACGTCGTTTTTCCTTATACCTCAACGGGAATTGTCGGTGGCATTATTTTAGGACTAGGACGCGCATTAGGAGAAACCATGGCAGTCACTTTTGTCATTGGCAATGTATGGAATATCAGTTTCAATCCTTTTCATGCGGGACAATCCATAACCTCCGCATTAGCCAATGAATTTAACGAAGCAGATGGCTTGCAGATTTCTTCTTTAATGTTTCTTGCTGTGATTCTCATGCTGATTTCATTAATCGTATTAAGTTTATCTAAAATGCTGCTCATTCGTGGCGCAAAACATAAACGCTAAAGGCCGCACATGAATATCAATCAAACTTTATATGCTCGTCGCCAACGCCGTAACCGCTTATTTATGCTCCTTTCCTTATGTGCTACGGCATTTGGATTGTTTTTTCTTGCTTTAATTTTATATGCCCTATTTAGTAAAGGAGTTGCAAATTTCAATTGGAGTATTTTCACTGATAATCTCTCCGCACCTTGTAGTGGTAATCACTGCGATACCGGCGGACTCAAAAATGTGATTGTTGGTTCATTGATGATTACTTTTTTTGCCTTAGTGATTGGTACGCCTATTGGTATGCTTTGTGGTATCTATCTAGCAGAATTTGGACGCCATAGTTTATTTGCAAAAACCACTCGTTTCATCAATGACCTTTTGCTCTCAGCGCCATCTATTATTATCGGTGTATTCGTATGGGGGTTGATGGTCAAACCTCAATTACCGGGCTATTCTGGCTGGGCTGGCTCTGTTGCTTTATCGCTACTCGTTATCCCTGTTGTAGTTCGTACCACTGAAAATATGCTTAATTTAGTACCTGACCGTCTGCGCGAAGCGGCTTATGCACTTGGTACGCCTAAGTGGAAATTAACTTTAAATGTTACCTTAAAAGCCGCAAAAACGGGGGTATTAACCGGCATTATTCTCGCTT
>NZ_LWHB01000160.1 GCF_001889065.1 Suttonella ornithocola | reverse complement strand
TGATGGTCAAACCTCAATTACCGGGCTATTCTGGCTGGGCTGGCTCTGTTGCTTTATCGCTACTCGTTATCCCTGTTGTAGTTCGTACCACTGAAAATATGCTTAATTTAGTACCTGACCGTCTGCGCGAAGCGGCTTATGCACTTGGTACGCCTAAGTGGAAATTAACTTTAAATGTTACCTTAAAAGCCGCAAAAACGGGGGTATTAACCGGCATTATTCTCGCTTTTGCCCGAATCTCTGGCGAAACTTCCCCTCTACTCTTTACCGCGCTAAATAATCAATTCTTCAGTACAGATATGAGTCGCCCAATGGCAAATTTACCTGTGATGATTTTTAATTCAGCACTAGGTGCGTATCAAAATCTCATTGACCTTGCTTGGGCTGCTGCGTTTCTCATTACACTCGCTGTACTTATTGCCAACATTACCGCCCGCTATCTCAGCGGAAAACATTTATAATAACATGACTGTACGCCTATGAATTTTCAAGCTATGCATACTCCACTTACCGATACTTTAGAAACCACTGACAAATCGCTTAACCGTCAGCCAGCAAAAATTCAGGTCAATCAGCTGGATTTTTACTATGGAAAATTTCATGCTCTAAAGAATATTCAACTCACCATTCCTGAAAAAAAAGTTACTGCTTTTATTGGTCCTTCAGGTTGTGGTAAATCCACACTACTACGAGTTCTTAATCGGATGTACAGCCTTTATCCTGGGCAACGAGCAGAAGGTGAAATTTTGCTAGATGGCGACAATATTCTTTCCGAAAAGCAAGACTTAAATCTTCTTAGAGCCAAAGTCGGAATGGTATTTCAAGCCCCTACCCCATTTCCTATGAGCATTTATGATAACGTCCTTTTTGGTGCCAAACTTTATGCCAAAATGAGTCGCAGTGAAATGGATGATCGTGTTGAAAGTGCCCTTAAACGCGCTGCTCTTTGGAACGAAGTCAAAGACAAACTCAAACAGCCAGGTTCCTCTCTTTCTGGTGGACAGCAACAACGATTATGTATTGCGCGCGCCATTGCAGCACAACCTGAAGTTATTTTACTTGATGAGCCAACCTCAGCGCTTGACCCTATTTCTACCGCTGCAATAGAAGAACTCATAGATGAACTCAAACAAGATTACACCATTGCGATTGTTACTCATAACATGCAACAAGCTGCGCGTTGTTCTGATTTTACTGCCTATATGTACCTTGGCGAATTAGTCGAAATTGATGCCACAGATAAAATTTTCACCAAACCGGGCAGACAAGAAACCGAAGACTACATCACTGGAAAATTTGGTTAATTTTCAAAAATATTTTTCATCTCATCAGCAAAGATGAGATGAAGCCCCTAAAAATTTTCTTAAATGATAATTTTTCTCACATATAGCAAAAATTATCCTTATAATTACGATAAAAATTAAAAATAAGGGAAGCCATGCTAGAGCGTCATCATTTAGAAATCGTTAAAGCAGTTGTTGAAACAGGAACCTTAACTCTCGCAGCACAAAAATTATTCTTAACGCAGCCTGCACTCTCTCACACCATTAAGCGTCTTGAAGATAATCTCGGTGCAGCAATATGGGAAAAATCTGGAAGAAAAGTTCGATTAACAAGAGCTGGAGAATATTTATATCAACTATCTCAGCGACTTTTACCACAATTTGAACATGCAGAAGACCAATTACAACGCTTTTC
Source organism: Suttonella ornithocola (assembly GCF_001889065.1). Classification (GTDB taxonomy): domain Bacteria; phylum Pseudomonadota; class Gammaproteobacteria; order Cardiobacteriales; family Cardiobacteriaceae; genus Suttonella_A; species Suttonella_A ornithocola. The sequence continues at coordinate 1,854 of NZ_LWHB01000160.1, read as the reverse complement.
TCTAGGACTTCAAGGTGACTTAAGAATTGGAATGGAATGTCATCCTTGCTACCAATGGTTAATTAAAAATGTTAGACCTTATCTTGAGAAATGGAAAAATGTAGATGTAGATGTTCGTCAGCAATTCCAATTTAAAGGTATTGCCGCATTATTTGCCTATGAAGTAGATATTTTAATTACGCCCGATCCGGTTTTTTCTGATGGACTGATATTTACACCAGTATTTCCATATGAACTCATGTTGGTCATGAATACCGCTCATCCCTTAGCACAAAAACAAAGAATTTTTCCAGAAGATTTACAAAATCAAACTTTATTTACCTATCCTGTCCCACCAGAGAGATTAGATATTTTCCAACAATTTTTATTACCTGCAAATTATTTTGTAAAACATCACAAAACAGCAGAAACAACGGAAATTTTACTCGCAATGGTAGCAGCTAGTAGAGGAATAACGGCATTACCAGCTTGGTTAATTGCGGAACGTGCTGACCAGTTTTCACTAACAATGCGTCCACTCGGTCATCAAGGTATCCATAAGCACATCTATATTGGAATGAGAGAAGTCGATCAAAAAATTGATTATATCAAAGACTTTATAGAAATCTCTTCCAAACAAAATGATAAAAAATAGATAGTGGTTTAAAAAATATGCTGAGTAATTTCTGTAAAAGAATATCACCGCAATATATTGAAATTTAGATATTTTATTGTTATTGAAATTATTGAGTTGTAGTTCAGCATACTTTTCAAACCACTACCAAAAATAAAAACTGTAGTCTTTCATTACCTAAACTATTCTTTTATAAGAAACTAAGACTACATTCGCAAAACGCTAAGAATGTATGGGTTATAAAAGTTTCTGATAATGCTAGAATAGATTTTATTTTTCCATTAATTTTCTATGAAACAGCTATCTCCTGCAACTGTCTTGATAATAGATGACGAAGAAATGATACGTGAAAGCCTGATCGATATTTTAGAAGACGAAGGCTATCATACATTACATGCTGAAAATGCTGAACAAGCTAAAGTACAATATGCTGCACATCAGCCAGATTTAATTTTATTAGATATCTGGATGCCAGATATGGATGGCATAACTCTTCTAAGAGAATGGCAAAATGAAAATCAATTAAGCGCTCCTGTGATCATGATGAGTGGACACGGTACGATTGAAACAGCAGTCGAAGCAACCAAATTAGGGGCTTATTACTTTCTAGAAAAGCCATTATCTACCTCAAAATTATTACTGACTATTGAAAGAGCATTGCAAACTCAAGAATTAATTAATCAAAATGCAAATCTAAAAGCTCAAATTGATCCACCAATAGAAATTATTGGAAAAACATCCGTTATGTCAGCCTTGCGTGAAAAAGCAGATATTTTTGCTAAAAAAAAATATTCCTTTACTAATTGCTGGTCAAGCAGGAAGTGGGAAACAACATATTGCGCGCTATATCCATCAGCATAGCCAATGGAAAGAAGGTAAATTTGTTGTTGCAAACCTATCTGCCATGGATTCTAACCACATATTATCTGCTTTAAATGGTAGCGAAAAACATCTAGGTTTAATTACACAAGCAAGAGGAGGAACACTCTATTTAGACGAAATAGCTCAATTAAATGAAGAAACACAAGAATCTTTACTTAATTTAATTGAAAATCATAGCTATATTCCTAATGGAGAACTAGGGCAGCAAAATATTGAATTACGCTTAATTTGTGCTAGTCGCTTCTCTGCTTCAATGCTAAGAGAGCAATTAAAGCCAGAATTATTTGATCATTTAACCATTGCGTCATTAAACCTACCGACACTTGAGGAGCATAGCGCAGATGTTCCTGAACTGTTAG
>NZ_LWHB01000016.1 GCF_001889065.1 Suttonella ornithocola | reverse complement strand
CTTATGGCTACAGCACAAAAGGACAAGTTTGTCATGGAAGTGATAACTGGCATTTAAAGAACCAGAGCAATGCGATTGGTAGCCATTATCAATGGAGAATTGTTTGCCTTACGCTTATATGATGGTTCTATTAACAGCGATATTTTCTCTCATTGGGTGAGAGAAGCACTGTTACCTGAGTTACCTAAAAACAGTGTAATTGTCATGGACAATGCCGCTTTTCATAAACGCAGTGATATTCAAGCAATCATTGAAGAGCATGGGCATGAGATAGTTTGGTTACCCCCTTATAGTCCAGACTTAAATCCTATTGAAAAGATGTGGGCTTGGATTAAGCAAATACGCAAAGAATGGCGGATGGATTGTATTGATACTTTATTCTTTTATCTGCTTTGGATTGGGTTGGGCTTTAGATGATTGCACTATAGTCAAAGGCTAATAAAAGAGTCATAGAAATTAGATCGCTATTTCAGTAATAGTATGTGTGCTTACTTTATTCATCTATCTTAATACTGAGTAGCCTTTCACTATAGCCAACTTCTCAAAAAAATGCATACAACGTTAACTAAATATTCGATTTGAAAACAGTATCCTATTTAAAAGTGCCGTATGTGTTTTTTGGGAAGTTGGCTATATTAGGACGTAAAAATAAGTTTTGTTCAGATGTAGAATTATTCAGCTATAACGCTTACTTTTATAATTTAATTTTTATAAAATTATTCTATTAAGTTGAGGTTTTTATATTTCTATTACTATAGATAAATAGAGATTTTGATGTGTATAGCTAAATATCTTTAACTCGCATATAGCATTGGTTCGCTTTTTCATACTGATGTGTGTTGCCTGTGGCTCGTTGAACGGTATGTCATCTGAACTTACTTGGCTATATTGATTGATATTTTGCTGATTTTATTAACCTATATCTGTGTAATATATTTTTGAATAACTACTAGGGAATTTATGATGGAAAAATTTGTTAAAGATGCAGCAGCTCTATTGGTAGCTGTAGGTGGTAAAGACAATATTCGCGCAATTACACATTGTGTAACTCGACTGCGTTTTGTACTCGGTGATCCGAGTAAAGCTAATATTGTTGAAATTGAAAAGTTACCAACGGTCAAAGGCACTTTTACGCAATCAGGACAATTTCAAGTCATTATTGGTAATGAAGTTTCAGAATTTTATAATACTTTTACGAAACTTGCGGGTATTGATGGCGTTTCAAAAGAGGCTGTGAAAGACGCTGCTAAGGCGCAACAAAATTGGCTGCAAAGAATAATGAGCGCATTAGGCGAGATTTTTGCTCCTATTATTCCAGCTTTAATTTGTGGTGGTTTGATTTTGGGTTTTCGCAATGTTATTGGTGAGATTGCGATGTTTGATGGAAAGACTTTAGCGCAGATCAGTCAATTTTGGCAAGGTATGTATAACTTTATGTGGTTAATTGGGGAAGCGGTCTTTCACATGCTTCCAATAGGCATTGTTTGGTCGATTACGCGTAAAATGGGAACAACGCAAATTTTAGGTATTGTTTTGGGGGCTACTCTTGTTTCTCCGCAATTATTGAATGGTTTTGCGGTGGCTTCAACTGAGAGCGATAAAATTCCTGTATGGGATTTTGGTTTTTATCAAGTGCCGATGATTGGTTATCAAGGTCAAGTAATTGCTGCTATTTTAGCGGGCTTTGTGTTGGTTTATTTAGAGCGCTTTTTCCGACGAGTTTCACCTGCGGTTATTTCTATGATTGTTGTGCCATTTTTCTCATTAATTCCTGCGGTGTTAATTGCGCATACGATTGTTGGTCCGATTGGTTGGACGATTGGAGATGCTATTGCTAAAGGTGTATACAATGGTTTGCTTTCACCGTATGGGGTCTTATTTGCAGGTGTGTTTGGCTTTTTCTATGCGCCAGTTGTCATGACTGGTTTACATCATATGACCAATGCGATTGATACGACATTGAGTAGTACGTTTGGAGGCACAATTTTATGGCCAATGATTGCACTTTCTAATATTGCTCAAGCTTCTGCGGTCATAGGTATGTCGCTTTTGCAACGAAAAAATGCTCAGGCACAGCAAGTGAATATTCCAGCAGCAATTTCAGCTTATTTAGGGGTAACAGAACCTGCATTATTCGGGGTGAATCTAAAGTATGGCTTTCCTTTGATTTGCGGGATGGTTGGTTCAGCAGTTGCAGCAGTGATTTCGGTAGGCTTTAGTGTTCAAGCATTTAGTATTGGGGTTGGTGGATTACCGGGAATTATTTCTATTAAACCGCAATATTGGACAGCTTTTATTTTTGCAATGTTAGCCGCGATTGTCATTCCATTTGTTCTGACTTATTTGGTGGGACGAAAAAAATTAGCAGCAGAAGCCTTATTAGGCGCTGAAACTGCTCAGCAACAAGAAATAATAGCGGTTAAAAATGAAGAATTTATCGTTCCAATGACGGGTAAATGTTATGCCATTGAAGAAATCGAGGATCAAGCATTCGCGTCTAAGTCTATGGGAGATGGCATTGCCATTGATTTATCAGAAGGTAAAGTGATTGCGCCTTATTCAGGAGTAGTCGAGGTTGCTTTTCCAACAGGACATGCTTATGGAATTGAATGTGATAATGGTCGTGAAATTCTCATCCATATTGGGATGGATACGGTAGAGCTAAATGGAGAGGGTTTTACAGCGTATGTTAAGCAAGGAGATCGCGTCAAACAGGGAGATTTGTTGGCTGAAGTAGATATTGAATATGTGAAATCAAAGCAGAAATCGCTGATTTCTCCGGTTGTATTTACCGACGAAAATCCTGTCTCAATTTATCAACGAGGCGGTGAATATGTAACACGCGGCGAAACCAATATTTTACAAAGTAAATAAATATCAATTATAGAGAATATAGGGATTTTTATGTATTTTCAGGATAAAGTGGTATATCAAATTTACCCCAAATCTTTTAAAGATACGACAGGCAATGGTCTTGGTGATATTAACGGGATAACAGAAAAATTAGATTATTTAGCTACTTTAGGCGTTGATTATCTGTGGTTATGCCCAATTTATCCCTCTCCCCAAAACGATAATGGCTATGATGTTGCAGATTATCGCGCGATTAATCCAGAATACGGAACCATGGCAGATTTTGAACGCTTATGCCAAGAAGCAAAAAAACGACAAATCCATATTATGCTAGATATGGTGTTTAACCATACTTCTACTGAACATCAATGGTTTCAAAAAGCGCTGGCAGGAGAAAAGGAATTTCAAGATTATTATCTTTTCAAACAGGGGAAAAATGATAAACAGCCTCCCAATAATTGGCAGTCAAAATTTGGTGGTTCTGCTTGGGAATATGTTGCGCAACTAGATAAATGGTATCTGCATCTTTTTGATGTTACACAGGCAGATTTAAATTGGGAAAATCCTAAAGTAAGACAAGAAATGGCAGAAATTGTCAACTTCTGGCGTGAAAAAGGCGTGCATGGCTTTAGATTTGATGTTGTAAACCTAATCTCTAAAGGTAGCTATGAGGACGATCCTAATCATTTTGATGGCCGACAATTTTATACCGATGGTCCAAAAGTTCATCAGTATCTACAAGAACTTAATCAAAACAGCTTTGGGCAAGATACAGAGAGTTTTACTGTTGGTGAAATGAGTTCTACAACATTACCCAACTGTATCCGCTATTCAGGAAAAGACACGCATGAATTAAGCAGCGTATTTACTTTCCATCATCTAAAAGTTGACTATAAAGATGGTCAAAAATGGCAGTTAAAACCTTTTGATTTTCTTGAGTTAAAACGTTTAATGAATGATTGGCAAATTGGCATGGCTCAAGCAAATGCTTGGAATGCGCTATTTTGGTGTAATCATGACCAACCGAGAGCTATCAGTCGCTTTGGTGATGATAAAAATTACCCTTATCAATCGGCGACTATGTTAGCCACTACCCTGCATATGATGCGTGGTACACCTTATATTTATCAGGGAGAAGAAATAGGAATGACTAATGCCTATTTCACAGATATTGAACAATATCGTGACATTGAAAGTTTAAATATTTATCGTATATTGCGTGAGCAAGGAAAATCTTCTGAAGAAATCATCACCATCTTGCAAGCACGTAGCAGAGATAATGCTCGAACGCCTATGCAATGGAATGCAGAAAAAAATGCGGGATTTAGTTTGGTTAAACCTTGGATTCAAGTTAACGAGAATTATCACAAAGTTAATGTCGAACAAGCGCTAAATGATAAAAATAGCATCTTTTACTATTATCAAAACTTGATAAAACTTCGCAAAGCATATCCAGTCATTCAACAAGGAGATTATCGCCCTTTATTGATTGAGCATCCTAAGATTTTTAGCTTTAGACGCCAATATAAAAATCAGAAACTAATTGTTATAAGTAATTTTTATCCTGAGCAAATAGCTATTCCTCTTGAAAATAGATTTTTATCAGATTATAAAATATTGTTTTCAAATTACTCTAGAAAGGATTTTACTAATAATAAGCTCGCGTCATATGAGACGAGAGTATATTATCAAGAATAAAAATTAGGTAGTGGTTTGAAAAGTATGCTAGAATTTATCAAACCATCTAATGATAGTTAAACATTTAAATATCAATATATTAAAAGGATTATTTTTTATAAGAGTATATTTAGCATACTTTTTAAACCACTACCAAAAATTATTTCTACTTCTTTATCTATTTAGGTTGCTTTCTTTATTAACGTCGCATGCTGGTTCCAGCAGAGATATGCCCGCCACCATTTGAAATACTAGTAGATGTTCCAATACTGCCATAAACGGAAGAAACACCACTTTGGTTGCTAATACCAATAGAGTTTCCGTTATGGCTTCTATGTTGTACGTCATAAACGGTATGACTGTTGCAAGCGCTTAATAGGCTTATTACGCTGAAAATGATAAGTGCTTTTTTCATGATATTTTCCTTTTTAAAGAATAGTGGGTAGGAGTTTTTGTAAATAGCCACCGAAGATAATTAACCATAACATGATAATTGCCGCCAATAAAATTGGTTTAAACCCAGCATGCTTAATGGCAATAAAGTGTGTTGTTAGTCCTAGAGCAGCCATTGCCATAGTTAGTAAGAATGTATCAACAATTTTTAAAATGGAAACAACTGATACAGGAAGTAAATGTAAAGAGTTAAAACCTGCTACCACAATAAACCAAACGGCAAACCAAGGGATAACGACTTTGGTTTGATGATTAGCCGTTTCATTTTTTTTTGCCCAAAACCAAGAAAGCCATATTAGAAAAGGCGCTAACATCATAACTCTAATCATTTTAACGGTTACAGCGGTATCAGCCGCTGTTTGTCCAATAGTAGCACCGGCAGCATAGACTTGCGCGACTTCATGAATAGTCGAACCAATATATATGCCAAATATTTGTTCACTCATTTGCCATAGGTTTAGGCGATATAATTCGGGATAAATAAACATCCCTAATGTGCCAAAGATAACAACGGTTGCGATGGCAACAGCGGCTTTATCACTTCCGCCTTTAACTACAGGATCAGTTGCAAGCACAGCAGCCGCGCCACAGATACTGGCACCAGCGCCCATTAGGGCGGTGGTTTCATCGTCTAAGGCAAAGAGTTTTTTACCGAGTATCCAAGTGAGGCTAAAAGTTGTTATAACGATAAGTGCATCCGTTATGATTCCTTCCATACCGACAGCCATAATTTGTTAGAAGGTTAGATGGAAGCCATAAAAAATAATGCCTAGGCGAAGCAGTTTTGCTTTGGCAAAATTAACGCCTAATGAATATTTTTCGGCAATTTTGGGATAAAGGGTATTTCCTATTAACATGCCAAAGATAATTGACATGGTTACCGCGGAAAAACCGATTTGATGAATAAAGGGAATTTTTGCAGATGCTATTCCAACAAAGCTAATGATTGCCGTGAGAACAATTCCTCTCCAGAAGTTGGCATGCATATTTGTCTCCAAAAATAACGTTATATAATAGCTGAAATATTAGACATTTGCATTGATTATTCTGCTATAAAGTTATAGATAACTTTGTTACTATGCGTGAAATTTTTAGAATTAAATCATAAGATGCGTGTTGTTAGTTTTTTATTATTTTTGATATCTGGTTGGTCTATAGCGGCATGCTATTTGCCAGATACGTTTAAAGCAGCTGATAAAGCAGTTTTAATTTCAGACGTATCTTTACCAAAATCTGAGTGGACGGTTTTTAATCTTTGGGCGGCGTGGTGTGCGCCTTGTCGTGCTGAATTACCTATTTTAGATAAAGTGGCTCAATCCGAAAAACATCCGTTTACAATTTTTGCGCTAAATTTAAATGATGGTGAGGCGGTTGCGAAAGAGATTTTTGGAGATTTAAAGATAGAACATTTAGCACCAATGAGTACAGCAGAAACAGATTTATTATCAAAATTAGATGTAATTGGATTGCCCTATACGGCAATTTTGTATCAGCAAAAAATTATTGCTGAGAAAAATGGCATCTTGAATGCTAATGATATTAGTGCAATAGATGCTTTTATCAACTGTTATAAAGGAAATCAATGATGAAAAAACTCTCTTTCTTATCATTAGCATTATTTGCAGGTGCTGCAATGACACATGAAAATAAAAATACTTTGGGTGATTGTGTTATCCAAGAAGTGTTGCCGGGTAAGCAAATGACAGCAGCATTTTTTACTTTGCATCATAATGGGCACACTCAAAAAATTGTCGGTGCTGAAATTCCTGATGTAACCGACCATGTTGAATTGCATACCATGAAAATGCAAGACAATGTCATGAAAATGGAAAAAATAGATGATTACACGGTTGAAAATGGTGAAACAAAATTTGCTAAAGGCGGAAACCATTTAATGTTAATGGGAGTAACCAATTCACCAGAAGTAGGAAGTAAACATACGATTACTTTAACTTTTGATGATGGCAGTAAGGCGCAATGTGAAGCGCAGGTTAAATCAGTAGATGAGATTTTGAAAACAGCAGAGGAAAATACAATTTCTGATAGTAATACTCAGTAACATTAAGGACTTTATTTTTGCGCTAAAACAGCGTATTTTAATTAACCTCATCTAATAAGATGAGGTTGTTTTTTAGAAAAATGAGGTAAAAGTGAATAAGAGAACGTTAAATCGAGATTTGTTATTAACGGGGAAATATCGACAGAGAATTGTCAAAGCCAAAAAAGGAAAAGGCAGTTATCAACGCAAAGAAAAACACCGCAATCTTCAAAAAATTAGCGGTGTTTTTTTATGGATATTAAAAAAGTTTCTAGCTAACACCAGACCATAGCAGTAAGGCAATGAGTTGAGGACTCATAATTCTTAAGAACATCACTAAGGGATAGACGGTAGCATATGATAAGGCAGCTGCGCCACTGTCTTCACGAATGTCATTTGCAAAAGCGAGCGCGGGAGGGTCTGTTGCTGCCCCTGCTAAAAGTCCACAGATTGATAAATAGTTTAGATTGAAATGGTATCGAGCAAAACAGCCGACAACAAGTAGAGGAATCAGGGTAATAATTGCGCCAAGCGCCATCCATTGTAAACCGTCGCCATGAACCAATGTATCGATAAAATGTCCGCCTGATTTAATCCCTATGACAGAAAGGAAAAGGACAATGCCTAATTCTCTAAGCGCGAGGTTGGCAGACGGTGGCATAAACCAATATAGCCCACCAATACTGCCTATACGACCTAATAGAAGTGCAACGACAAGTGGTCCGCCGGCTAAACCTAATCTGAGGGGGACGGAAAGTCCGGGAATAGAAAAAGGAACAGAACCAAGTAAAACCCCTAAAGCAATTCCAATAAAAACAGGTAACATTTGGACTTGTTGTAGTTTTTGTTGAACATTGCCAATAACGCTACAAACGGCTTCAATACCTTCTTGAGAACCTACTAAATTAAGGATATCACCAAACTGTAATGTAGTTGCACCAGTGGGAACTAGTTCAACTCCTGCACGGTTCAGTCTTGAAATAACGACTTGATAACTTTGATTGATATTTAAATCACGAATTTTTTTTCCTAAAACTTGTTCATTTGTAACGACAACGCGTTCGGAGCGATAAGGTGTTCCGCGTGTGCTTAGAGAAATATTTACTTCTTCTCCAACCACTAGAGCAGTTTGTCGTAAAACAGAAGATTCGCCGACAATATGTAAAAAGTCACCAACATGAAGTGCTGTCTCTTCAGTAGGAATAAGAAATTCTTCACCGCGTCTTAAACGAGAGCAAACAACCTTATGTGTATCAAAAATAGGGATTTCCTGAAAGCTATGACCGTCTAGATTGGCATTAGTGACTCGCAGGTTCATAGAGTCTAATTCAGTATTTTCTCGATGCGACTCTTTTGAAAAACGCGTGGCTTCATGGTCTGGATTAACTTTAAAAATCGCACGAATGAGCCACATGGCTAATAAGATACCGCAAATACCAAAAGGATAAGCAACCGCATATCCCATCCCCATGGCTTCTGTTGTACCATTAAAACCAATTTCGTTAAGAATTTGTTGTCCTGCACCTAAAGAAGGGGTGTTTGTTACTGCACCTGAATAAACGCCTAATATCACTGGTAAAGGAAGCTTAAATAACCAATAGATAAGAACGGTTAAAGCACTTCCCAAAAAGACAATGCCAGCAGCCAGTGCATTTAAACGCAGCCCTGATTGACGCAAAGAAGCAAAAAAGCCTGGTCCAACTTGAATGCCAATGGTATAAACAAATAAGATGAGTCCAAACTCTTGGCAGAATGTCAGAATGGTGCTATCTAGTACTAAACCATATTTTTCTCCGTAAAGATGAAGAAAATGTCCGACAAAAATTCCGCCAAAAAGGACACCGCCAATACCTAAACTAATTTTACGAATTTTAAAGTTTCCTAACCACAAGCCAATCATGGCAACAACGGCAAGAAGCACAATGGTCATCGCTAACGCATTCATACGAATTCCTAAAAAAATATAAATAAATTTTATCAAATTTGATAATAATAAAAAATATCCTAGCTTCGGTTTATTGATAGGTCTGTTAAAATATAGCGCTGTTCAAAATCATGATAAGGATTACTTATGCATCCAATGCTTACCATTGCCCGTCGTGCTGCTGATGAAGCAGGTAAAGTTATTCAACGAGGTTATCGAGAGCTTAATAAAATACAAATTCACGAAAAAGGGCGAGGTGATTTTGTCAGTATTGTGGATCAGCAAGCTGAGCAGGTGATTACCAATGTTCTCATAGATAAATATCCTGATCATGCGATTTTGGGTGAAGAATTTGGTGCTTCAGCGGATAAAGAAGCGGACTATCAATGGGTAATTGATCCATTAGACGGTACAGCTAATTTTGTTCATGGTTTACCGCATTTTTCGGTATCAATTGGTTTATTAAAAAAAGGGGTTCCGGAAATAGGTATTGTTTATAACCCAATAACGGATGATTGGTTTACCGCAGAAAAAGGTGGTGGAGCGCAGTTAAACGGTCAGCGGATTCGGGCGAATACACAGCGTGATCCAGGACGTGCGGTTGTCGCTACTGGATTTCCGTATAAAGACCCAGAATTGATGCCAGAGCAATTAGCTTATGTGAAGTCTGTTTTAGAAGATTTTAGTGATTTACGCCGTATGGGAGGCGCTGCACTAGATTTCTGTTTAACCGCTTGTGGCAGACAAGATGCCTTTTTTGAGTTGGGCTTACGTCCTTGGGATATGGCTGCTGGAATTCTTATTGCACAAGAAGCAGGTTGTATCGTGACAGATTTTTCTGGTGAGAAAAATATGTTAGAAAATGGCACAATTATTTGCGCAAACGCGCATCTTTATCCTGTTTTAGATAAAGCGCTACAGCGTGCTCGTCGTAATTTACTAAATAATGATTAGGGATGATATAAGGGTGCTAATATGAACTATCTTGAAATTTTAGAAAAATTAGTTTCCTTTAATACCATTTCTAGTGAAAGCAATTTGGAATTGATTGAGTGGATAGAAAACTATCTGGATCAATTTGAGGTCTATCATGAGCGCTTATCTGATAAAGACGGATTACCAAAAGCCTCTTTAATTGCCAGAATTGGTAACCTCGCAGAAGGTGGATTGATTTTTTCTGGGCATACAGATGTCGTACCAGTCAATTCCCAACCTTGGACGGATAATCCTTTTGCTATGCGTCAGAGCGCAGATAAGTGTATTGGTCGTGGCGTTTGTGATATGAAAGGATTTATTGCTTGCGTGTTAGCAGGCGTTCCACAATGGGCGCAGCTATCAGCGCATTTACAGAAGCCAATCTATTTTGCCTTTTCTTATGATGAAGAAGTGGGATGTGATAAAGCACCCGCTATTGCTAAACGCATTAAAGAAATGGGTGGGGGAGAGGCATGGGCAATTATTGGAGAACCCACACTGATGCAGCCTGTTGTCGGGCAAAAAGGTATCGTAAATATTCGTACGGTCGTTACCGGTCAGTCAGCGCATTCTTCGCAAATTTTGCATCAAGGGGTTTCTGCGGTTCATGAAGCCGCTAAATTGGTGACGTATATTGAGCAAGTCATGCAAGATTTACAAGAAGACGGTGAGCTTGATTTGCAATTTAATGTCCCTCATAGCTCTTTGCATGTTGGAATGATACACGGTGGTATTGCGCATAACGTTTTAGCCAGAGAATGTTATTTCGATTGGGAAATTCGCAATCTTCCTAGTCAAACATTAGACAGTATTATGGCAAGAGTTGATGCCTATGCCGATACTTTAACGGCTGCTAATCCGGCATTGATGATTAAAACGGAATATACCACGCCAATCGTCCCCGGTTTAGAAAATAGAGATAATATGGGCTTATTAGCTTTGGTTCATCAATTATTGCCTGATGCTCATCCTGAATGTGTGGCTTATGCGACTGAAGCAGGGCAGTTTCAAGAAGCTGGTTATCAAGCTATCATTCTCGGACCGGGAAGTATTTTACAAGCCCATCAGCCTGATGAATGGATAGCGATTGAGCAATTAGAACAGTGTTACCAATTTTTATTGGCATCGGTAAAAGCGCACTGTCAAAAGTAATTTTTATTGAGTTCCGGAAAATTTATGGTTAAAAATACCTTTTCCGGATTTTTTAGAATTATTTTTATAGCTAAATGTCTTTAACTTGCATACAGCGTTAGCTCGTTTTACCGTACTGAGGTTGGTTGTCTGTGGTTCGTCAGTTTGAGATCTTTGCAAAAAAAAACATAAAATAGAGAAATTTTAATTTTTCAAATTTTGAAAATATATTAAAATCATGGCGTTAATTTTTCTACTAGTA
>NZ_LWHB01000159.1 GCF_001889065.1 Suttonella ornithocola | reverse complement strand
CAAGATCGTTTAGCGTATGAAGATAAAACGATAGAGGCATTGGTTCAAGTAAATGTATCCGGCGAACAAAGCAAAAGCGGGGTTTCTCCAGAGGCGGCTTTAGCGTTAATTAAAGACGTTATCCAAATGGAGAGAATTACGCTAAGAGGTTTAATGACAATAGGTGCTAATGTTGATGATGAAAAAGTCATTCGGCAAGGCTTTAGACAGCTAGCAATGTTGCAACAAGAAGCACAACAAAAATTTTCTCATCAAGCAGATTTTTCTGTTCTTTCAATGGGAATGAGTGGGGATATGGAAATCGCGATTGAAGAAGGTGCAACGTTGGTACGCGTAGGTAGCGCAATTTTTGGTAAACGTCATTATCTTTAATTACATTATGTCTATTGAAAGTTTTATTTTGGCAAGAGTTGCGCATATCGTGGGTGTAGTGATTTGGATAGGTGGCGTATTTTTTGTGACTTTTGTATTACTGCCAGCCTTAAAAAATTTTCCATTAAATGAGCGTTTATCTATTTTTGAACGTTTAGAGCATCGATTTGGATATTGGGCGCGGTTAGCGATTATCATGGTTGGGATTAGCGGTGTGTTATTAGCCAATCAAATTGGCTTTTGGCAACGCTTAGCGGAAAAGCAGCTATGGCCGATACACTTAATGCTATTTGTTTGGGTGATTTTTTTCATTATGTTATTTGTTTTAGAACCGTTCATCGTTCATAAGTTATTTCATCGCTATGCGAGTGAAAAGCCTATTCAAGCCATTAAAGTGGCTGCTGTTATACATTGGGTGTTATGTGGATTAAGTTTTACTGCGATTATTGGTGGCGTAATGCTGGCGCATGGTTGGAGTTTTTATTAAATGTACACTTGGGTAGAGGAATTAAAGCAACAGTTAGCTAAAGGACAGGCTTTTTGCCGAATGCGTTATGAAAATAAAGGTTATTTACTTCCAGTAGAAGTGCCTAATGATGTTCGATTAGAAGATTTATTGGAGATTGAATCTCAGAAAAAGGCTGTCTTAGAAAATATGGAGCGTTTTTTAAAAGGCAAAGGCTATAATCATATGTTACTTTGGGGCGCTCGAGGAACAGGAAAATCTTCTTTAGTACGAGCGGTTTTTCATTATTTTAGGTCGCAAGATTTAGTTTTACTACAGCTAGCATGCGATGACTTACAAGATTTAGGTGCTTTATTATGGGTAGCAGCACAGCAGGCACAGCATTTTCTGATTTATATTGATGATTTATCTTTTGCTGCAAATGATGATAGTTATCGTGCGCTTAAAGCTTTGTTAGATGGTTCTATTGCAGGGATGTCAGCAAATATTATGCTATGTGTTACTTCTAATAGAAGGCATTTACTAAGTGAGCATCATCGCAATGATGATGCGATTCATCCTGAAGAAGACACAGAAGAACAGATTTCTTTAGCCGAACGGTTTGGTTTGCGTTTATCTTTTCATCCGCTTTCGCAACAACAATATTTAACGGTTGTAAGCCATTGGGCGGAGAGAATGGGAATAGCGCCAGATGAAGTATTACATCGTCAAGCTTTGCAATTCGCTTTATTGAGAGGCTCGCGAAGTGCTCGTGTTGCAGAACAATTTATTCGTCAATATTCAAAATAAAATTTTATCACTATGCATATTGCTTTATTTCAACCACAGATTCCGCCTAATACAGGGAATATTATTCGGTTATGCGCAAATACAGGCGCACATTTGCATATTATTCACCCTACTGGTTTTGGGTGGGATGATAAGCGTTTGAAACGTGCAGGATTAGATTATGCAGAGTTTGCAGAGGTTTGCCATTATGAGAATTGGGCTGAATTTGCTCAAAAGTTTAAAGAAAATGTTATTTGGGCATTAACTACGCGTGGAAAGACCTCTGTTTTTAATGCACAATTTTCAGAAAATGATGTTTTGCTGTTTGGAAGCGAAACAGCTGGATTAAGCGAAGAAGTGCATTCACAGATTCCGCTAGCGCAAAAATTGCGTCTTCCTATGCAAGCAAATTCTAGAAGTTTAAATTTATCTAATAGCGTTGCTATTGTGCTTTATGAGGCTTTACGACAAACAGGATTACCGCAAGACTCCTCGTTATAGTCAAATCAGTTAAAAATAGAGGTAGTGGTTTGAAAAGTATGCTGGAATATTATCAAATAATCCAATGGTAGTTAAATATTTAAATATCAATATATTAAAAGAAATATTTTTTGTAAGAGTATGGTTAGCATACTTTTCAAACCACTACCAAAATAGAATGGTATAGCTAACTTCTCAAAAAATGCATACAACGTTAACTCAATATACACTTTGAAAACAGCATGCTATTTTCAAGTACGATATGCATTTTTTGGGAGTCCCGCTATATATATTCGGATGGTTGGCGTCGTTACAATGATTTGGTTGATGTTGGCTATGCGAAACATTTTAGGGTAAACCACAGCAATAACGGGTTTGCTCATGGTCATTGCCATATCAATGGAATTGAGTCTTTTTGGAGCTTTACTATAGCCAATTTTAAGCTTCACTTAAAAGAGTGCGAGTAGCGCTGGAATTAGAACTCTGGTGATCTGCAATGCCATCTTTGGAACTTGATTAAGTAATTTTTCCAATCTTTGCTAGTCTAGAGCCTATTTTTTAAAGTTTCTTGAAGTAAAAATTGCGCAGTTGGCGCATAGACAGGCGTAGCGCGAATAAAAATATAGTCAAATCAGCTAAAAAACAGAACGTTATCTACCGCCAGAATGGCTAGATAAGGGCTATAGGATGTTTTGTTTTTTAGCTGATCGCACTATATCATTGTGTCCAGCATCTGGGACAATTAATAAAGTTTTTTGTGAACTTGGGTAGGTATCATGCAATATTTGCGCTTGAGAGGGTGGTACCAGTTTATCTAAGGCACCATGAACTTGAAAAATTGGTAGCGCGATTTTTTGAGCAGCTTTTTGTGGCTGAATGAGATGTGTATTGACGCCTGTTCTCAGTAAGACGATTTTATTAAAGTATGCTATTAGAAGTTTTTGTATAAAGTCCGGTAGATAGGATATTTTATTTTTTAAGACATCATCTATTTGTGCAAAACTGGAGACAATAACCAGCGCTTGAAAGGTATCAGGTGCTTGAGCAGCAGCAAAATTGGCATATGAACCGCCCATGGAATAGCCCCATAATGAGACCGGTAGTGGTTTTTGAAAGTGTTTTTGTGCCGCTTGTAATGCACTAAATACAATTTTTGTTTCTGATACTTGACTGCCAAAGGCATTGCTTTTCGCTTGATTTGTACCATGAGCAGCTAAATCCGGAATAATGACAGCAAATCCAATAGCAGCATAACGTGCTGCGATAGCTAGGAATTGTTCTTTTTGTCCATGTAAGCCATGCAGTAAGATGAGAATGGCTTGAGGTTGGTTTGAGTCTGATAAAGACGGATTATGTTTTTGTATTTCCTGTCGAAAGTTTTTCCATTTAGGTGCGAGTAGATTCGGTTTATCTAGCGTGAGTAAAAGGCATTCACTCGGTTCACATGTTATGTTTTTTAGATTAAATCCGTTAAGATTCGGTAGAGAAATTTCAGTAGCGGGTTGCTGTTGAAAAGTTTTTGCGGCTTGCCAAAAGTAAAGTGTGATACCTATAAAAACTGCTAGAAAAAGTAGCAGGAGTATAGAGAAAAAAGTTTTAATAGGAGAATATTTAAGGCGCATTTTGAGAAGACAAGTTCATTAGGGGAGAGGAAAAAGGCGTCCAAATAACAGCAGGAAGATTGGCTTGTTTGAGTTGGTTATTTACCCATGTGTTGCAAGTATTGAATAAATGATAGCGACCATGGGCGAGATAAAAAGCGTCATTGGTAGCATAATGAGCATTTGGAATGGGAATGATTTGGGTATGCTGTCGTTTAAAGGTTTGCGTGATGTTTTGTGAAAGCAGTTGATAATTTTTCTGGTCTATCCAAAGTTGTGTTAATGGTTGGTTATTGGGTAGTGAGGTTAAATAGTCAACATGTAGAACGGTTTCGTTATTGCCGATAAGTGCATTTATAGCATTTTTAATGGTTAAATCTTTCCAGTAAGGAGTTTCTAAGTAAACTTTGCGTTCTCCCCAACCAAAGGCAATATATTTAGGATGCTGTATAGGAATCAGAGCATCGTTAGGATCGAGCAGTTTTAGCCAATCGATATCCGCTACTTTTGTCGGAAGGATAATGTCAGTATGGACGCCGTTCGTAGTGAGATAGATAGGAATGTCTTGGTAGGTTTGATGCAGCGGTTTTATTTTAATTGCACCTAATAGATAAGCAATGAGTAAATATGATAACAGCGCTATAATTAGCGCTGTTATTGGGATAAAGATGAGTTTTTTGAATCGCATTTTAATTTAACGGTCATTAAAGAAGCCACGTTCTTTACGTTCAGCCAGCTGTTTACAATCGATACAAAGTTCAGCGGTTGGGCGTGCCTCTAGCCGTTGAAAACCAATTTCTTCATCACAATGTTCGCAGTAGCCAAATTGACCTAAACTAATGCGTTCTAATGCTTTTTCAATTTTATGGAGAAGCTTACGCTGACGGTCACGAGTGCGCAATTCTAAGGAGAATTCTTCTTCTTGAGAGGCACGGTCATTGAGATCAGCTGTGTGGGTATTTTCGTCTTTGAGATATTCTTTGGTGCGTTCACTTTCTTCCAAAATCTCTTGCTTCCATTGATTGAGTAGAGCTGTGAAATATTCAATTTGTTTTGGATTCATGTATTCTTCGTTTGCTTTGGGTGTATATTTTTTTACAGTTGTGGTCATACACTCTCCTTAGTTAGGATAAAATTGGCGCGCATAGTAGGGAAGTTAGCTCGGTAAGTCAATGATTTTTTCTGATTTTAATGAGGTTTATGACTTGAGCTAAAAAGTAAAATCCTCCGCTAATGGCGACTATGGCTGGCGCAACGGGGTAGTTTGCCAAAAAGGCTAAGCCTACGCCTAAAGTGGCGGAAATTGCAGCAATTAGTGCGGCAAAGCAGGCGCATTGTTCTGGCGTATGAGCAAAACGATTAGCGGTTTGGATAGGAATGATAAGAAATGCCATGACTAGGATTAAGCCGAGTAATTGCATCATGATGCCTACAAATCCGCCTAATAGCAGTAAAAATAGGGCTTCATAGCGTTGAATATGGGGAGTTTCAGTTCGAGCAATGTCTTCGCAAACGGTTAGCATAATAAGTGGCTGCCAAAGTTTGATGAGAGCAACTAATACGACAATAGCAGCAATACTAATGATGATTAAATCATTAGCGGTAGTGTTTAAAATATCACCAAAGAGATAGCCAAATAAGTCTGTTCGAATGTTTTCCATTTGCGATAGAGCGATAACGCCTAATGCAAGCATGAGATGTGAAAGCGTTCCTAGTATGTTATTGCCATCATCTGTTCCGCGGCTGCGCAATAAAATGAGCAATATAATCATTAAAAGAGTAGTTGCCCATATTCCAAGGTAAAGAGGAATATTGAGCCATAATGCAAGCGCAATGCCTAACCAGCTAGCATGCGCTAAGGCTTCACCAAAATAGATTAAGCGTCGCCAAGCAATAATGCCACCTAAGGGAGCAGCGGCAGCAGCAGCGATAACCGCAGATGCCCAAGGAATTAAGACAAAATTCAATAGAAAGTTCATAGTGTTTAAAGATGAATGTGTTGATGATGATGGGTATAAACCCCAATGGCAGCAGATTGTCCAGTAAGGGCTTGAAATTCTGGATGTGAAATAACGTCTTGTGGTTTACCTGCGCAACAAATGTGTTTATTTAAGCAAAGTACGCGATCGCTTGCTGCCATCACTAAATGTAAATCATGGGAAATCATGACGATTGCGCATCCGCTTTGTAGTTGATGGTCACGAATGGTTTGATAATAGTTATCTAAAGCAGCGGGATCAATGCCTGCGGCAGGTTCATCTAAGGCGATAAGGTCAGGTTGTAATAGCATGGCGCGAGCAAGTAGAAGTCGCTGTGTTTCACCGCCAGAAAGATTTTGTAAGGGGCTATCTAATAGATGTGAAATATTAAGTCGTTTTAGTGTATCTGAATGTGCAGATTGTGGAATGTCTTTTAAAAAACGACGCATCGTAATGGGTAAATCAACTGGCGGGTGAAAGCTTTGTGGAACGTAAGCCATGCGTAAGTCTTTTTTGCGTTGGATTTTTCCGCTACTTGGACGAATATGCCCTAGAATAATATGCAGTAAACTGCTTTTACCTGCGCCATTTGGACCAACGATGGTGAGTAGTTCGCCTGTTTCAATGGAAAAGTTGATATTTTTTAGAATAGGATAGTTTCCAATATGATAGGAAATATTCTCTAGAAAGATGAGCGGAGCAGTCATGAATATTAGTTCGTTTAAAACGTTATAGGATAACATGAATTATTTTCCGACGTCAGTAGCATTGTCTAAGCCATTGTTTGAGGCTTTTTCTTATGAAGCGGATAGGTATTTACCGATTGGTGTAAGAGTACAGGTTCCTTTTGGTGGACGAGAAATTTTAGGAATAGTTGTTGGGCATACGCCAGCACCGGCAGGAGTTAAGGTTAAAAAGGTAACCGCGGTCTTAGATGAAGTCAGTTTGTTTTCTGATCATTTATTTGCGTTTTTAAAATATGCGGCACGCTATTATCAGCATCCTTTTGGCGAAGTTTTGGCAGCAGCGCTACCAAACGCATTATTGCATGGGCAAGAAAATGTTAGACAGTTACCGCGTTTTTATCGAGTAACCTCAGAAGGAGAAAAAGCCAAAATTGGGCGCTTAGGCGAGAAGCAGCGCGCGGTTTTGTCTGCGACGCAAAATTGGATAGCGGAAGATTTGCTAAAACAGCAATTTCAACTATCGCCTGCGTGGTTAGCAGATTTATGTGCGCGCGGGTGGTTAGAGGTGTCAGAGCGGTTTGTTTATACGGAAAAAAGTATTCAATCTGCTCCGATATTAAGTGATGAACAAATAGCAGCATTAAACGCATTATCGAGTCGTAAGGAATTTGTTGTTGATGTTTTGGAAGGCGTAACGGGCTCTGGAAAAACAGAAGTCTATTTGCAGAGAATTATTCAATTAACAGAAAATGGTGGGCAGGTTTTATTATTGGCGCCTGAAATAGGGATTGCAGAGTTATTGTATCATCGCGTATCTGAGCGTTTATCCATTCCAGTAGGAATTCATCATAGCGGCATGACGGATGCTGTAAAGTTGGCAACGTGGCAAGCAGCTAAAGCAGGCGATATTCAATTATTGATTGGAACGCGTTCGGCATTATTTACGGATTTTGCCAATTTACGAGGGATAATTATTGATGAATCGCATGAACAAGCTTATAAGCAGCAAGATGGATTCCGTTATCATGCTCGAGATATGGGGATTGCTCGCGCTAAGTTGTTAGGTATTCCGATTTTGTTGGGCAGCGCAACGCCTTCTTTGGAAACTTGGCGGCAAATCTCGTTAGGACATTGGGGACATTTAAAGTTAACGAAACGCATACAAGCAACTGCTCCCCCTAAAATTACGATTGATGATCTTTCTTATTGTGAGCAGGTCGGTGGGCTATCCGTTCGTTTGATTGGTGAAATTCATCGTCAGTTGCAAGCCAATCAGCAAGTTATGTTATTTCTAAATCGCAGAGGATATGCGCCAATTTTGTTATGTGAAGATTGTGGTTGGAAAAGTGAATGTCCTGCTTGCGATGCCACAATGACAGCCCATCTTGCTGAACGCCGAATGCAATGCCATCATTGTGGTCGTATACAACTGTTGCCAACGCGTTGCCCCAGTTGTGGAAGTGCGTCGCTAGTATTGATTGGAATGGGCACGCAAAGATTGGAACAGTCCGTTCGTCAGCAATTTCCGATGGCACGTATCTTAAGAATTGATAGCGATGTTTTTACAACGGCTAAGCAATTTCAATCGGCAGTAGCACAAATTCATCAAGGTGAAGTCGATATTATTTTAGGGACGCAATGGCTGGCGAAAGGGCATCATTTTCCTAAATTACAGCTAGTTGCTGTCATTGATGCAGATAGTGCGCTTTATAGTAGCGATTTTCGTGCAGAGGAACGCTTAGCGCAGCAATTAGTGCAAGTCGGTGGGCGTGCTGGGCGAGAGTCTTCAGGTCATATTTGGGTGCAAACCCGTTTACCTTCGCATCCGATTTTTAATGTGTTTCATCAGCCTTATTCGACAACGCTCAAATGGTTAGCCGAAAGTAGAAAGGAAAATGATTTACCTCCGTATAGCGCGCAAGCGTTATTATTTGCTCGACATAAACAAGCGGAAAAGGTGTTACAAGCGCTAGCTTTAACGAAGCAAGGTGCGTTATCGGCAGAAGTTGGAAAAGACTGGCAATGGTTTGGTCCCGCGCCAGCAGTGATGGCAAGAAAAGATGGTCAACATCGGGCACATTTATTGTTGCAGGCAAAAAATAAGGTTGATTTGCAAAAACAGTTGCCTTATTTAATGCCTTGGTTGCTGGCGCAAGGCAAGGCGTTAAATGTGCGTGTAGGGATTGATGTTGACCCCTTGTGGACGGATTAGTCTGCTTTATAAAAGTTGCTGATTATTCTTTTGGAATAGTCAGTCCATCTAAGATAGCACTAGCAAAGCTACCAAGACCTTGACTATGTTTGGCAGCATATTCCCCTGCATTTTTCATAAATACACAAGCAGCAGCAGCGCCAGTAAATGTTTCGCCACAAGTAATGGTTGCAGCAATAATGGCAGAAAGTGCACAGCCAGTGCCAGTCACACGAGTCAGATGTTTATGACCGCCATTAACAACAACGGTATTTTCTCCATCAGTAATATAGTCAAATCACTTATAATCCAATCTATCCAAAGCAGATATAAAGAACAACTTGTAGTAGAATTATCAAAAACAAACTGAGCATATCCTATGACCTACTGCAGCCAATTCCGACAGAAAATTCTTAACGATATTGCTAATGGAGAAACTTGGCGCGCTGTTGCAAAGCGCTACAAGATCAGCAAATTCACCGTCTATAGCATGATTAA
>NZ_LWHB01000158.1 GCF_001889065.1 Suttonella ornithocola | reverse complement strand
AGCACTTACTTTAGGACCTGGCTTCCCAATTTTTTGCTCAACCTTTTGCTCAATCGGTAAACCATGACAATCCCAACCTGGCACATAAGGACTGTCATAGCCTAATAAATGACGCGATTTGGTAATAATATCTTTTAACGTTTTATTTAACGCATGTCCCACATGAATCAAACCATTTGCATACGGTGGACCATCATGCAAAATGTATTTTTCACGTCCTTTAAAAGCTTCACGTTGTTTTTCATAAATTTTATTTTCCTGCCAAAACTTTAACATTTCTGGCTCGCGCTGTGGCAAATTGCCGCGCATTGGAAAATCCGTTTGAGGAAGATTAAGCGTATGTTTATAGTCTGCCATGAGTTGCCTTTATGCTTGTGCGGCAATAAATACTTGCGCCGCTTGAATATCTTTTTGAATTTGTTGTTGTAATGCGTCTGCATCGGGAAAAGTTTTCACTTCGCGCAAATAATGATAAAACGAAACTTGCACGATTTGCCCATATTGTTCACCGAGTTCAGCAAACACATGCGCTTCTAATTTTCGTTGCTGACTGCCAAACGTCGGAGCGCCGCCTAAATTTGCAACTCCCCATAGCGTTTGCGCTTGATTGCTAAAAGTTTGCAATTTAATCACATAGACACCGTCGGGTAAACACCATGCGAGTGGAACATGTAAATTAACCGTTCTGGTTTGCATTAAGCGTCCACGACCCGCACCACGATGCACGCGCCCTGTAAAAGTAAGCGCATGTCCAAGTAAATCTGTGGCCTTACTTATCTGATGCTTTGCTAACGCTTGGCGAATAGCCGAGCTAGAAATTCGTTCTCCATCTGCGCAAATAGTGGGTAAAGACTCCACTTCATAATTAAACCGCTGTGCTTGAGATTGTAGTAAATCAAAATCCCCTGCCCCACGATAGCCAAACCGAAAATCATCTCCAACCAATAAATAACGAACTTTTAACTTTTCATGCAAATCCTGCTCAATAAATCGCTCTGGTGATGTCTGGCGGAACTGAGAAGTAAATGGCACTAATAGCCAATTTTTTACCCCATAATGTTTCAGCCAAAATGCTCTATCACGCATCGTTGACAATATCGCTGGGGTTTCATTTCCGACAATTACTCTTGGATGAGGATAAAAGCTCATCACCATTGGTACTAATGAACGCTTTTCTGCCTGTGCGAATAAGCGCGCAATCATCGCTTGATGTCCACGATGAACGCCATCAAAATTACCAATAACAACTGCTGTTTGTTCTGGAAAGCTAAAGCCTTTATGCCAGTGAAAAATCTGCATAAGATGAATGAGTAAAAGGAGATATTATAGCGACTTTAGATAAAAACGTCGTCATTCTATCTATCGCGCAAATCAGAGAAAGTAAAAACAAAGCTGTTTTATAAATACTTACTATATTTAAAAACAGAAGAAAGTAGCATTGATAAAAAACCCGATGCAAAGCATCGGGTTGTGTTCGTGAAACGTGATTAACGTTTTGAGAACTGAGTTGCACGGCGGGCTTTGTGAAGACCCACTTTTTTCCGTTCAACTTCACGAGCGTCACGAGTTAGGAAGCCAGCTTTACGTAAAGGCTCACGTAAATTTTCATCATAAGCTTTTAATGCACGCGCGATACCATGACGAATCGCACCTGCTTGACCGCTAGAGCCACCACCAGTAACAGTGATATAGAAGTCGAAATTGTCTTTCATATCGACGACTTCTAATGGTTGGCGAACGACCATGCGAGCCGTTTCACGACCAAAATATTCATCTAATGGTTTTTGGTTAACCACGATATTGCCGCTGCCACGACGTAGGAATACACGGGCAGATGAGGTTTTACGGCGACCAGTTGCGTAGTATTGTTCTGTCATGAGATATCCTTATACGTCCAAGGTGATAGGCTGTTGCGCAGCATGCTCATGCTCGCTACCGCTATAAATTTTAAGCTTTTTCAACTGAGTACGACCTAAAGGACCACGTGGAAGCATGCCTTTAACCGCTAACTCAAGAACTTTGCCTGGACGACGCTCTTGCATTTGATTGAAGTTTGCACTTTTCAAATTACCGATATAGCCAGTGTGGTGGTGATACATTTTATCGTTGCCTTTACGACCAGTAACGCTGATTTTGTCAGCATTGATAACGATAATGTAGTCGCCAGTGTCAATGTTTGGCGTGTATTCTGGTTTATGTTTACCACGTAAGCGACGAGCGATTTCAGTGGCAAGACGACCTAAGGTTTTGCCTTCTGCATCGACAACGTACCAATCGCGGCTAACGCTTGCAGGCGTTGCAGTGTAGGTTTTTAACATGTTGGGTTTCTCCGAACACAATAAATAAAGGGCGCAAATACTAGCGTTTTTTGCGCGTAATAACAAGATTTTTCTAGTTCTTTTCCCGATTGTGTGTCGGGAGTGTGGGTTAGGGGCGATCGCATTATATAATCAATCGAAGCAAAATAAAACCCAAGTTTGCCAATTGCATACGCTAAACAAACGAAATATTTTGCTTCTTTAGCTGCTTTAACAATATTTATCTCTGATGCTGACAGCCGCAGCCACAGCTCGCTTCATGGTCTTGTGTGACAGGAGTATCAGCGCCTAACTTAGCATATTTATCCAATAATGCTTCGCCTTTCTCTTGATTAAGATATTCTTTTTTTAAAGAATCGAAATAATGCGCCAAGTAATGCTCAAAAGGGGCTTGTGTTTGTGCAGTGGCTTCTATTGCAGCAAAATCCTTAAGCGAACGGGTTTTCAAGACGTCCAAAGACTGCTGAACCTCTGGGGTTAATGCTTGTTGATACACTTTTTGATGTTGCTGACTTAAAGCATTTGCCCATTCAAGATATTCTGTTGTGGCAATCTCTTGTTGAACTTGCTCTGGCAAACGCAAAATCTTCCCTTCATTAGCTTGGATTTGTTTTTGTATCGCATTTTCATAGGCGTTTCCGCCCACTTGTTCATCCAGTGCACAAGCAATAGGTAATAATTGCGTTAATAATTCTTCTGCCCATGTCTGACTTGAGCGCTCTTCTCCCTGATGATAGAGAATTTGTTGTCCATTCAAGCCGCAACACGCAGTTCGTAAGCGATTATGATTAAGCTCATTGTAATCTCTATGAGTAAACTCAGCTGCTGGCGTCAACAAAGCCCATAATAGGAATGTTTCTAAAAAGTGGATTTGTGCCAAGCTAATGCCGCAAGGATCATAAGGATTATTATCTAAAAGTCGCAGCTCCACATAAGCAATCCCACGCCCTTTTAAAGCGATAACGGGCAATTCCCCTTTTTTTATCGGTTGCTTAGGTCGCGCAGCAGTATAGTATTCATTGGCAATTTGCAGAATATGCGTACTAATCTGCTGATACTCTCCCTGCGCATCTTTTAGTCCTAAATATTCATAAGCGGGTGCAGGCGTAAGAACAGCCTCTGCCAAATCACTCAAATAATCCTCTAAGCGATTAAAGCTCACCGTAAAATCTACTTTATTTTGATACCCTAACTGGCTCATCCGCAAACTGGTTGCATTCTTCCATCCTAAAGTTTCTTTGCTAAATGACTGTAACACGCCATGTGCAGGAGAAAAACTTTTATCGACAGCTGGAGAAGCACCAAATAGATGACAAATTAACCAACCATATCGCTGTAAATTCCTCAACATTCCCATATATCGGCGATTTTTATATGCCTGATCGACACGGCTATATTCACTAGCCGCCAGCGCTTCCCATAGGGCTTCTGGTGGTGAATAATTAAAATGCACGCCAGCAATCATTTGCATGGAGCGACCATAGCGGTGGGATAAACCCAAACGATATAAACGCTTAATTTTTCCGCCATTACTTTGCCCAAAATAACCAATTTCAATCTCTTCTGACTTTTCAGGTAATCGACAAGGCATACTTGCCGCCCATAACTGCTGGTTATTTTCTAAATGCTGAGCCGTATACTGATGCAAATGCAATAACTGCGCATAAACTGCACTAGGACTCAAGTGCGCATCGGTAACCAATTCTAAAAGCGACTCCGCATAATCAATCGTAATATTCGGATGTGTATAGACATTTCCTAATTGGTTGGGATGTGGTGTATTAGCAAGCATTGCATTTTGATCACAACGTAACGTTTCACGCTCAATACCAATGTATCCACCAGATAAAGGAAGTTGGGAAAAATTCATACTTATTCTCAATTAAAGCATACTCTCTCAATCATAACGCTTAATCTTAGAAGACGAAAGAAAAGCATTAAAATAAGCTATGATAGCGCTATCAATTTATTTAGGAGAAAAACATGCAAACGGTTGCTGTTCTAATGGATGATATTGACGAAATCAAGCCTTATAAAGACACTACTTTTGCTTTAATGCTCACCGCTCAAGCACGGGGAATGACCGTTAAAATCTTTAATCAAGCAGACTGGTCTGTGCGTGATGGCATGGTTAAAGCCTATGTCCGCACCATCGAATGCTTTGACCGAGAAGAAGACTATTACCGCATCTGTAACGAAGAAGAAATTGATTTATCAACTGTAGATGTCGTCTTACAACGTAAAGATCCGCCTTTT
Source organism: Suttonella ornithocola (assembly GCF_001889065.1). Lineage (GTDB taxonomy): Bacteria > Pseudomonadota > Gammaproteobacteria > Cardiobacteriales > Cardiobacteriaceae > Suttonella_A > Suttonella_A ornithocola. The sequence goes on along the minus strand of NZ_LWHB01000158.1, from coordinate 3,369 downwards.
AACCTGCGCTATATCTATGATAGCTATATGCTAGATTTATTAGTCGAACAAGGCGTGACCGTCATCAATCCACCTTCAGCACTACGCAACATCAATGAAAAATTTGCGATTGCTCAAGTTCCAGAATGCACACCACCAACCCTCATTACCAAATCGCGTGAAGATATTTTAGACTTCCTGCGCACCCATAAAGAAGCGGTTCTAAAACCCTTAGATGGTATGGGGGGAATGGGCATTTTTAAACTCACCTTAGGTGATAAAAATACCACTGCTATTTTAGATGCGATGAATCCTGATGGAAATGAAACCTTGATGGTACAAGGCTTTCTACCCAAAGTGACTGAAGGCGATAAACGCATTCTCATTATTGATGGAGAAGCCATTGACCATGGATTGGCTCGATTACCCAAAGATGGGGAATTCCGCGCGAACTTAGCTGCTGGCGGACGCGGCGTTGTTCAACCACTGACCCAACGAGAATATGAACTCGTAGAACACGTCAAACCTATCATTCAACGAGAAGGTTTATTCTTAGTCGGACTAGATGTCATTGGCGGATATATCACTGAAATTAACGTCACCAGCCCAACGTGTTTACGAGAAATTGCTGCTGCCACAGGACAAAATCTAGCAGAACACTTTTGGGAAAAACTTGAGAAAAAGCTATCAAACTAAATAGTTATAAGATAACCACTTAACAATAAGTTAAATAGTATCTTTATTCAAAGCTGTTTTTAATCTTTATTTATCGTGTAATCATCCATTTATTTTTTAGATGATTACACGTTATTTTCAAGAGAATTAGTTACACTTTTTAAATAAGATATGAATTACTCATTTTATTAAGCGATAAACTATTTAATTCGCTAAAAGATTGACAGCATCAACCAACATAGAAAACTCATCTTTTTAGAAAAATTTGATACAAGATTAATCCGTTTTTTCTAAGAAAAACGCTTCTGGATTATTGGAAGGAATGGGCTTACCATCAGGTAAAGTCAGCTGTAAAAAGCCCTCGCCGACTCTAAAAAAACGATTTTGAGAATGCCCTTGTAATTGAATATGACTGTTATCTGGCATCCAAGTAAAGCTACCTTCACTCTTTCTATCAATTTCTTCTTTACCGAGCATTCTTGTTCGCAGTAGATACGTTGAATCTGCGTTTAACTGCAACATAGTTGCCACGCCCTCACAACCCGCACAAGGAAAAATTCCTTGATAAACCCCATTCCAACTCACTGCACTACGAGCATTTTTAACCATTTCTCGCTTAGTAGCTGCTTGCTTTGTTTTAGATGTTTCTGGCAACACGGCATCATTACTAGCACAAGCACCTAATAATAAACTGGTTAATAGAAAAGATAATCCAATAAAGCGTTTTTTATTCATAAAAAGATTCTCATTTTAAAAAGTCATACTAACTTGCCACTTTTTAGCTTTCAAGCCAATAGAGGATAGTACCCATTATCGGCTAAATTTTATTGTAATCTCGAAACAGATGTTTCATAAACTCTCGATAATTCCGAATACCGATCATTTTACAAATCGCCCGAAAACCAATATACGTTTCAATATATAAATGATACGGTCCGCCAAGCGGTCGCCAATAAGGTGTTTTTCTTAATTTATCTCTCACATGGGGTTTCAAACCAATAATATATAAATCGCCGCCAAACTTCTGTAATCGCCGACGTTCAGCAATCAGCATTTCTGTACCAGAAACATCGATAATATTCACGCCTTCAGCAAGCAGCACCACATGTTGCCATCCTTTTCCTTCTCCTAAAGCTGCCAAGCGATTTTGCACATGATTCACCGCACCAAAAAATAAAGAACCATCTAGCCGTAAAACCGTTAAATTAGACGGCTCTGCATCTTTTTCAAAAACTGGCGTTACTTGAGAAAAATCAACGGGGGTAATTCTTGGATGACTGGTTTTTTGTAAATACAATACCAGCGATAAAATTACACCGGCATAAATTGCGAACTCTAAATTCAAAAACAATGTTGATAAAAAAGTGACAACAATAATGGCAAACTCACTACTGCTAGACTTAAAAATTAATTTAATATGCTTAAAATCAAATAAATTATACCCTGCTAGCATAATGGTAGCCGCCATTGCAGGCATGGGTAACCATTTGGTTATCCAAGGAATAAAGACCAATACCACAATAACAATCAACGACGTAAATAGCAAAGCAAAAGGCGTTCTTGCCCCCGCATCATAATTAACCGCACTGCGATTAAACGAACCAGACCCGACATAGCAAGAAAAACAGCTTCCAACCATATTGGCAAGTCCTTGCCCAAAAAACTCTTGATTACTATCAATGCGTTGATGCGAGCGAATAGCGATTGAACGAGCAATAGAAACCGCCTCAATGAGCCCTAATAACGCCAAAGCAAAAGCAGAGGGAAATAGCTCTGAAACCATCGAAAATCGCAACTCTGGAAAGGCGACTTGTGGTAAATGTGCTGGCAAAGCGCCTAAGGTATCTACTGACTCTGCAAAACTGCCCAACAAAATAGCCGTCAGTGCACCAACACACATACCAATCAACATATGCGGAAACCGCCGATTCCAACGCCGAATCCAAAGCGCCGTAAACAACGTTACAGCAGCGATAATAACGCTTGCCGGGTCTGTGAGTGATAACCGTTCATAAATTGCCGGCCATTTATCTAAAAAACTCAATCCCTGTGGCAAACTAGTCCCTAAAAATGCTGGCAATTGACTCACCATAATCAATAATCCAGCACCAGCAGTAAAGCCAATAATAACAGTATGAGAGATAAAATTAACCAGACTACCCAAACGAAATAAACCAAAGCATAGCTGAATGGCACCAACAATCATCATCAAAGTCAGCGAAAGTCCAATATATTGCGGGCTACCTATTGTGGCATAGTCATCAATAATCCCCGGAATAACAATAGATAAAGCAACCGTTGGACCTGTTACCATATGCAGAGAAGAACCAAAAAACCCTGCTATCACTTGCACCACAATAGCACTGTATAGCCCAAACTCCGGCGGTAGTCCTGCAATCAGAGCAAAAGCAATTCCCTGAGGCAAAACCATAACGGCACCAGTTAATCCCGCCCAAAAATCATATTGCAAAGACTGCGCATTAACATAGCCTATCCATCGGCGCATTTGAAACAACATCCAAAACAGCCGCTGCAGGTAATTCCTTATTCCCGCAAAAAAAGCTGCATCCATTCTCTTTCCTCCGTTGACTATCGCTTTTCTCATACCGACACATCCATCCACAATGATGTGTCTTTATTTATTATAACAACGCCAGTTTACTCCATTTTTATACTCGAAAAAGCAAAAACCAACGAATAAAAGCTACCATTTTT
>NZ_LWHB01000157.1 GCF_001889065.1 Suttonella ornithocola | reverse complement strand
GTACTTATCTATAGGTTACAGCGAAAGACTGAAAGAAGCCGGCATAAAGGCATCGGTAGGGCGAACCGGCGATGCCTATGACAATGCATTGGCAAAGAGTGTCAACAAACTATACAAAGCGGAGGTCATTAAATATGACAAACCACAATGGCAAGGCTTAAGAGATGTTGAGCTGGCCACTCAAGAGATGATAGATATAGCATTTGTCGATACTCTGATGAGTATGCCATACAGCTATGTGTAACCTGTTTAGTGGACTTTTACTATAGGAAACTGAGAGCTAAACTTGGGACATTAGGAATAAGTTTTAGTTGTATTTGTTGTGATAATTGAGATAGGTTCTTAACAGCTTTTGATGGTAACGTTAAAAAGATAGCTAAACGATATGCTACGGATATTGAAGGTAATAATAATCGCTTTAGACAAAGAATGAGGCGAGTCTTTCGAAAGACTTGCTGTTTTTCTAAAAAGCTGGTGAATCATTTTAAGGTATTTGACTTACTCTTCCATTATATTAATTATAGTTGGGTTTGATGAACATACTTTTCAAACCACTACTTAAATGGGTAGTGATTGCCGTAATTTTATAGTGCATACGGTATACTTGTCGCTAAACGAGATCAATTAGAGGAGAAATATATGCAGGTATTGCTATTAAGTGCTGCTGAAATGGCAGAGATTGTGACAATGAAAGATATTATTCAGGCAGATAAAGATGCGCTAAGTATTTATTCTGCTGGTGGCGCAGATATTCCACTACGTGCCAACTTAAATGTTGCAAAACATAATGGACAAAGTTTGTATATGCCAGGTTATGCAGCCGATGCAGAGGCATTAGGTATAAAAATTGTTTCTGTTTATCCGAATAATCCAGATAAAGGAAAAACTGCTGTTCCAGCAACAATGGTTTTGCTTGATAGTAGCACGGGAGAAGTATGCGCGTTATTAGATGGCACTTATTTGACGCGTATGCGTACTGGTGCAGTGGCAGGTGCGGCAACGGATTTGTTGGCGCGTCAAGATAGCAAGGTATTTGCTTTATTTGGAACGGGCGGTCAAGCGGAAGGACAATTAGAGGCAGTCCTTTGTGTTCGTCCTATTGAGCAAGTTTTTGTGTTTGATATTGATCATCAACGTGCGCAAGAATTTGCTAAAGCTATGCAAGCTAAATTTGGCGAAAAATATAATGTACAAATTAGCGCCAGTGAAGATGCCGATAAAATGGTAGAGCAAGCGGATGTTATTACCGCAGTCACTACATCAAAGCAACCTGTATTCAATGCTTCTAAATTAAAAGCTGGAGCGCATATTAACGGTGTAGGTTCTTATACACCAGAGATGCAAGAGATACTGGCGGAAGTATTAGAAAAGGCAAGTAAAATTTATTTAGATACTCGTGATGGTGTTCTTCATGAAAGTGGGGATTTTATAACGCCTATTAAGGCAGGAAAGTTTAGTGTTGAAAAAGTAACGGGCGAACTCGGCGAAGCCATTAATGGTGAAAAACCCTTGCGTGAAAATGATACTGAGATTACTTTTTTCAAAAGTACAGGGAGTGCTGTTTTAGATATTGTTGTAGCAAAGCATATTTATGATTTAGCAGTCGCTCAGAAAAAAGGACAAGAAATAACGCTCTAATAATTAGCGTATAAAGTTATTCATCTGTATAGCATTATTACACATCATAGGATTGCTCTATGATGTGTTTTTATTTTATAAATCTTATTATTTCTATAGATATAATATTTTTTTGTAAACAATTTATTTTTTATTTGAATGATTTAGAAATAATAGCTTAATTGTTTAATAAAGCAGTAATGCTTTATGCTTTGGTTATAATTAGCATCTAGAAATTTAAGTAAAAAGATATTTATTGTTAAAAAATTATCTTTTGAGCTTTAATCTTAGCTTATATATATTTTATAGCTAGCACTTTATATGCGTAGAAATACTTATATAACTGTAAAAAATCATTCCCAGTCTAAGACTATCTATCTATTTATTTATACTAATTTTACTAAGTGTCTTAAATAGATGAAAAATATTAGCCCCTAAAAAGTGACGATTTACTATTTCTGTAATGTATCAGAAGTGTTTTTTTATGTTTTATTTTGTTTCTTTCAGTGAAAAATAATTTTATAAATAATCTATTCATAAATATCATATCAAAATAATTAATTAGAAATATATTTGTAGATTTGTTTATGTTTTTTTTGTCAATACTCTGTTAATATCAATAATGCAATTTGAGCTTTTCAGATTGTTATGTCTAGATAATTTATATTTAGACTTAATTGGTGGGATTACAGCTTATCCACCTGTCGAAAAGCGGTAGTCCCCTATTCGGCTTAATTAGTTGGAGATAATATTATGAACTCAGCTCTTGAATGGTCTCAAACCATGAGCGCAGGTACATTGCTTAGTATTGCTGCTATAGCAATTTTTGTTATTCTGATAGCTGTAATGGTATTTCGGTTACATGCTTTTCTTACTTTAATTCTTGTTAGCTTATTAACCGCTTTTGCTACCGGTATTCCAATGGAAAATATTTTGAAAACATTGACCGGTGGATTTGGCTCAACACTTGCCTCAGTTGCTTTACTTGTTGGTATTGGGGCAATGTTGGGAAAATTGGTAGAGGCTTCAGGTGGTGCTAAGGTTTTAGCGGATTCTATGGTTAATAAGTTCGGTGAAAAGCATGCTCCACTGGCGTTAGGCGTTGCCTCTTTATTGGTTGGTTTTCCTATCTTTTTTGATGCAGGGCTTATTATTATGTTACCGATTGTATTTGCGGTAGCTAAGCGTTTGAATGGTCCAGTGATTTTATATGGTATTCCTACAGCAGCAGCCTTTTCTGTTATGCATGTATTTTTACCACCTCATCCCGGCGCAGTTGGGGCAGGGGTAATCTTAAATGCTAACTTAGGCATTATTACCGTATTAGGATTGATTGTTGCTATTCCAACTTTTTATCTCTCTGGTGTCGTTTGGGCACGTTTTATCTCAAAACGCGTAAATGTTAATTCTCCAGATCTTTTTGCTGGCGTTTCAGATAATGAATTACCTAATCATCCTCCTTCTGTAGGAGTAATTGCTGCTTTATTGTTATTACCAGTCTTATTGATTTTTATGAATACTGGTTTATCAGCGTTAGTGAAATCTGGTAATCTTTCAGGAGATGCAGTTTGGGTTAAATTTCTGATTTTAATTGGTAATACACCGGTTGCGCTTTTAATTGCAACGTTAGTAGCAATGTTGACGCTTGGTAGAAAAATTACCCACGATAAAACAGTCCTAGAAAAAATCATGGATTCTTCTCTACCGACTGTTTGCTCTGTAATTTTAATTACAGGTGCTGGTGGAATGTTTGGTGGCGTTTTGCGAGCTTCTGGTATTGGAGATGCTTTATCTCAGTCATTAAGTGCTTTAGGTATTCCGGTTATTTTTGCAGCTTATTTGATTGCCGTTATTCTTCGAATTGCGCAAGGTTCGGCGACTGTGGCGTTATTAACCACTGCAAGTTTAATTAGTACGGTAGTAGCTGGTGGAGCATTCTCAGACACGGCTATTGCTTGTATTGTATTAGCAATGGCAGCAGGTTCTGTGTGTGCATCTCATGTAAATGATTCTGGCTTCTGGTTAGTTGGGCGTTTGATGGGAATGGATGTCAAAACCACTTTAAAAGTTTGGACAATGCAACAAACTTTAGAGTCTGTTATTGGTTTTGCTTTTGTTTATATTCTTTATATTTTATTTGCCTAAAGGTTAAAGCAGCTTATGAATGATTCCGTTTTTCACCTTGTTGTTATGGGCGTTAGTGGCTGCGGTAAAACCACGTTGGCGGAGAATCTCTCCGCCGCGTTAGGATTGCCTTATGCAGAAGCTGACGATTTTCACCCGCAAGCGAATATTGAAAAAATGCAATCTGGCATTCCGCTTAATGATGATGACCGCTATCCTTGGTTAATTGCATTAAGAGATTGGATGGATGCTCAAGCAAAGCAAGGAAAGAGTAGTATTATTTCCTGTTCAGCTTTGAAAAAAAGCTATCGAGAGCTATTGTCTCAAGCAACTGGGAATATTTATTTTCTTCATATTACAGGACCAGAAGCGCTGCATAGAGAAAGAATGCTAACAAGAAAAGGGCATTTTATGCCACCAGCACTTTTAAGATCCCAGCTGGATACGCTAGAGCCTTTAGAAAATGAAGAAAATGGAATAAAAATTGATTTAGCGTTAACGCCTTCTGAGCAACTTGATAAAGGATTAGAAGCTGCTTATGGTCTTTCTTCTCATTTGCAATCGCAATATATTGGTCTAGTGGGTTGTGGAGTGATGGGAGCGGCTTTAGCGCATAACTTAGTAGATAAAGGTAACCACGTTACGGTTTTTGATATTGATAGTAATAAGGCAGAAAGTACTGCACGTTATCATCCAGAGCATAATAATTCAGGAAGCATTTTTGTGGCTGATAGTTGGCAAAATTTGGTTGATAAGTTAACGCCACCTAGAACAATTTTATTAGTTGTTCCAGCTGGAAAGGCAACTGATGCAGCTATTGAGGCATTAAGTCCTTATTTAAATAAAGACGATATTATTGTAGATTTAGGTAATGCCTATTATAAAGATACTCAACGTCGTGAGTTTGCTTTAAGAGAAAAGGGAATTCATTTTGCAGGATGCGGAATGTCGGGCGGAGAAAATGGCGCTCGTCATGGACCTTCATTAATGTTTGGCGGATCAGAGCATGCTTATCGGAAAGCAGCTTCCTATTTAAGAACTATTGCTGCTCGAGCTGATGATGGTCGTCCCTGTTTTGCTTACGTTGGTACAGATGGTGCAGGACATTATGTAAAAATGGTACATAATGGTATTGAATATGCTGATATGCAGCTTATTGCAGAGGCTTATAGCCTTATGCTTCGTGCATTAAATTGCCCCCCTATAGAGCTTGCTCAATATTTTCAGAAGTGGAATCAGGGAGTCTTATCATCTTACTTAATGGATATTACCGCAGATATCTTAGCGCATAGAGATTATACTGGAAAAGCATTAGTTGAAAATATCGATGATAGAGCAGGTCAAAAAGGAACTGGCGCTTGGACGACTCAAAATGCGCTTGAAATTGGTGTTTCTGTCAATATGATAGCTGAGGCGACTTTTGCGCGTAATATTTCCATGGCAGAAGAAATGCGTCAAGCTGCTCAAATGCATTTTAAACAACAAAGTGAGAATCTCCCAAGTTATCCAGAAGGATATACTTTAGTAGAAGATTTAGAACAGGCACTTATGGGAGCTAAAATAATTGCTTATAGTCAAGGATTTAGTCAGATTCAGTCTGCCGAAAAAGAATATGGTTGGCAAATAAATCTAGCACAGCTAGCGGCTATTTGGCGTAAAGGTTGTATTATTCGTGCTGAATTTCTTACCGAAGTTATTACAGCTTATCGTCAACAGCCTGATTTGCCTTTGCTTGCTGCTGATGGACATTTTTCAGCTCTATTACAACGTTCTCTTCCAGCATGGCGTAGGGTTAATTGTTGGGCAATGCAGGCAGGGATACCAATTCCAGTACTCAGTGCAGGTTTAGCTTTTATTGATAGTCTACAAACTAAAACATTACCTACAACGCTTATTCAGGCACAAAGAGATTATTTTGGTGCTCATACTTATCGTCGAACAGATAATGAGGGAAGTTTTCATACGCAATGGCAAAAAAAAGATAAGAAAGAAATTAAGATAAATTGATAAAATGCCTATAGTAAAGTTTATAACATTATAAACTTTACTATAACTTTATGAATCTACTTTTATTTAGTTATGTGGTAGTGGTTTGAAAAGTATGCTGGGTTAAGAAATAAAAAAGACAACTTGGAAAAAGATGATAATTTGGGATTATGAAAACATAAATTACAATCAGCTGCCCAAGTTGCCTAAGCCTCAGTATAAAAAAGAATGGACGGAAAATCTATGGTAAGCAAAATTACCAATGCAAAGATTGTCATCGACAGTTCATTGATAAAATGGATTTAACTTACCAAGGCTGTCAAAGGCATATTGATGCAAAAATACGTCTAATGCTTGTTAGAGGCTGTAGTATTGCTGATATTATGGTTATTGAGAAAGTCAGCAAATATAAAGTGCTAAATGTCTTAGCGAAATCTAACTGTGAAATAAAACCTACACAAAACGCCTATCAAAAACTCCAAATTGATGAGTTTTGGACCTATGTAGGTCATAAGAAAAACAAAATCTGGTTAATTTATGCTTATGATCCAGATAGTGGTGAGATATGGCTTTTGTATGGGGGAAACGCAATCTAAAGACAGCTAAACAACTGAGAGCTAAACTTGAGGCATTAGGAATTAGTTTTGGTTGTATTTGTTGTGATAATTGGGATAGCTTCTTAACGGCTTTTGATGGTAACGTTAAAAAGATAGGTAAGCGATATACTACGGATATTGAGGGTAATAATAATCGCTTTAGGCAAAGGCTGAGGCGAGTCTTTCGAAAGATCTTGACTGTTTTTCTAAAA
>NZ_LWHB01000156.1 GCF_001889065.1 Suttonella ornithocola | reverse complement strand
CAATGGACAATGCCGCTTTTCATAAACGCAGTGATATTCAAGCAATCATTGAAGAGCATGGGCATGAGATAGTTTGGTTACCCCCTTATAGTCCAGACTTAAATCCTATTGAAAAGATGTGGGCTTGGATTAAGCAAATCCGCAAAGAATGGCGGATGGATTGTATTGATACTTTATTCTTTTATCTGCTTTGGATTGGGTTGGGTTTTAGATGATTGCACTATAACTTTGCATTCAAAAAATTTACAAACAGCCGTCACGCTACCTTAAAAACAGCAGGGGAATTTAATTATCAGAGTGATACGCTCGAAAATGCTGGGAAAATTTTAAGCGCAGGTAATCAATCTATTCACACCAACACATTAAACAACTCGGGACTAATGGCGACGAGTGGCAAGCAAAATTGGCAAATTGGTACGCTCAACAATGCCTCTGGTGCTGAAATTAATGCGGCAAAATTTGCTTGGGAACTTGGCTCTCTCAATAACCATGGCGCAATTTTCCATACCGGAGAAGACACCCTAAATATTCATGCACAGGAAGTGGAAAATCGTCACGCTGTACTTGGGCAAAGCTCAGTTTCTTTACCTAACCAAGCTGCGCAACTTTCTGCCAATCAACCCTCTTCTTCAGCCTCTGCTACACAACCATCTGCAACGACGCAGCCAACAAATGAATCTAGCCATATCCATGTGAGTGGTCGCCTCAAAAATCAAGGGGAATCAGGGCATAAAGCGGCTATAGTGAGTAATCAGTCTGTTAATTTAACGGTGAACGGCAATCTGCTTAATGCTATTGAAGGCAATATACATCTACAAAATTTACACTTAACTGGCAATACCTTAAAAACAGAAGCAGGCAGTCAACTGCAAGCAAAAGAGGCTAAATTAGAAATTCAAACTTTGCAAAATGCAGGCAGCTTATTATCTGAACAGGATTTAAAATTTGAGAATTTAGCCACTTTTCAAAATGACGGCACCATTGGCACCTTAGGAAAACTTACGATTCAGCAGCCAGACAGATTAGAAAATAATGGCGCTTTAAAATCTGAGCAACTTGATTTACAAGCACACACCTTTATCAATCAGAAAAACGGAAATATTCAAACTGCCGATCAAGCCAATATCAGCAGCAAAACGACCTTACGTAATGATGGAAAAATCGCCGCTAAAACTTTATCGTTGAATATCCCTGCCCTAGAAAATTACGGTAGCGTATTTGCTCATAATGACTATACAGATGCGCTGTCAATCCGTAATGACGGTGCGCTCAGTGGCGCAAAACAGCTCAGCTTTAGTAAAAATCCGCTGACCAATACGGGGAATATCTTTGCCTACGACATCAATATTAGTACGCCACAATTTACCAATAGTGGCATGATTAGTGCGCAACATAATTTAGATATTTTTAGACCCAATAGTTGGTATGTTAGCGGCAATCTTTCTGCCGGAAATCGGCTTTACCTCAATATCAATGGAACATTAAACAATAGTACCACCATTGGTGGGGTGCAAGAAACACGAATTGATGCACATCACATTGATAACGATGGAAAAATTCTCTCTGAAAATCACGTTAATCTCAATGCGTCCTCTCTTAATAACAGTGGCTTGATTAATAGCAGTGGGACGACAAAGCTGGCTATTGACTCTACTATCCATAATCATAGTAGCGGTCGTATTTATGGAGATGATATTCAGATTAATACCCATACTTTGAATAATAGCGCGACAACCTATGCTGCGCATGTGATTGCGGGCAGACGCTCCGTCAACATTCAGGCAGAGAATATTCATAATACCGCGCCTTATTTAGGCAATAATGCCATTGGTGCATTAATTAAAAGCGATGGCAACCTTCATATTGGCGGCAAATGGGGACGCGCTTCGCAAATCTATAATCTGGGTTCAACGATAGAATCGGGTGGAAATATGTCGCTTTCTGCTAACCAGATTCTGAATCAAAATGTTCATATCCGTAAAGAACTCAAAAAAATCAGTGAAAAACAAAAAACCACTTATCAAAGAATACATCAGCATGGACGAGTTCCTTACGGTGAAATCTATGATAGCGATGAACATAACATCTATGTGCAAAAAGGTGGCGATCAAGAGCTTATAATTGATGGTGGCAAAGGTATTGAGGACTTTGTTAGGTACAAATACAAAGAAACTATCTTAGAAGATAGAGCGGTAGAAAGTCAGCCAGGAATGATTTCTGTGGGCGGAAACTTAACCACAAACAGTCATCTCATCACAAATGACAAAAGTAAAATTCTTGTTGGTGGTACATTTAATGAATTATCAAATGTGCAAAATATTGACCTTAAGGGAAATCGGGAAATTATTAAAGATGGATTTTTTGATGATAAATATGTTGTATATCATCGTCTTAAACATCACAACAAATGGAGATATAATCAACCTTACAACGATAAAAAACTAGAGAGTAATGCCACCATTCCACTTACTGAAACTAAAATACATACCGTCATTAATCCTAGTGGTCAGCGAGCTGCGATTAATAGTGTCTCTGTTAATTCCAGCACAGAGAGTGTAAATGCACAAATTAAAACACTAGATACTATCTCATTGAATCTGCCCAAAAATAGTCTTTATAAAGTAGACCCTAATGATCCTTTTGTGTTAGTGCGGATTGATCCTGATTACGTTGGAGGAGTTGTTGCAGACTTCACGCCAGGCATAACACCCAAAAGCGAACAAAGAGAAAAAGAAAAAAACACGCTCAATACCACTGCCGCAAAAGTACAAACCGCAATGGCACAGCCTAGCAAGAATATTGCTCACATGGCAGATGCCAAGACAACGGCAGAACGCATTAATGCGATTGATCTTGATATGAAGCAACAACATCAAGCGCAAATAGACAGCTTTGATACCCATTTTAAACAAGCCGTCAATCCTGATGCTGCCTATCAACATCCCGTCACCTTCGGCATTGATATGCAAAAAGTTGCCTTAAGCGCGCCTTACGTCCCTGCCGCATTTAATGACAATCCAAATCTAAAACAAAGTCTGCATAAACGCTTAGGAGATACCTATACAGAAATGCACCTTATCCAAGCGCAAATCGCTGCTCTGAGTGGAAGACAAGCTTTTAGTGGAGATAACGCCTTAGAAACCTATAAAGCTCTCATTAATAATGATGCTCAATTTGCGCAAAAATTCCAACTGACACCGGGCAGTGCGTTAACCGCTGAACAAATGACAAAACTGACGACAGATATCGTCTGGTTTGTTAATCAAGAGATCACCCTAGCCGATGGTAGCAAACAAAGCGTTAGCGTCCCTAAAGTCTATCTGCGCGCGCAAAAAGGCGATATTGATGGACGTTATACCTATATCAGCGCCAACCGCATCATTGACCATAGCAAAACAGGCAAAATAGAAAACGACGCCATCTTCCATGCTCGCCAGCTTATTGATATTGATAATGCCAGCGTGCGCAATCGTGGCACAATGAGCGCGGGAATGATCCATAGTCAAAATAGTGGCACCTTTGATAATCGCGAAGGAGAAGTAAAAGCACGAACCGTGCTTGATATTCAAGCGCAAGACATCGTCGCTGAAAGCAGCACTCGTGAACATGATGAAACCATCGGCATTCGTAA
>NZ_LWHB01000155.1 GCF_001889065.1 Suttonella ornithocola | reverse complement strand
AATAAATAACATCCACTAATAGCGAATATTTTTTCATTAAAAATCATCAATCTCTCCGACGTTTTGCAAACGAAGGGGCTTTATTTCCATAGTAACACTGATATCTATATTCATTTTCCATAGAGGATATAGGGCGTAATTCAGTAAGCTCCGGTACAAATTCCGATAATTCCTGCAAAGCCAGCTGGTAAACTTTACGCTTAAAATGCACAACCTCTTCTACTGCTTGCCAATAATTCAGCCAACGCCATTGGTCAAATTCTGGTGTCCCAGCAGCGGCTAAATTAATAATGGTTTCCTCTCTTTTTAGTTTTAAGAGAAACCATTTTTGTTTTTGACCAATACATTGCACCATACCCGCCCGGCGGCGACGCCGAAAGCGTAAGGGTAAGCGATAACGTAGCCATGCTCGCGTTTCTCCTAAAACTGCTACATCTGAGGCATACAAACCTGTTTCTTCCCAAAGTTCACGAAACATTGCTTGCTCACTAGATTCTCCTCCTTGCATTCCCCCTTGTGGAAATTGCCATGCATCTTGTCCACATCGTCGCCCCCAAAAAACTTGGTTTTGTGCATTAAGAATAATGATACCGACATTGTATCTAAATCCTTGCCCATCAAAAATATTGTCATCATTATGTTGTATATTCATTTTCCATTGTTCCATAAGCGAACAGTGTCCACAATTATAGCGAGGTATTTCACAATACGATACAGGCAGAGTTATAAAAAAGACGCGATTTTATACTATAGATAAGATAATAATTAGCCAGTTATGTATAAACAAAGTCATTGACGCTATATCTCAAAAAAAGTATGATTATCTAAATTAGAATATTTATCAATTGGTTTTACAAATGTATATATGTCTTTGCTACGGAATCACTGATAAACAAATCCAATACGCGATTGAAAATGGCGCAACAACGCGTTCTGCTCTTGCTAAAGAATTAGGCGTAGGCACACAATGCGGTTGCTGTCGCCGACATGTATCTGAAATTCTTTCTGAACATCTAGAAAAAAATATGGCGACAGAAGATATTCCTGCCGCCATTGGTGTTTATTTTCCAGCAAGTGCTTAACTAAACTTTAATCATCTTGCTCAATTGCCGATTGAAGGTAATTCGGTAATCCAATTTCTTCAATTAGTCCAAGCTGTTCTTCTAGCCAATCAATATAATCTTCGACTGTTTCCATTTGTTTCTTTAACAACTCACGAGAAACGTAATCTTGCTGCTCTTCTAGCAAACTAATGGCTTTTTGTTGTGCCTCTCGATTAGCTGTTGCGACTTTTAAATCGCATTCTAATGCTTCGCTAACGGTTTCCCCAATCATCAATTTTCCTAAATCTTGAAGATTAGGCAATCCTTCTAAAAAGAAAATACGCGCAATTAAAGCATCTGCATTTTTCATCGCATGAATAGATTGCTTATACATTCTTTCACCAACTTCATCATATCCCCAATTATTCAACATTCGAGCGTGAAGAAAATATTGGTTAATCACTGTCAATTCATGGCGAAGAACAGCATTGAGTGCACTCAAAATATTGGTTTGTGTTTTCATCTACTCCTCCTTATTTTTGGCTTTGTAGATAATTTTGCAATCCCATATCTTTAATTTGACGAAGTTGTTTTTCCAACCAATGTGCGTGATCTTGCTCGGTATCTTCTAATTGTTTCACCAATAAATTGCGAGTAACAAAATCCTGCACGCGTTCGCACAACGCAATTCCTCGTTTTAAATTATCGCGAACACGATATTCTAGCTCTAAATCACTTTGCATCATACTCTCTACATCGGTGCCTATTTTTAACGCTTCTGGGGTCATATTCGGCGTACCCTCTAAAAAGAGTACTCGCTTAATCATTTGTGTTGCGTGCTCTGTTTCATGCTCCATTTCATGATGATTTGCTTCATAAAGCTTGTTATATCCCCAATCAGCATACATCTCAGCATGAATAAAATATTGATCACGAGCCGCTAATTCACCTGCAATCATTTCATTTAAATATTCGATAACTTCTGCATTACCTTTCATAGCATTCTCCAAAATTTAATTACAGGCATAAAATTATAAACGCTATAAATTTATTTTACAAAATAAATTGTACGTAACAATATAAATATTAAATACAATAATAATGCTATTTATTCTTATTCAATTCAGTATCCGGTTAATCATACTAGTGACATTCAATTATTCTAAGCATCTATTCTTTCAAATTGCCACTGCCATTCCTTGCCTGCTTCCAATGGAATAAGCGCTTCACCACTATAACTTAAACTTTCAGCAATCTGATGACTTTGCTTATATAGCCTTAACTTTCCGATAACTTCTGTATTTCTCGGCAATTCATAATAATCTGCACCAAAACCGCAAGCAAAATCAGCTAATTTGTCCAACGCATTTGCGCGCTCAAATACTTCAGCATAAAGCGATGGCGCATGATAAGCACTATAACAACCTGCACAACCACAGGCATTTTCCTTAGCGTGCTGCAAATGCGGTGCGCTATCTGTGCCTAAAAAGAACCTAGAGTCTCCGCTAGTTGCCACTTCCACCAATCTTTTACGGTCAGCTTCCGTTTTTAAAATAGGCAGACAGTAATAGTGTGGCTTAATTCCGCCGACTAATAATTGATTGCGATTAAATAAAAGATGTTGCGGGGTAATCGTTGCCGCTAAATTTTGATGCTCACTTAAAACATAATCCGCAGCATGGGCGGTAGTAATATGCTCTAAGACCATTTTTAAATGAGGAAACTGTTTGCGCAAAGGAATTAAGACGTTATCAACAAAATGACTTTCTCGATCAAAAATATCAATCCCGTCATCCGTCACTTCGCCATGAATAAGCAATAACAATCCTACTTTCTCCATCGTCGCTAAAATAGGATAGATTTTTTCTACACTGCCTACCCCCTGAGCGGAATTAGTCGTTGCCCCTTTGGGATACCATTTCACTGCCTTAACGCCAACTGCGCGCGCATCCGCTAATGCTTCCGCACGAAGATTTTCGCTCAAATACAAACTCATCAAGGGCGTAAACGCTCGCCCTTTTGGCACATGCGCTAAAATCCGCTCACAATAATCACGAACAGCATCCAGTGTATCCAACGCAGGCACCAAATTTGGCATAACCAATGCACGAGCGCAATAAGCGCTCGTATCCGCGACAGTTCGCGCTAACGCCGCACCATCTCGAAAGTGAACATGCATATCATCAAACAGTGGCGTGATAACTTCCTGCATCTTTGTTCTCCTAATTTAGCCACTTTCTCGCGCGTGCCTGCGCAGCACTCTCAACGGTAGATTGCTGTTTTAATAAGCAAGTAATGGCTCGTGCTTTACTAAGTGAATAGTGATAATGATGCTCCAATCCATCTCTCATCACACTAAGATTAACCTTTTCACCTGCTGATACCTTAAACAAACCTCTCCATAAACTATCGGCATTCACTCGCTCATTATTCACTGCCAACAACTCATCTCCTACGGATAACCCAGCAAAAGCTGCCTGACCATCCGGTAACAGTGAAGAAATCGTCCATCTTCCATTTTGTTCCTTACAACGAAAATCTGGATCGCTTGTTGCTCGCTGACTTGCATCTGCTTCCGTACCGGTATCATCCATACTTATCGGCGCTAAAAACTTCATTTCTAAATCTAAAGCTGTTGCCGCCCACTCCAAAGGCAAATAATCAGTTGTATGAATAAGCTTTTCAATCAGATTAACAAAAGCAGCATGAGATTCTTCTGGGATAACTTGTTGCGCCAACGTAATGAACCGCTTCTCATCTAAACCATGCGTTTTTACCTTTTCATCTTGCCAAAGCTTCGGCATAAGCTCTGCCAAAGAGCTACCTTGTTCTCTTAAAAAGACATCCATGCACCACGCAGCAAGAGAGCCATGTCCATAATAGCTCGTTGAAATATTTCCGCCATTTTCACCACCATTATAAAGTTTTGTCCAAGCCTCAAAACTAGAATGGGCAAGCGTTTGGCGTTTTCGTCCTTCCTTTTGAAGATGGCGGCTAATATCTGTTGCCAGTAACTTCAAATATGCATCAATACCAATGACGCCACTTTGTCTTAACAACCAATTATCAAAATACGCCGTAAAACCTTCAAACAACCATAACATTTCCGTTGGCTGTTCCGATGCTAATTGATAGCCTTGGCGATACTCAGGCGGACGCATAGACTTCACATTCCAAGTATGGAAATATTCATGGGAAAACAATCCTAACAGCTGAATATAGCCTGATGACTTACTCACTTCAGTTGGTAACAAACGGCGCGGCGCCATAAGCAAAGTGCTACTTTGATGCTCTAATCCACCATAATCTTTTTCCGTTAAAAACAGCATAAAGTGATAATGCTTAATCGGTGGTAAACCGCCAAAAAGCTTAATGGCTTGTTCGCAAACTTTTTGCACATCATCAGTTAAACGCGCAATTTCTAAAGGCTGTGCCAAGCCACAAACAAAAATACTATGTTTAACACCGCCTGCCTCAAAACTGCTAGAAACCATCTTTTCTGCCAACATAAACGGCGTATCAATCAATTCTTGATAATCCTCAAAAACAAAACGCCCATCTTGCGCTTGTGCACCAGAAACTATCCAATCCTCTCGCATGTCATCTGGCTGCCAAGTTAAAATTTGCGTGACATTTTCTAAACCCTCTACCCAAAAACAAGCACAACAAGGATTGATAATGCCGCGAACATCATCTAAATAACATCCTCGAACAGAATATTCCCTGGCATAAACCTCATATTCAATTTGCCACTCTCCTTTTTCTCCTTCAGCCTGCCAAGAAGAGGGAGAAACCAGCTGCCAATTGACCGCCTTATCATTAGAAGTCACACTTCGAATCGCAATATTGCGCGAAAAATCTCGACGAGTATAGCTGCCGGGAATCCAAATCGGTAAGGAAAAATGGATTTTCTCCTGCCCAACAAACCGCATTTTGACCAAATAACGATTACCAAATAAAGGAGAAATACTAAAACGAACGGCTGTATTCATAACTATCTTTGCTAATAAGCGGATTAAAAGAAAAGCCTATCCTATCGCTAAACCAAAAGAAACAAAACCAATCCTAACTGTTTCTCAAAGAAGAAAGCATAAACACATGACTTACAAAAATAAAAAGATAAAAAATAAAAACCAAGCTAATTTTGCAAACCTTAAATACTTTTGAACCACTCAAACCTAAACAAATCCTAAAAATTCTCTTATAAACAAGGCTTGCAAAGCAAAAAAACTCCCCCATAATGACGGATGTTACTTAAGTCACTGCTGTCAGAAATGAGCCAATACGAAACCGAATATGAAACCTCGCTTACTGATCCTGAGCTAGAAGAACCACAGCTCTATGAAGTCCTGCTGCTCAATGACGATTACACGACAATGCCGTTTGTTATCGAAGTCTTACAACGATTTTTTCACAAAAATTACGACGAAGCAGAAAAGCTAATGTATACCGTCCATGAAAAAGGCTCAGCTGTTTGTGCCATTTACCCCAAAGAAATTGCCGAAACTCGCGTTCAGCAAGTGATTGATTATGCGCGTGAGAATGGTCATCCATTAATGAGCGTCTTGCGTCCGCATTAAATTGAAAGGAGCTAAAATGTTATCCAATGCCTTAGAAAAAGCTATTGACCGCGCCTATCAAGGCGCACAAAGCGCGAAGTACGAATTTCTTACCTTAGAACACCTTTTACTATCCCTACTAGACGAACAAAACATTACCGATGCTCTACTCGCATTAGGCGCAGACTTAGCGCAACTTCGTGAACAATTAGAACGCTACCTAGAAGAGCATTGCCCCAAATTTTCACCTAACGACTCTGCTCGAAGCACTCAACCCACACTTGCTTTCCAACGCATGATTCAGCGAAGTGTATTACACGCGCGCAATGCCGGTAAAGAAGAAGTCAGCACCTTAAATGCTCTTATCTCTATCCTATCAGAGCGTGATTCCTATGCGGCTTACTTTCTCCGTAAGCAAGAAATCTCTCGCTTAGATTTAATTGCCTATGTTGCCCATGGCACCATTACGGGACAAGAAAAAACATCCGAAAATGATGCAGAAGAAGCAACCATCGAATCAGAAAAAGAAAGCGCACTGAAAAACTACGCAACCAACCTTAATCAAAAAGCCCAAGAAGGAAAAATCGATCCGCTTATTGGTCGACATCGCGAAATTGAGCGCACGATTCAAACTCTATGTCGTCGCCGCAAAAATAACCCTATTCTTGTGGGTGAAGCGGGTGTTGGGAAAACAGCGATTGCCGAAGGACTCGCTAAAGCCATCATTGATGGAAACGTGCCTGATATCTTAAAAGATGCTGTCATTTATAGTCTAGATATTGGTAACCTAATTGCTGGTACAAAATATCGTGGCGACTTTGAAAATCGCATCAAAGCACTTTTAAAAGAACTGGCAGAAATTAAAAATGCCGTTCTCTTTATTGATGAAATTCATACCATTATTGGTGCTGGTGCTACTACTGGCTCCACAATGGATGCTTCAAACCTCATCAAACCCGCCTTAGCTAACGGCGAGCTAAGATGTATCGGCGCAACTACCGACCAAGAATACCGACAAATCTTTGAAACAGACCCAGCACTTTCTCGTCGCTTCCAAAAAGTGGATATTGCCGAACCTAGCCTATCTGATGCTATCGCGATTTTAAAAGGATTACGCGAACGCTACGAAGACTTCCACGATATTCGCTATTTAGATGAAGCCATAGAGACCGCGGTTACCCTTTCCGACCGATATATCAATGACCGTCGCCTTCCTGATAAAGCCATTGATTTACTTGACGAAGCTGGTGCAAGACAAAAACTTTTGACCAAAGAAAAACGCTTAGAAGCCATTGATGCCTTAGCAATTGAACAATTAGTCGCGGCAGTAGCAAAAATCCCTGAGAAAAGCGTTTCTCAAGACGATAGAAACCTACTAAAGACCTTAGCGCGCGATTTAAAAACTGTCGTTTTTGGTCAAGACAAAGCCATCGAAGCGTTGGCAGATGCCATCAAGCTAAGCCGTGCCGGACTGCGTGAAAAAGAAAAACCCATTGGAAACTTCTTATTCACAGGACCAACGGGCGTGGGAAAAACAGAAGTCTGCCGTCAACTGTCCCATATACTTGGCATTAACTTATTACGCTTTGATATGAGCGAATATATGGAGGCTCACGCAGTGAGTCGTCTTATTGGTTCACCGCCCGGCTATGTTGGGCATGAAAAAGGCGGTTTACTAACCGAAAAAATCCAAAAACATCCGCACGCCGTTCTGCTCATGGATGAAATAGAAAAAGCCCATCCCGATATCATGAATATCCTACTGCAAATGATGGATCATGGAATCCTAACCGATGCTAACGGTCGAGAAATCAATTGCCGAAACCTTATCATTATCCTAACCAGTAACGTCGGGGCATTTGAAATGGAAAAAAATCGGATTGGATTTGGACATAGCCAAAGTGCAGAACATGCTCAGGAACAATCTGACGCTGCGATTAAACGCTACTTTACCCCAGAATTCCGCAACCGCTTAGACGCCATTATTCCTTTTGCTCCACTAAGCCAAAAAGACATTTCGCATGTTATTGATAAATTTATTATTGAGTTAGAAGCACAGCTAGAAGAACAGCATGTGACCATCAGTCTATCACCAGAGGCCAAAACTTGGTTTACCAAATATGGCTACGACCCTAAAATGGGCGCACGTCCAATGGCACGCCTCATTCAAAAACACATCAAACAACCGCTTGCTGAGCAGCTACTATTCGGTAAACTCACTAAAAATGGCGGACATGTGAGCGTACTCATTGATGAAGATACTCCTGTATTAGATATCGATGCAAACGTTGAATTTACCGATACATCCTTACTGAATACCGATAGCGAATTGTATTAACCTATCTCACATATAAAAAAATCCCATTTCTTAATCATAAGGAATGGGATTATTAAATTGAGACTTTTGCAAAATTCCGTTTTACACTAATTTTTGCTACTAGCAGAAAAATTATAGTCAAATCAGCTAAAAAACAGAACGTTATCTACCGCTAGAATGGTTAGATAAGGGCTATAGGATGTTTTTTTTAGCTGATTGCACTATAACACCATGATTTTAATATTTTTTCAAAATTTGAAAAATTGAAATTCCTCTATTTTATGTTTTTTTGCAAAGGTCTCAAATTATCTCGCCATAAATTACCAATCAATTCTATATAGCTGGACTCCCGAAAAATGCATACAGCCATTGGAGATAGGATTCTGTTTTCAAAGTGGATATTGGGTTAATGTTGTATGTATTTTTTGGGAAGTTGACTATAAAAGCTGTTTAATCTTGCTCACCGTTCACCCACCAAAAAAGCAATACTGACCTTTTGTTTTTTTACAGAAAGGTGAGCCATGTATAGTGCAATCATCTAAAACCCAACCCAATCCAAAGCAGATAAAAGAATAAAGTATCAATACAATCCATCCGCCATTCTTTGCGTATTTGCTTAATCCAAGCCCACATCTTTTCAATAGGATTTAAGTCTGGACTATAAGGGGGTAACCAAACTATCTCATGCCCATGCTCTTCAATGATTGCTTGAATATCACTGCGTTTATGAAAAGCGGCATTG
>NZ_LWHB01000154.1 GCF_001889065.1 Suttonella ornithocola | reverse complement strand
CATCAATTCGTTTGAGGGCTTACAGCTTCAGTAAAGCCTTTAGGATGGGGATTTTTAATCCAGCTATAGACGGTGAATTTGCTGATCTTGTAGCGCTTTGCAACAGCGCGCCAAGTTTCTCCATTAGCAATATCGTTAAGAATTTTCTGTCGGAATTGGCGGCAGTAGGTCATAGGATATGCTCAGTTTGTTTTTGATAATTCTACTACAAGTTGTTCTTTATATCTGCTTTGGATAGATTGGATTATAAGTGATTTGACTATAAGGGATTGGGTTAAGTGCTTATCAGCACATAAATATCATTCATTGCTTATCGTGTATTAACCCATTACTGGGCATTTAGGGCGATAAGCAAAACTCACTTTGCTTTTTATCAGCTTTTTGAGCCTTGCAAAATGTTGATTTTGTCTATCACGGATAAGGGCATCGATGGTTGCGCGAGCTTGTTCTAAAAGTCCGCTTTCCTCATGTTCCCAACCGTAAAAGCCCCAACAGCTTTCAATATCACCGTCGACAATCACTTTGTAACCGAAAACATCACCATTAGCCCAATGGCTTAAGAGGTCAATTTCATGACGCAAACGTTCTAGAATTTGCTGCTCTAATTTGGGAGAAATACGCTTTATCCCAAATTCTTCACGGATATCAGCACGGGTTTCATAGATAAAACCGAGCTGCCCGCTGTCCCAGCGACAACTGAAAGGTGTCATTGATAAAGCAATACCGCCATGCTCATAAAGATAAACGGGCAAAGCGATAATATCGCGCTCAGTTAAACCTTTTTCGTTGAGATGCCATGAAAAGGCTTGCTCTATATTATCGGCATCATACGGTAAAGATTTACTACCGAACGAATAACGGCGATGTGCCGTGACTAAAGTCGAATTAACCCACTCGCGTGGGTTTTCTGCCATCTCATCGTGATAGATGTCGATGGCAAAGTTTTTGTAAATAATAGTGTCAAATTTCTGAATATTCATAAGATTCTCCAAATAAAAAAGGGAGAATCTCCCTACGGAAATTCTCCCGTAGGGATGAGATAAAACTCAGCGCATTTTCATGAGCTGAATTAAGAAATGATTTCTTTGCGCGGCGGTTTCCGCGCTAATTACCTTGAAAATAAGGCGCTTTTTGCGCCATAAGTGGATTTTTTTCATGATTTGCTCCTAAAAAACGGAGCAATCCAAACGGGTTGCCCCGTTTGGGTGAAAAATAATATTACTTATGATCCTTTTTATCAGAAGGTTTACGGTTCATATCCCAAATGATAATACAACCAATAACGCACCCTAATAGTGCCATTGCTGTAATTGAGGTCATTATTCACCTTCCTTTCTAACGATGTATGAACAAATAAGCCATAAGAAAATTGATACACCTATGCGTAGCGTAGCATTTACTTCTCCCAAATGAAAGAAGTCTTGTACAAGATTTAAGAGAGCTAAAGCATTGAATACTGTTGCCCATTGCTTACGCTGTTCTAGTGTAAGATTCAGAATAGCTTTTTTTAAAAAAGCTAAAAAACATCCTACTAATTTCAATAAAAATAATAAGATGTAACTAATTATTTTTAACATAAATTCTCCTTTTATATATTAAAGGAGTCGCTCCACAGGGAGTGACTCCCTGTGGGAAAAGCTAATACTCAGCGAAATGGATCTACTTTCGCTTTCTTTAGCTGTGAAAGATATTTTTTGCTTCTCTCTGCAAGAGAAACAAAATAGTCAGCGTAAGCAATATTTTCATTATCACGATAAGTCATAAGGATTTTTTGCCACAAATTGAAATGCTCCGCATCAAGTAGCTGTAATTTGTCTACCCGAATTTTTTGAGCAAATTCAAACCCAACTAACAGCATTCGGAGCTGATTAGCTGCGCTGTAATGTTCTCTTAGAATTTCTTCTAAGCGAACAAGATCCTCTTTGGTGAGATGCTTCATTCCGCCTCCTCAAAAAAAGGACCATTTATGCATTCCTTTACAAAGCCACTAGGTTTTATAGAGGGATTACATATGAAGTCATTAAACAAGCAGACTTCTGCTTGTTTTTTAGTCCTAAAGTAGCCGCTTTCACGGCTGTAGGGTATTTCAGCAATAATACCGTCGCATACCTCCTCGCAAGAGGTACGACCAACATAATACCCTGCAGCAGAATGCAGGACTTTAAGCGGACTGATAACTGATGTATCCATAGTGTTTCTCCTTTAAAAAATGAAAAAGGGAACACATGAATCCCCTATGGGAATAAAGTGTTCCCATAGCAGGACGCAGAATGATTAGTTCTGCAATTTTTGATGATTTACGCTTAGAAAAGCGTAAAAAAAGATTCGATGATTTACCTCTGCAATGCAGCACGGGGTTTCAGGTAAATTCGTATGACTAGCATACTTATGAGCCCGATACCGATTATAGTCCGTCGACTTCTGCCAATTAAACTAGCGCATTTAGTTATTTAGGTCAATAGACAAACACAAAAAAAATCCCAGTGCGAACACTGGGATTGTCAAAGTTAATTGTCGTCTTGGGATTGTTCATAGGTATTTAATGCTTCATTAAATACATACTCTTCATCATGTCCCCAGACATCGAAAGCGACTTCATACGCTTCTTTAGAGCCATTTTTATAGTGCCTTCAGATAAATAGCTACCATTTTTGATGCTATATTCATCTGCATTGTTGCCAATATCTTCATCTGCATATTTTACAATGAACAGGTCATTTGGATATTGTTTCGATAAGGCTTGGATAATTGGGTAAGCATGACTCTATGCTGTCGAAAATTGACAAAGATTAGCTTCATCATATAACTCATAGTCACAAGATGACCATTTTGTTTCCCACTTTTTATTTGCCCAATGATACCAATCAATACAACCAAATTGTTGTTTAAGACTAAACCAATATCGTTGGCAGTCGAGCTTAAGTTCAACTGGGTTTACATTTTTATAAATAGCAACCAACAATTCAATAATCTCATGTAAAGATAAACCTTGATTGTAGAATTGCAGAAAATGTGCAGATTGTGAGCCTGCACAGGTTTTTGCAAGTATTAAAGGCATTGGAATAATGAGATTAAAATCTCTAAGTTTCCAAAGTGCTTCCAAATTATCGCATGCAACTACATTTAATACATAATTAGGAATAACGCCCTCCTTTTAAAGTAAAAAAGAGGGATTGCCGTCCCGACAGGGACAACAATCCCTGTCGGGTTAAACGGCTAACTCTTAGAGTTAGCCGTTATAGATTAGATAGCGCAACTATCCGATTTCTTTTCACCTGATGACTCCCAGACGACAAAGCGATTCATTGGTTCAATAACTTGATCCTCTTTAATCGCTTCAATCATCGGCTCAGGAAGGATGACACCGTATTTCTCTGCTTTTTCAACAAAAAAATCAAAACACTGAATGGGTTGTAATCCCAAAACAGTAAACGGCATATCATCGATATCCGAGTAAATCACTTCGCCTTTTTCATCCTCAATGGTGAGAAAGAAAGTTTGTAGTTGGTTATCCCAACCACTCATAACAAACATCGGTTGACCATTAACAGTAGTTCTTAATCTATGTTGACTCATCATTTTTTCCTTTTCTAAAGTAAAAAAAGAGCTACCCACTGAGTGAGATAGCCCAGTGGGTGATGGCTGTTCGCCGTTTAATTTATCGTCTGTTTAATAATTGCTTAGCCAGTGCTGAGGTAATTGAGGTTTCATCCTCCTCCTCGTCAAAACTGTCTAGCCCCGTTTCTGGCATCACGCCCATCGTTGACAAAGCGGTTTTCATCTTTTTCGCCATCAACTCATAACAATCTTTCTGACTGCTTTCGCTGTAACAGGCGTAATAAACTTTCACCGTCTCTTTTTGCCCAATACGCCAGCTTCGTCTCGCTGCTTGTGCAACGGTATAGACGTTGTAGCCTGTTTGAGCGAAATAGATAGTTGGAAATGACAGTAGATCTAGCCCTGTTTTTACCAGTTCAGGATTAGTAATCAGCACATCAATCCCTTTCTCTACTTGGTCACTGATCCAGTCTTCTCGAGCATCACTACTCACGGTTGAACGTAGAACCGCTGCTTTTAATCCTGCTTCAGTTAGCAGTGTTTTTAAGCGTGTTGCGGTATCAAATCGCTCTGTGTAAGTGGTATAGACAATGACTTTTCGTCTTTGTGCTTTTTCTTCACGACAGACGTCAATAATGTCTTGTTCTTTAGCCGTTGGCTCATCTGGCGCATAAATGGCAGGATAGGTCGCTAGTGGCGTTTTTTCCTGCGGATGAAGCACTTCTTCCGCGATATGTGCGGTTTCAGGTCTTCTCATCAATACGCTAATCGCCGTTGACATGAGTCCAATATTTCGAGTTCTAACAGCATGATCTAACACGCTACGCATATCAGATTTCACTTGCTGATAATGCTCGCTGAGTCTGTCATCCATATCTATCATGCGTGCTTGTTCAATATAGTCGGGTAATATCCCCTCTCCTAAATCAATTAGCCGCATAAACACAGCGTATGGCAGGACAAATTGCGCAATCCCTTGCGGTGAGAACCCTGGTGCTTTTTTAGTGCTGACCGACGTTCTTTTAGCATTAGATGTTGCAAAAGAACCATCGCTACGGTATTTAAAGGTCTGTATTAGACAGCCATAAGTTTCCATGAAACGTGATTCGGCACTGGCAAATGACCCTTTACTGTTAGGTTTATAGCCCATTTTTACCATTTCCGTTGGCATGGCACGAAAAAGCAGATGGAATAAATCACTGGCGTAACCTCCCATCAATGTGCCTGTGAGACACAATACTTTCTCAGCTTCACTACATAAAACCGCCATTGCTTGTCCTTGCGCAGAACCCGCATTTTTGTATTCATGCGCTTCATCGATTAAAGCCAATGAAAATGCTTTTCTTGGAAAATACCGCTTCACGAACTCACTGGGTTGGTAGCTAATCATTTGCATCGCAAATTCTAATCTCCCCATCGCCTTTTCCAGTCGTTGCGCGTGCTTTTCTTTGAAGACAAACTTACCTTCAGCATCCATCAAGTTGACAAAATCATAGAGATTATCGTCAATGATTTGGCTTAAGGTTTTAACGCCAAACGTTGCTATGAGCTTATCGCAGCTTTTTTTACCAATGCCTGGCAACTGCAACAAAAACTTCCGCAACTTGTCTTCTTCAGATTGGTCATCACTATCGCGATGTTTCATCGTCCAAAGCGGTTCACGGCAATGCTGACAGGTTTTACGCTGCTCAGCGCCCCATAAATCGTAAGCACGAAGGACCTCACCTTCTGTGTTGAATTGGTATCTGCCACAGTGTGGGCAAGCTACCGCGTCATACGTCAACATAGCCGGTTGATTATCTGCATCAGTGGTTTCAAGGCTGTATCGCCGTTTCCAATAGGCTGGTCGCCAATAAAAGCCCATACGCATTCTGACGCGTCCGATAATCAAATACCGCGGTCTGCCATCAGAGAATTTCCCTGCAACTAGGTTGTCGCGGAATCGCATGAGCTCTTGCATGGCATTGCTACCGTTGATGACGGTGACTGCTGCATCAGGTATGGTGTCGAGGATTTCTCTTCGCCACTTATACACGAGATGCGGTGGTGAAATAACCAAGGTCGGCTTTTGAGAATGACCTTTATGTATCAAAGCAGATACCGAAATACCCATAAACGTTTTACCTGTTCCCATCTCTCCATTGAGAAATACCGCAGGTAATCCATGAGTGACTAAGCCACTGTAACAAGCATGAATACGCGATTTCTGCGCTTCAAACGGTTGACGTTTCAGCTGAGCTAAACAATCGTCTTGCCAAGTTTCGTGTTCACCGTTATAGAACACAGGCGTTTGCTCATTCACTTGTTCCAGTAATTCATCTCTGTAATCAGACAAGAATTGTTGAAGCGGAATAGTGGAGTCTTCTTCCGTTGCTGTTTCAGTAATAGAAGCATCAAATTCAATCTCTTCCGTGATTTCTTGGGCTTTCCTTGCGGCTTCCGCATACACAGAGAGCGGTGCAATGGCCTTAAATTTTCTATCAACATATAGGAGTTTTCCTGTTGTTTGATAGACTTCGTTTAAATCGACATATCCTAGTTCAGGCGATCCAACGCCCATGTCGCATAAGCCAAAGGCGATACCGTCACTACGAACCTCGGTTAATAACCAACGACAGCGGTTATAAAAGATACGTAAAGAAACGACAGGAAAAGGGTCATGCCCTTTTTTATTACAGTTGCGATGATTTTCGCGTAATTGATTGAGTTCATCATTTGTGAACAAATCTAAATAAGATTTTGTGGTTAACATAGTGTTCTCCTTAAAGCATAAAAAAGGGAACACACCCCATCGGGATATGTTCCCGATGGGAAAACAGTAAACTGTTTAGTGAAACTGACCGCAAAAGCGGTCAGGTTTTTATTAACTGCCTAAAAATATTTTGAGTTGTTTTAAGGCTTCCGGTGCAAAAGGCGCAATAAACATTAAAACGGTCAGTAAACGGAACTTATAGTCCATTTTCTGATCCAGTTTCTCAATATCATGCTTCACATTTGCAATTTCTTGCTTCAGTTCGGTGCGTACATCAGCAACTTCCTGTTTTAACGCAATACGAACATCCTCTAGTTGACGCTTTGTTGCCAATTCTTGAAGTGAACGTATTTGCCGATCTTCTACATGTTGCATAATTGCCTCTGCTTGTTCGCGAGTAAATTCAACCGCAACCAGTTTAGCAACTTCAGCTTGATATTCAACAGTGTTATACATAATGTATTCCTCAAATTTAAATTGAAGGGAACACACCCCATCGGGATATGTTCCCGATGGGATTAGATAAAAGAATTACAGACTAGAATCTAAAGTAGAAATAGCCTCCCTCTTTTGCTCTAACTCGATAATGCTTTGTCTAAGTTCTATTGCTTCCTGAGATCTTTGTTCTAAAGATAAATCATCTCCAAATGAAAGGATGTCGTCGAGTTCTTCTCTTAAAGAATAGTTACATTCAGAGACGCAATCCCAGTAAACAGATAACCCTTGTTTAAGCATTTTTCTTTCACTATTTGAAAGAAATAAACGCAAAAATACTTTTTTAATAAAAAATTTAATTTTCATAATGTGCTCCTTTAAAAAATGAAAAAGGGAACACATGACTCCCCTATGGGAATAAAGTGTTCCCATAGCAGGACGCAGAATTTTTAATTCTGCTGGTTTAGATGATTTACGCTTAGAAAAGCGTAAAAAAAAGATTCGATGATTTACCTCTGCAATGCAGCACGGGGTTTCAGGTAAATTCGTATGACTAGCATACTTATGAGCCCGATACCGATTATAGTCCGTCGACTTCTGGCAATAAAATTAGCGCATTTTATGCTTTAGGTCAATGAATTCAATAAAAAACCCAGCATAAGCTGGGTTAAGATTATTTCTTTTGTCTGAAATGGCAAATGCCTAAAGTGATGACACTTATAAGAATTGCCAAGGCTAACACCGCATTACCATAGAGGTTGCTTAGAATATTTGAAACCATCTCTATGCTTAATGATACAGCCAGTATTGATAATCCTTTATCGAGCATAGCACGTCTCCTTGATTTCACCAGCAATCAGCATTTCGCTGACCATTTCTGCAAAGATGGATTGCGCAAAAAGATTAATTTTTACGGCAAAGAGCTTTTCGCTTGCGCTTATGCTCAGGGGTTTTATCAATTCAAGACTTTGTAACTTTCTCAGGATTGGTGTTTGCCATTCATTCAGTAGTCCGATTTCGGATAGGCTACACACCGATGTCCAAATACGATTCTGCTCAATTGGCTTGCGATCAATGAGAATACGACAACCGTCTTGATCAGCTATTGTCATCGGTGAAAATAAAAAGCTATGCACTAAATCAGAGCCGTATTTGCTCTCTTTGGGCATCCTTAGTTGCTTTTTTTGTAAGCGCTTATCAAGTCCGTATGCCTGATTTTCAACGCTGATACCGTGTATAGCTTCAGTGGTAATTCCACCATAAAGCGCAAGTAATTCGCTGTTTCTGCCCCAGAGTGAGGCAAAACAGCAATTGCCGTTGTCATCGGCAATAATGGCATCGCAAAAGATGCCTTCAATATTGGTTATAAACATATCTGTCTCCTATAAAAAAGACAGAGTTGCCCCACAGGGAGCAACCCTGTGGGTTAAGAGCCTTTCGGCTTTATCGAATATCGACGATTTGACCGTAACTTTTTGATGATGTAGTCAGGTCAATGGCTTTGATGATGGTTTGGAATCTGTCACGGTGTTGTGACGATACTAACTCCCCGTTCTCATCTTCCATATTTTTAATGGTTTGGATTTTCATTGTTCTGCCTTTAATAAGCAGACGACGTTTTCCATTATCAACAATGCCACCTACTACTCCTGAAGTAATCAAGAGGCAGGTATGCCAATCAGTTAATTGATATAGCGGTCTAATGCTCTGTGTATCACTTGCGCGTACAAACTGAGCATCAAATGTCTGCCACAGGTTATGGCAATCTTTTTTAACCGCCTTAAGTCTCTCCGCATCTATCGCTTTTGCGAACATTTTGAAGGTCTTATTATTACCCATCAGATGATATTGTTCTCCTGACGGTAATGGTGCATCAGGTAATTTATGCCAAGCAACATCACCTTTTTGCCAAGCATCAAATCTTGCATTCCATGCTTTATCAATACCTGCCGTACCGTGGCGTTTCTCACCAATAATAACAATCTGATTAAAACGGTCAGTTGCTGCTTCAAACACTTGCAGATGAGCAAAACGCATCACAAACCAGTTTTGCGTCTTTCTATCTAACGATGTTTTAGGCAAGATGGCAATGATAATGCCACCACTTTTAAGCCACGAGAACGTTTGTGACAGAAAACGATGTTCTAAGCGTTCGCTTTTTTCATCTGCTTCATTGTCTTTCAAGTCCCAACCATAGGGTGGATTTAAAAATAAACAATCAACAGCGTGTTGGGTAACTTGTGCTTCTAATGCAGAGGCGTGAAGTACACTACTGTTTAAGAGTGTTTTTGCACTTCCTGCTCTTTGCTCGTCTAGCTCTATGCCATAGGCTTTCGCGAATGGATAGCGGTTTTTACTCGCCAGTGCAGCTAATGCTGCCCCTGTTCCGCAACACGGATCAAGAAACGTAATCGCTTCTTGGGATGGAGCGAATAAATGCGAGATGCCACGCAAGGTGGCATCATCCGTAGGATAGTAACCCTTTTCTGCATAGTTGTGCGCAACTCTAGGGTGCATTAAGCCGCTCATGAATCACCTCCTACATACACTTGTTTAAGCGCATCAAAGCGGTAACCCAAGGACATCAACGCCACTCTACAATCACGGATATCTTGGCGAGACAATGTGGTATCGACTTTGTAAGGTCGTCCGTATGTCCATTCAGCATCAAAGCTGCTCAAAAAATCGACTTTTTCTTGGTCAATTTCGGCTTCAGCAGTAGAACTAGAACTGACTGGAGGATTATTTTGAATATTCTGCTGTGGTGCTACGTCTATATTGCTATGACGAGTCATCGCAACCACGACACCGTTTACAGATACAGGCGTATAACCCTCTTCATTAGTTTCGTCCTGTTCAAGATCAACTTTAGTTTGCTCTGAAACAGCCTCTATCGTTTCCAATTTGGCTGGTTCAGGTTCAATGACGGGCTGTGTATTTCTGCCCTCTTCTTCCACTGGATCAGGAAGAATTTCGGGCTCGGCTTGTTTTCCAAGTGCGGCATCATCAAGCCAATACTCGTCTATTAAAATCCCAATCGTTGTGCGGTTTTCGCCGTAAACGTGATAAGAGTAAAGAGAAAATTCAGATATAGCGAATTGTCCTTTGTATTCACCATCTTCTAAGTTTGCAATCCATTTACTGCGAACACGAAAAGTGCCTACAGCACTTTTTAATGTCCCTATCGGGAACAATCCATTTCGTCCATTAACGTAATGAATTACTAATGTTCCGTAAATTGTAAATGTTTCTGTGTTCATAAGGTTCTCCTTAAAAATAAAAAAACGGAGAACCTCCACGGGGAAGTTCCCCGTGAGAAGGTTAAAAAATAAAATGTTACTTAGTGTGTTTTTCCTCTTTGCGTACTTGATAAGCACCGTAGGCTACGAAGCACCCAAAAGCAAGAAATATTGACACAAAAATGATTAGAGTGGTCATATCATTCCTCCTCTTTTTCTTCAGCTAAAGAAGCTATAGATAAACCAAGTGCAACTATAGCACACCCTCCTAATATTGCATGACCTTTATGCAGTTCATTGTTAACTACGGCCATTACGACAGGAATAAGGCAGCCAATGCTGAACTTTTGCAAAGAGTCGGAAATTAATTTTCTTTGCGCATCATTTAATTGCCACCATTTTTTTCCCAAAAATAAATAAGCAGCTCTAATGGCAAATCTTATTCTTCTCATATTATGTCCTCTGATAAGTAAAAACATCACACAGAGGACTCCACACGGAA
This sequence comes from Suttonella ornithocola, assembly GCF_001889065.1. Lineage (GTDB taxonomy): Bacteria > Pseudomonadota > Gammaproteobacteria > Cardiobacteriales > Cardiobacteriaceae > Suttonella_A > Suttonella_A ornithocola. Next base: position 8,220 of record NZ_LWHB01000154.1, on the reverse strand, counting down.
GTTCCCCGTGTGGGTAAAATGCTCTGCTAAAAGCAGAGCATTAGTTAGTTTATGCGGCTTCTTTGCCACCGATAAAAACGGTATCATCCGCTTTTAAATATCGGATGGATGCTAGGCTAGCCCAAATAGCGGCTTTATTATCTCCTTCTTTGGTCTTGAAGCCTGATGCTGTCAAACCAGTCAAACTTAAAATGCAAAATACTTTTGCATTGGATTCCTTATTTTTAATGCCTTTTGGCATTAAGGCTAAAGATTGCATTTCTGCAAAAACAGGGAATGCTTGAGCATCAAAATTAACATTTAAACTTTGGTAATTTGGCTCCTCGATTTTTCCATCTAAGACAGAAATTTTGAGGAAGCTTTTATCAAAGTTACAGTCATTTAGGTAAGAAATTGCATGATAAGAAGGTTCTGGAATTTGCTCGTTCCACTCCTCACCCGCTACTAATTCATTACCTATTTTTAGATTTCGAATGTTGAGTAATCTTCCTTTTAATACAGCGCCTACTTCCCCATTCTTTTTATTGAATGAGGCGACACTTAGGCTACCAATATTAATATCGGCAGTCCATCTATCAGATTGACTGTTAAAACCTTGAGGCCAACGTTCTTTTAGCGACCAAAGTAACCGTTTTGCAGGTTGACCTGCTACCAACAGATCAATTGAGGTATAAGAGATTTTACCTTTCTCTGTTGATAAAATACTGGCTTTAATGGCGCAGTACTTATCCCTTTTTCTAGGGGGGGGGTAACAATCTTAATTTCGTTCAGTACACAACGTGTGTACAAAACTGAATCAAAATATTTTTGTTGGGTTGATTGAGTGTTCATAGTGTTCTCCTTTAAAAAATGAAAAAGGGAACACATGAATCCCCTATGGGAATAAAGTGTTCCCATAGCAGGACGCAGAATGATAAGTTCTGCAATTTTTGATGATTTACGCTTAGAAAAACGTAAAAAAAGATTTGATGATTTACCTCTGCAATGCAGCACGGGGTTTCAGGTAAATTCGTACTATAAAAAATAGTACTTATGAGCCCGATTCCGATTATAGTCCGTCGACTTTGATTGAATAAACTAGCGTATTTTATGCAGTAAGTCAACAGATTGGACTAACAATAAAAATGGGGAGAAATGCACGGGCCCTGCAGTTTCTCCCCTTCGAACAACAAATCTAACAATAAGCCGTTAGCTCTGGTAAGCTTATTTAAAAATACTTATTGTTAGATTAAGAACGGATAAATCCCTATATTTCACCGTTAGAGATAGGGATAACACGATAAGTTCGTGTGGACTTTCATGTCTATTATCCGTAAGCGCTTTTATGATTGCAATAGTTTTATAGATTTATTCCAACGCAAAATAAAAGAGCATCCTTATTTAAGGGATGCTCTTGAGTTTACTGCGCTTAGCGCAAAGGTGCAGTAATTTAGATACGCGACTGCTACGCGCCTCGAAGATACTGATTTATTTGCTTTCTTCTCAAAGAAAAAAACAAAATTAATCAGTATCAGAATAAATAACAAGAATCTTAAATTAAAACGCCTATTGGCAATCGTTATGAAAGTATTGACTTCATCTAAGATGAACGCCAAGTACAGATAAATCTGTTGTCAATGAGACTTGGCTTTTTCTATGTATTTAGAATAGTAATAAATCAAACTATCCTAGTCAAGCAATGTAATTAACATAATATTTGAATAATTATCCCTAAAATCAAAAAACTGTTATCAAGATTGAGACTATAATGACCTCTAACCGTTTCTTTAGTATTGTAAATTCGCATGAATAATCTGTTTTATTTAAGTATGTTTTTGATATGTCTATATTATTTCTTTAAAAGCAAAGATATAAATATCAGGTGGAGTATTTTGCTTATAGCTCAATTATTTCTAGTAATTCTACTTTTGCATTGGAACTATTCAACCAAGGAAATGGAAGAAACTTTTAGGAAACGGTTTGGTCATCCTGCTGAAGCTGCTCCAGTGCTTATTTGTAGTGTACCAAAATCTGATATCCATGAGCATTCATACCAATATGTGAAGATTCAAGAGCAGCGACTTCTTGCAGCAGGGACTTTATATACATCATTGAATATTGCAGTGCTTGGTATTCTGTGTTTTTTTTTCAGCGCGAAAATATGACTTCAGTCGTAAGAGAAAAACATCGCAATGAAGTATAAACGCTAGTAATGTTAAAACGTTTCTATTAAGAATAATTTTTAAGGCGTTAATGGCTATAGGGAGTTTATTGCGTAGGAACTGTAAAAAAAGAAAGCGTCAATAGTTTATTGATTGATATTTAACGGCAATCGTTATATCATAAATTAAAACGTCAAGAGAAATAGAATGATACATAGCTTTAAGGATCGTGAAGCACAAAAACTGTTTAATGGTCTTAAAAGTCGCTATTTGAATTTTGAAAAAGTAGCAACACGAAAATTGGCTGCTTTGGATGAAGCAGTAGAGTTGGAGGATTTGCGTATTCCACCAGGAAATATGCTCGAAGCATTGGGAGGAGATAGAAAAGGACAATATAGCATCCGTATTAACCGACAATTCCGTATCTGTTTTCGATGGGATGAAGGTGCGCATGATGTTGAAATTACAGATTATCACTAGGAGAATATGATGACGACTTATAAACGTGGTACAAATGGAATGAGAGCTATTCATCCAGGTGAACATTTACGTGAAGATTTTCTTAAACCACTTAATATGAGTGCTAATGCACTTGCTATTGCACTTCGTCTACCTGCTCCTCGTATTAATGATATTGTGCGAGAAAGACGAGGAATAACACCTGAAACAGCCGTTCGTCTTGCTAAATATTTTGGGACAACCGCGCAGTATTGGATGAATTGGCAAACCACTTATGACTTGAAAATGGCCGCTAAAAAAGAAGCAAAAGTTTTGAGTGAGATCATTCCGCTTAATCCAGTAGCCACTGTGTGAAGATGCTTTATCTGTAGAAGTTCGAACTTCTACAATTTGAGACCTTTGCAAAACCCCACAAAATAGAGAAATTTCAATTTTTTGAATTTTTAAAATGTATTAAAATTAGATAATTATCTTTTCTACTATTAGTAGAAATTCGCGTAAAACGAAGTTTTGCAAAGGTCTCAATTTATTCTTCCTGAGGAAAAGTTTTAACTTAAATCTTTTTTCATTTCTTCTACTCTTTTTTGCTTAACAGCAAGTTCTTTTAGATGGCTGATAGTTTTATTTATCATAAAAAGATTACGTAATATAAAAATAAAGATCCGAACGGCAGCCAAAGCAAGTCCTATACTAATTGGGATGGTTATATCAGCATAAGGTTCTCTATAATGGTAAAATGCGAAGCCTGTATAAATAGCGCTACATAACAAAAATATTATATAACCACATAATAAATATTGTAACGAGACAATATGATATTTAAATCTCCGACTTTCTGTAGCATGAATAACTTCTTGAGCAAAATCAAATTTATCACTAACTCTATTAAGTAAAACGCCTGCTAAAGATATTGGTATTATGAATAACGGTGCAAAAAAATAAGCAGCTGTAGTTTGAATTTGTAATTTAAAATATGATGCAACTAAACTACCTAATATGAAAAATACTAGGGTGTAAATAATATCTACAGCAATAGCACTATCTCTTTTAATCATTTGAATTTATATTCATTAGTCTTCAATTGCACCTGACGCGTAATGTTCCATCAACCACTTGCGCATTTCATCATACAAATCAAATTCAGCTATATAGCCATCATCTAGAAAAGAAATTTCAATAGTATTCGATATTTTTAACTCACTTCCATCTAATGTACTGCCATTATTTAGCTTAATACGAAAATCATCTTCGTCCAAATGTCTTAATGAAGTAGCAATTTCATCTAACATAGACTGACCTTGATCACTGATGGAACGCTTGTACTTGACAACGACTTCTACTACTACATTTTCTTCATCAAGAGAGTTCTGAATATTTAATCCTGCCCATTCTGCTCCAAGAAGCGCTTTCAGAACATGCGCACCTACTGATTTAGCGCTCCATTTTTCTGTCCAGGATCCTGTAGCATTTGTCTTTGCAAGTTCTTTAGGTTCAAAAATAAGTTGCGAACCTATTCGAACCTCTTTTGCTCCTCCCAAATCTGATATTTTTTGTTTTGCTACATTAGTTGGTCTATCCTGTAAAATAAGCACTTCTTCGGGGTTGAGCGCATTCGTATAGTCATGTAACAGCCAACTTAAGTGATGTTCTAAACTTTTTACTCTAAGAGACTGAGAAGGCATAACGACAAGATGGTTTTTATACACTCCAAAATATAGAATTGAATGGATAAATTCCTTTTGCTGACTATTTTCTTCATTGATTGAATCAGCTGAAATTGAGTTTACCTTGTAAAATTCATCATCTGACAATTTGGTCAGAAAGGGTTGCGGTTCACCAGCATTGTAGGCAATCATCTGTCCAAAAAACATACCACTACGAACGATATAGTGGTTAATTAACCGTTTTTGATCGCTATCTTTAGAAATTGCTTCTTCTCGATCTGTTGCTCGTAGTTGTTTTTCAGTAGCGAATACATTATGTTGCAAAATTTCTTGCAATGTTTTTGTATTTTCTCCACCTATAAATACTACTTTTTTATAATATACAGAACGTTTTTTTGTTTTATTCATATTAACTTATCATTTCTAAAGTTTGTAAACGTATCACGTGATACCCCATAGTGTTTAGAAATATCGGCTGTTGAGATTCCAAGAGAGTACATCAGTATTTTAATCTCTTTTATGTGTTGAGGATTTAACCTTTTGGGACATCCTACATTTTTTCCTCGAGCTTGAGCCACTTGTAAACCTACTTGAGTCCGCTCAATAATGAGGTTGCTTTCAACAAACTTTGCCAATCTCCTAAACAATTCAGTCACCATACTATTACTATTAATGCATCTCTTGATCGAATATACTCAATTAGTCAATAAATTGATTGAACTCTTTTCAGTCAAAAGTGGTACTTGAGATAATATCGATAAAAATTTTCTCATAGCCTATTTTTTCAATTTCTCAATTCACAAATCAAAACATTATTCTTCTATTGAGGTGCGCGCATACTCAATCTTGTATTTCACTTATTGTGTCTAAAAACTCGTCATAAGGCAATGATTATTGGACATTGATTTTTGGACGGGTTTTTGAACACTTTTTAGGGGAGTAGAAAGAGATATTTCCTACTACCTAATACTGTTCAAAAAACGACCGTTTTTTGAACAGATACTTTTGTATCGTACGATACAAAAGTAATTGAAATAGTTTGTGTCATACCTTATATTGTTCGATACAAATACAATTGACATAGTTGAAGACACGACAAACTGAAACCTCTGCTCAAATACGTCAAAATGAAGATGAAGTACTTATAGATAAATCTCCGACACTTGAGCAATCAGAAAAAGCGTTATTACATACACCATTAAATCTATTATTTGAAACAGAGCCAACAGTGGTTGAGGAGAGTTGACAATTAGCAGCAAAGAAAGCGAAAACTAACTTTGTTTGTCCGCCTTGAGGGGGTTAAGGCTTGGGAAAAATCTAGTTTGGAATTGATTTGTGGTAAATGTCGTCAAGCAATGACAAAGATTTGATGCCAAATTTTGTCAAAAATGTACTCGAGTTTTTGCGCGATATCCCCTATAATTTATTCAAACGGAGGTGCTATGCGAAAGATTGAAGCTGTAGATTTGTTTTGTGGAGCAGGCGTACTTACCGCAGGTCTGATGCAGGCCGGAATCAATGTCAAGGCTGGTTACGATATTGAGAGTTGTTGCGCGTATGCCTATGAGTATAACAATCCTGGTGCAAAATTTATTCTAAAAGATGTACAGCATGTAACCGCCGAAGAAATTCTATCGCATTACTCTGATGATGCTATACGCCTCCTTGCAGGATGTGCTCCATGTCAACCTTTTTCTACTTATAATCAGGGCAGAGATACCAAAAATGATAAAAAATGGCCGTTACTATACGCCTTTGCACGCTTAATTCGTGAAACAAAGCCTCATTTAGTTACTATGGAAAACGTTCCTGACGTTACTAAGCATGAAGTTTATCAAGATTTTGTGAAGAACTTAGAGAACATTGGTTATAAAATATGGGCTAATACAGTGCTTTGTGCTGATTATGGAATCCCTCAAATGCGCAGACGGCATGTTCTACTAGCTTCTCGAATTGGAAAAATTGAGTTACTTGCGGAGACACATAAAAATAAATACCGTACTGTAAGAGATGCTATTGGTGATTTACCACCTTTAATGGCTGGCGAGAGAAGTGCAACTGATAACTTACACAGATGCGCGGGTCTAAGTGAAATTAACTTAAAACGAATTCGAGCTTCTAAGCCTGGCGGAACATGGATGGATTGGCCTGAAGAGCTTCGAGCAGCCTGTCACAGAAAAGAAAGTGGTCAATCTTACAAGCGTGTTTATGGAAGAATGGAGTGGGATAAACCAGCCCCAACTATAACAACTTTATGTTATGGTTTTGGCAATGGTCGATTTGGACATCCTGAACAAGATCGAGCTATTTCACTAAGAGAGGCCGCAATCTTTCAAAGCTTTCCAATTGACTATCAATTTTTTGATCCGACAAAAACTCAACAACCCAATATTTCAATAATAGGTAGAATGATAGGAAATGCTGTGCCAGTTGGATTAGGTACAATTGTTGGTAAAAGCCTAAATAATATTGTTAGCTAAATTTTATCAATAATTCTGTCCAATTTATCAAGTTTCTTATTTTCATCTAGATATTCTTGGTAACTTTTTTGGGCACTATGAATGAGAGAGTCATAATGCACAATCCTACTTCCAGGAGAGATCGCTGAAAGAAGTGATTTTTTTCTATCTACGTCACATTCTACAGGCTTGCCAATTACAAATATTACTTCAATATCTACATTTTCTTTATTTTCAGTAGCCCGCAATATCTTTTTTAATTTATCAACATAAGTCATACCTTGTTTTGATAATTCATACATGTCTAGCGCTCTATCAGCTTTTTTTAGTTCAATAATTAAATGTTTACCTGCTGTAGTACGATAAGCGATATCAACTCTTGATAGTTTTTCCTTCTCGGTCAAGTCATTAATTTTGATATCACTTTCCAAAAGGCGAGATTCCATAATCTCAGTATTCTCAACACGTTCCCATGATGGATCTAGTAGCCATAAGTGGTCAAAAAGATATTGTTGCAAGACTTTTTCTTTTTCATTATTATCCACTAGATCTAGAAAATTTTTAATTGTATCTAATCTAGATTTAATTATGTCACCATAAAGAGAAGCCTCCATACTGTCTCTATCTGCAAATAGTTGTATCAGTTTGTCAGTATGTCCAATAGAATCAACCAAATCTTGAGTATCTTTATTTCTTAATCGCATTCTCTCAAACGATAAAACACCATGCTTAAGTACAGTTTTTCTATCTTCTTCATTTTGAATTTCAAGTGAACTTAATTTAGCAATTAATTCATCAGCACTTTTCTGATAATTTCTAGGCAATGAATCAATCCACTCTTGCAATACAGGAGAATTCTTTTTGACTTCCTTAGGTTCGTATGACTTTCTAAGTTTAGACCATTCGCTCTCAATTTTTCCTAAAGTAGATTTCATATAGGTAATTAAAGCAAGATATCTAGGGTCATCTTCTTGAATACGTTGTCGATCACTAGTGGCAATGTCATTAAGTTCATTATCATCAAGAAAGTCAGCTTCAATTTGTCCTGTAAGATATTTTGTATAAATACGACCATCATTAATTTTATCAAGAATATTCTCATGAAAAAGCCTACCACGAGCATGAACCACAATAGTATTAAGATTACCAATCTCTTTGCTATCAAGCAGCTTGGGTTTTTGTGCAGTACCAATCCAACCTGTAATTTTCCAATCAGGATGTTCTAATTTCCATCCCTCTAAAGTACCAGGAAGTGTATTTATTTCACTAATTTTACTAAATATAGTCAAATCACTTATAATCCAATCTATCCAAAGCAGATATAAAGAACAACTTGTAGTAGAATTATCAAAAACAAACTGAGCATATCCTATGACCTACTGCAGCCAATTCCGACAGAAAATTCTTAACGATATTGCTAATGGAGAAACTTGGCGCGCTGTTGCAAAGCGCTACAAGATCAGCAAATTCACCGTCTATAGCTGGATTAAAAWCCCA
>NZ_LWHB01000153.1 GCF_001889065.1 Suttonella ornithocola | reverse complement strand
TAATATTTATTTTATATATATAATCTATTACTAACTTATTTTGAGAAAAGTCAGGAAGTAATTATTCTGATTATTATTGATTACCTATTAAATCAACGTTTATTTCTTAAAAGAATAATTGACAATTTTTCCTTAAAATCATTTTTCAAAAGGGAATTTCCCTGCGCCTTGACGAATAATTACTGGTGGCATTTCTGTTAAATCAACAACTGTAGTTGGTTGTACAACCAATTCTCCCACATCTATTATCATATCAACGGCATTAACTAAGCTTTTCTCCCATTCATGCGGATTGCTTATTAGTTCATTGCTATCAGCAAGCGATACTCCCATTAAAGCGTCATTATTAGCTTCTATTATTGAAGATGATTAGGCACTCTAATTCCAATCGTCTTACGCTTTTCATGCTGAACCAATCTTGGAGCGTCTTTACTCGCTGGCAAAATACAAGTAAATGCTCCGGGGAATAACGTTTTTAATAATCGAAACTGTGTGTTATCCACTTTCGCATATTGCCCAAGATGCGTTAAATCACTACAAACTATGGTGAAAGGATGATCTTTCTCTAATTGCCTAATCGTTCGTATTTTTTGACTAGCGCCCTTATCTCCTAATCGGCAGAGTAAAGCATAACCTGAGTCACTGGGAATAACGATTACTTTTCCCGCTTGTAAAGTATCTACAATAAGCTTAAGCTCTCTTGGTTTAATAAAATTGCTATTTACTTCTATCCACTGTGCCATAGTAATTCCTCATATAAAAAGCTATTATAATTAAATTATTAAAATTATTCCTTATTTATAATAAATAAAATTTTCAATATTTTTTATTACTCATATCATTATAAAATAACACTATAAATATATTAAATTTATTTATTTAGCTTTTAACGTTAAAATTATGATTGAAACCTATGAATATTTACGCTAATTTGTCGTTATAGTCAAAAGGAGAGTAATAATGAACAGAGCGCAAGCCTTAGAACAGATGCAATCAGACATCTTATGGGATGTTATTATCATAGGTGGCGGTGCAACGGGATTAGGAGCAGCTGTTGATGCGGCTACACGAGGATATAAGACCTTACTACTTGAAGCAAAGGACTTTTCTAAAGGAACTTCTAGTCGCTCAACAAAATTGGTTCATGGTGGCGTTCGCTATCTAGCACAAGGTGATGTTGCCTTAGTTCGCGAAGCCTTAAGGGAGAGAGGCAGACTGGCTAAAAATGCGCCTCAACTCTTTAAAACACAGGCTTTTATCATTCCGGGTGAAAAATGGTGGACGGCACCTTATTACACCTTTGGATTATGGTTATACGATCGTCTAGCAGGTAAATTAAGTATTGGTCGAACCAAACATCTCTCTAAAAATGTCGCTCAACAGCGGCTACCTGGCGTTAAAGATAGCTTACTCAAAGCTGGGGTTTGTTATTATGATGGTCAATTTGATGATGCACGTTTAGCGGTGACTTTAGCGCAAACTGCCGTTGATCATGACGCAACAGTGGTAAATTACTGTGCAGTGACAAACCTCACAAAAAATGAACAAGGAAAAGTAAACGGCGTTGTCGCTACAGAAGGTTTTTCTGGTAATACTTATACTTTAAAAGCACGCGCTGTATTAAATTGCACCGGCGTTTTTGCAAATGATATTTTAGCAATGGATGAACCTGATGAAAAACCAAGAATCGTTCCAAGCCAAGGTGTACATATTGTTTTAGAAAGAGATTTTCTTCCGGGTGATGATGCTTTAATGGTTCCTAAGACTTCTGACGGTCGCGTTTTATTTGCGGTGCCATGGCATGATAAATTAGTCGTTGGAACGACAGATACTTTAGTCAAAAATCATGACTATGAACCTAAACCGCTAGAAGAAGAAATTAATTTTATTTTACAAACAGCAAAAACTTACTTTAAACGCGAACCTACACGCGCAGATGTAAAAAGTGTTTTTGTTGGATTACGCCCATTAGCAGCACCTAAAGAAGAAGGTAAATCCACCAAAGAAGTTTCCCGTAGCCATAAAGTAGAAGTCAGTCAATCTGGATTGGTTAACATCTTTGGAGGCAAATGGACGACTTATCGTCAAATGGCAGAAGATGTTGTCGACGCTGCTATCAAGGCGCAATTGTTACCACAAAAAGACTGCCAAACCACTGAATTGCGCCTTCACGGCTATCAGACAAATGTGCATTTAGATGATAATCCGCTCACGCTTTATGGCTCTGATGAAGTGCAAATTCGACAACTATCCGAACAAAATGATCAACTTGCAGAAAAAATTCACCCTGACTATCCCTATATTTATGCGCAAATTCAATGGGCATTAGATAATGAAGCGGCACTCACTTTAGAAGATATTCTCGCTCGCCGGCTTCGCTTGCTATTTTTAGATGCAAAAGCAGCAGAAACCTCAGCACCTGCTGTTGGTGATTATCTTGCTAAGGCTTTAAATTGGTCTGATGAGCGTAAGAACAAAGAAATCAACGATTTTATAACACTAACAAAACAATATCAGTTGAACTAATTTCTATTTTTCCTTGCGATATAACACCACTATCGCAAGGACTTTTTTAACAACACAGGAGATAAATCTATGAGTAAATATGTGATTGCTTTAGATCAAGGCACAACATCATCACGCGCCATTATTTTTAATCACAATGGCGACATTGTTAATATTGCCCAAAAAGACTTTACCCAGCATTTTCCAGAGCCGGGCTGGGTCGAACATAATCCACAAGCCATTTGGTCAACTCAGCTTTCTGTCATGAGCGAAGCCATTGCTAAAGCAGGCGTACGTGAAGATGAAATTGCAGCCGTCGGGATTACCAACCAGCGCGAAACAACAATGGTTTGGGATAAAAAAACAGGTGAGCCAATTCATCGTGCTATCGTATGGCAAGATCGCCGTACTTCCCGTTTTTGTGACACTTTAAAAGAAAAACATGGTGAACTTATTAAGCACAAAACCGGTCTTGTTATTGATGCTTATTTTTCTGCCAGCAAAATCCGTTGGATTTTAGACAATGTAGACGGCGCTCGTGAAAAAGCTAATAAAGGCGAATTGGCTTTCGGAACCGTTGATACATGGTTAGTTTGGAAATTAACCGACGGTAAAGTTCATGTCACTGATCCAAGTAATGCTAGTCGCACGATGTTATTTAACATTCGTGATATGGATTGGGATGATGAGCTATTAGAACTTTTCCAAGTTCCTCGTTCAATGATGCCAGAAGTTAAAAGCTCCAGTGAAGTTTATGGCTATGTTGAAAGCCGCTATATTCCGGGTGGAAAAGTTCCAATTGCGGGTATTGCTGGAGATCAACAATCCGCTTTATTCGGACAAATGTGTACCAAAAAAGGAATGGTCAAAAATACTTACGGTACAGGCTGTTTCCTATTGATGAATACTGGCGAAGAAATTGTTGATTCTAAAAATAATTTATTAGCAACCGTTGCTTGGAAAATTGGCGATAAAGTGACTTATGCTTTAGAAGGTGGAGTATTTGTTGGTGGCGCAGCTATTCAATGGGTGCGTGACGGTTTGCGGATTATCCGTACAGCTGATGCAATCAATAGTTTAGCAGATTCAGTTGAAGACAATGGCGGCGTTTATTTTGTTCCAACATTAGCAGGAATGGGAGCACCATATTGGGATCAATATGCCCGCGGAACAATCTTAGGCATTACGCGCGGAACGACTGATGCGCATATCGCTCGTGCAACATTAGAAGGTATTGCATTCCAAGTTTATGATATTGTCAAAGCCATGGAAAAAGATGTTGGTGAAAAAACCAAAGAATTTCGTGTTGACGGCGGCGCAAGTGCTAGTAATTTACTCATGCAAATTCAATCTGATATTTTCCAATTTGAAATTATTCGTCCAAAAGTGTTGGAAACCACTGCAAGCGGAGCAGCATTTTTAGCTGGTTTAGCAGTTGGTTTCTGGAAAGATGTTGATGATATTGCAAAACAATGGCAAAAAGACCGCGTCTTTGAGCCTGAATTAGACATTGCCAAACGCGATCATATGCTTCACTACTGGCATAAAGCTGTTAAAGCTGCTCAAAATTGGATTGAGGAGTAAGCCATGACACCGTTTGTTGCAGAAGTTGTTGGCACTGCCTTATTGATTTTATTAGGAAATGGTGTTGTTGCAAATTGTGTCCTCAAAGGAACCAAAGGTCATAATGGTGGTTGGATAGTTATCACTACCGCTTGGGCTTTTGCCGTATTTGTCGGCGTAGTCGTTGCAGGACCAATATCTGGCGCACATCTAAATCCCGCTGTTACAGTAGGATTAGCTACCGCGGGAAAATTTGCTTGGGCAGATGCGCCACTTTATATTGTCGCACAACTCATTGGAGCTATTATTGGTGCTTTTATCGTATGGGTCTTCCATAAAGATCATTTTGCAATCACTGATGATGAAGGCGCTAAGCGTGCATGCTTTTGTACAGAACCTGCTATTTGCAATTTCCCTAGCAATTTGTTTAGCGAAGTTGTGGGAACATTCGTATTAGTATTTGTGATTTTCTATCTTGTATCAGATGCCAACATTGCTTTTCCCGGCGCAGACATTGATCCTGATACTGGTAAAGCTATCACAACCCCTATTGGTTTAGGTTCTATTGGTGCACTTCCAGTTGCCATTTTAGTGTGGGTAATTGGCTTAAGTCTTGGTGGAACAACTGGCTATGCCATTAACCCTGCTCGTGATGCAGGACCGCGAATTGTATTAACCATACTCTCTGGTAAATTAAATGCAAAACCAGATTGGGCTTATGGCATTGTTCCTATTGTTGGTCCTATTGTTGGTGCGATTTTAGCCGCATTGGCAGCTTGTTGCCTAGCTTGAGGTTAGCATGAAAAAGCTTATCAATTCAGTTGAAAATGTTCTGAATGAACAATTGCGCGGCTTTACTGCCGCGCATCCAGAAATTGAACTTCGCTTAGACCCAACCTTTCTAGTTCAAAGCGCTGGTGTCGGTAATAAAGTAGCTCTTATTTCTGGTGGCGGTAGCGGTCATGAACCCATGCACGCTGGATTTATTGGTAAAGGAATGCTTGCAGGTGCTATTCCCGGAGAAATTTTTACCTCACCTACTCCTGATCAAATTATTGCTTGCTCACAAGCAGCAGATGGTGGAAAAGGCGTATTATTGATTGTCAAAAATTACACTGGCGATGTTCTCAACTTTGAAACTGCTACCGAGCTCTTACAAGATATGGGCTGTGAAGTAAGCTTTGTTTTAAGTGATGATGATGTTGCGGTTAAAGACAGCCTTTACACAGCAGGACGTCGTGGCGTTGCCAATACCGTTATCATGGAAAAAATCTTAGGTGCGGCGGCAGAAACTGGTGATGATTTATCGTCGCTTACCAAACTAGGCATCCGCGTAAACAATAATGGTTTTTCTATTGGTGTTGCACTAAATGCTTGTACCGTCCCATCTGCGGGTAAACCATCATTTACTTTGGCAGAAGATGAAATGGAATTTGGCGTTGGTATCCACGGTGAACCGGGAATCTCACGTCGTCCTTATCAAGATTTGAATGATACTGTTGACCAAATGTTCCAAACTCTCTTAGAGAATGGCACCTATAGTCGAACCATTCGGACTTGGAACGGCACAGAGCAAACTTGGGAAGAACACACGCTAGAAAAACAGCCTTTAACTGCCGGGGATCGTGTAATTGCCATGGTAAATAACCTTGGTAGTGTTCCTATTTCCGAGCTTTATGGTATTTATGGACGTTTAGCGGAAAATTGCCAAAAAGCCAATATTCACATTGAACGTAGCTTGGTCGGGTCTTATTGCACTTCTCTAGATATGCAAGGATTTTCAATTACGCTTACGCGAGTAGATGATGAACTCTTGCGATATTTTGATGCGCCAGTTTCAACACCTGCTTGGAAACAATAATGACTAAGGACGCTTACCGTTCAATCGTCTAAAAAATAGAATAGCATTTACCGCCAAAAATGTCAGACAATGCCTATAAACTGCGCTGTTTTTAGATGATTTGATAAGCGCCCTTTTTAATGGATGATTTATGAATACACAAACGCTGATTAACTGGATAACTCGCTGTCGCGATACACTTGAAGAAAATAAAGATTACTTAACTGACTTAGATAGAGAAATTGGTGACGGTGATCATGGCGTAAATATGGCGAGAGGTTTTAAAAAAGCAGCAGAAAAACTGGAGACTTTAGACCCTTCAAAGACCTCTCCTGCCAACGTATTAAAAACCGTTGGGATGACCTTACTTTCTAGCATTGGTGGCGCAAGTGGTCCACTTTACGGCACATTCTTTATTAAAGCTGCACAGGTAGCAGGCGATAAATCCGATTTAGAAATTGCTGACATTGCTAAAATCTTTCGTGCAGGCACTGACGGACTGATTGCACGTGGGAAAGCCAGTGGCGGCGATAAAACCATGGTTGATGTATGGCTGCCTGTTTGTGCAGAACTAGAGGAAACACAATTAGACCTTGCAATGGCATTAAGCTCTGCTGCCGAAACCGCCGAACAGGCAATGACGGCGACTGTGCCCATGCAAGCCAAAAAAGGACGTGCAAGCTATCTAGGAGAACGGAGCATTGGTCATATTGACCCCGGTGCTGCTTCTTCCTATCTGATTATTCAAGCCTTATCAGAGGTAAGCAATGGTTAACTTATTACTTGTTTCCCATAGCCGTCAATTAGCTGAAAGCGTACGAGAACTGGCATTACAAATGGCACCAGAGGCACATATTTCAGTCGCCGCAGGTATAGATGACCCCGATAACCCTATCGGTACAGATGCAGTTGCGGTTATGGAAGCCATAGAAACAAATGCACAAACAGAAGACGGAATCGTTATCTTAGTGGATTTAGGCAGTGCAATTTTAAGCACACAAACAGCACTAGCGCTCGTTTCACCAGAGTTGGCTGAAAAAGTTACCATTTCTCCCGCGCCTTTTGTTGAAGGTACAATCGCTGCTGCTGTTAGCGCTATTTCTGGCGCAAACCGAGAACAAATTCTCACTGAAAGCCTTTCTGTTTTACGCGCCAAAGAATCTGCGCTCGGCACATCAGCGGATGCTCACCATGCTATATCTGATAATACCGCTAATGCCAAACATAAGCTCACCATAACAGTAGAAAATAAACAAGGGATTCACGCGCGTCCAGCCGCGAAAATTGCGGCGAAACTGTCTAAATTTTCTTCCGATCTAACCTTAACTAACCATCGTAGTGAAGAAAGTGCTAATCCAAAAACGCTAGGCGGCATTACTCAGCTAAACATTCAATGCGGTGATATGCTGACACTCAGCGCAGAAGGAACAGATGCACAAGATGCGTTAGAAACTTTTCAAAAAATGGCGAAAGAACACTTTGGCGATAAAGCGTAAATAAAACTTCATACCAAAAGAAAGACGGTTTAAGCCGTTTTTTTTATACTCAGTATTACCAAGAAATATAGCCAACTTCCCAAAAAAAGCATACAACATTAACTCAATATCGACTTTGAAAACAGTCTGAGACCTTTGCAAAATTCCGTTTTATACTAATTTTTGCTACTAGTAGAAAAATTAACGCCATGATTTTAATATATTTTCAAAATTTGAAAAATTAAAATTTCTCTATTTTATGTTTTTTTTTGCAAAGATCTCAAACTGACGAACCACAGACAACCAACCTCAGTACGGTAAAACGAGCTAACGCTGTATGCAAGTTAAAGACATTTAGCTATAAAAATAATTCTAAAAAATCCGGAAAAGGTATTTTTAACCATAAATTTTCCGGAACTCAATAA
>NZ_LWHB01000152.1 GCF_001889065.1 Suttonella ornithocola | reverse complement strand
TAAACGCAGTGATATTCAAGCAATCATTGAAGAGCATGGGCATGAGATAGTTTGGTTACCCCCTTATAGTCCAGACTTAAATCCCATTGAAAAGATGTGGGCTTGGATTAAGCAAATAGCAAAGAATGGCGGATGGATTGTATTGATACTTTATTCTTTTATCTGCTTTGGATTGGGTTGAGTTTTAGATGATTGCACTATAATTGATAACCTTTAGGATAGCTCAGTCCACCAGTGATTTCTGCTTGTGTGGTTTCGGTGGGACGTTTACGCACAAAATTAACTACGCCACCCATTTCCGTGGTGCTGTTAAATAGTCCATAGGGACCGCGCATGACTTCTACTCGGTCAAATGCTGAAAGATTGGGGAGGTTTCCGTTAATGGATTCCATTTGCGCCGGTAGTCCGTCGATGCTGTATTCATCGTATTCATAACCACGCGCATAAACGGAAGAGCGTCCGTCATCATTAGAAAGCACTCTTAGACCTGTGGTTTGGCGAGCCAGTTGGTCAAAAGTTTGCACGTTTCTATCGGTGATGTTTTGAGTAGTAATGATGCTGACGGATTGCGGAATATCGCGCAAAGTAGCAGGGATTTTGGTGCCGACAGTGGCAGCTTGTGCGGTATATTCATGGGTTTGCTCGGTGGGGGTAACGTTAAAGAGTTTATTGCCTTCAACGGTAATCGCATCTAAACGAATAGCATTTTGAGCATGAGCAGAAGTGGCGCTAAGAATGGCGAGGGTAAGAAGTGTGTGACGCATAATTTTCCTTTGATGTAATAATGAGAAACAATCTCATTTTAATGTTAAGATAAGCAGTGTTTCGGACAGTTTTTATCGCTAATCGGACAAGTTATGCCTTTTACCCAATCTGTCATTTTACCGTCGGATATTGTGAGTAATCATTATCGTTCTCGTGTTTTTCCTAGCCGAATTCGTGCGCATGGAGGCGTTTTGCAGAGTCAAAAAGCGCGAAAACATTTATGTTGGGTGCAGCCTTATAGTGCTTTTATTGTGTTATTGCGTGGTGAACTGCGGTTTTCTATCGGGCGACAACAGTATCATTTTCAGAAAAATCCAACCGTCATTTTTATTTATCTCCCGTATCCGACGCTATTTGTGCGTGAAATTGGCATTGGAACGCTAGAAAAATATACGTTTACCGGATTAGAAAACTGGTTAGCCTTGCCAACAACGACGAAACCTGTCCATGCTTGGCAACCAAGTCAAAGTATTTTAGAGAAATTACATAAAATTTCTCTACAAACCAGCGAAATAGAACACGTTTGGCAACAAGAAGTAGCGCTCATGGCATTGCTAGATAGCTTATGGCAAGAATGTTTGGCATACGCAGCGCCGAAAGCAGAGTTGCCAATTGTGCCAGAAGTTGCGCTTTTTTCTAAGCGATTAGAGCAGGCTTTTACCCAAGGAGTGGCAAGTGTGGGTGCATTGGCGAACGCTTTGTATATGAGCGAACGAACGCTTAATCGAAAATTGCAACAGTATTTCGGCATTTCAGCCACGCAGTGGTTGCTTGATAAGCGAATGTATTTAGCCGCGCGCTTGCTTGCTGAGCAAAAAAGTATTACCGAAGCCAGTTATGCTTGTGGATATCAAACGGTTTCTGGCTTTTCTCACGCTTTTCATCGCTATTTTGGGGCGACGCCAAGTGAGTATCTCAATCAGCTTTTAGGATGATGAATAACGGTTTATATCACTGAATATTTCTAAATGTAGGCAAAATTATTCCTGTTATAGCCAACTTCCCAAAAAAAGCATACAACGTTAACTCAATATCCACTTTGAAAACGGTGTCCTATCACCAAGTACGGTATGCATTTTTTAGGAACCCTGCTATATTCAAAATAATAAGAACGTATTCAAGCTTAAAATACTTTAGGCATTATTTGCAATAAAGTGTAGTGCAATCAGCTAAAAACAGAAGGCTATTTATTGTTAAAAGCTCTTATAGAGTATTCAGTTTTTGAGCTAATTTGGCGATATCCCTCCTCTGTGAGGTGGTGGCGAGTAGCTTGGTGCATATTCATTATCCACTGAAAAAGTGTAGCGTAGGAGTGGTTTTTATCAAAAAAATATTAGGGATTTCCGTGGATTGAGATCTTTACAAAACCCCTAAAAATAGAGAAATTTCAATTTTTCAAATTTTGAAAAAATATTAAAATCATGGTGTTAATTTTTCTACTAGTAGCAAAAATTAGTGTAAACGGAATTTTGCAAAGGTATCGATTGTCTATTAGTGCTTATCTGTCTGATACTGAAAAGTACATCAACTAAAAAGCAGTTTTTATGATGGTTTAAAGATAATTTAGGTTTTGTATTTTATCTGATTGCACTTGATAAAAATCAAGCGCAATATAAATGAGAAGTGTTATTATTCTATTTATCCATAGAAGGAGATAGATATGGCTTTTTCTCGCCGAAACTTTCTACAAACCGCTGCAATTTTAGGCGCAACATCAATTTTTCCTAGTTATTCACAGCAATTTTCGCTAACGCTATGGGGTCCACCGGTTTCACCAACGATTTTGTTAGCTATTGCTGCTATGCAAGGAAAAGCAAAAGAAATAATTCCTTTTAACGTTAAGATATGGCGGAATCCTGACCAACTTCGTGCAGGTTTATTAAATGGTAGTATTGGTATCAGTATTGTGCCTAGTTATGTAGCAGCAAATTTGCGCAATCAAGGACAGAAAGTATTTTTACATAATATTATGACGCAAGGGCTATTGTCATTTTTGAGTAAAAATGCGCCTGTCCTGTCTCCAGAACAGCTAGAACAACAAAAGATTGTCATGCCATTTAAAGGTGATATGCCTGATTTGGTATTGCAAATTTTGGCAAAACGTTCGGGCATAAAACTGCCGGATATTACTTATACTTCTGTGCCACCAGAAGCCGTCGCGCTATTTTTGAAAAAAGATTTTTCTACGGCTTTGTTACCAGAACCAGTAGCGACTGCCGCTTTATTAAAAGCCAAAAAAGAAAAAATTGATGTTTTTCGTGGATTATCTTTAGCGAATTGGTGGAATCAATGTTTTGATTCGCAAAATGGCATTATGCAAGCGGGGCTGATGATAACGGATTCTGTAGCGACACAATATGCTGATTTTCTGGCTGCTTTAGATAGTGATTTAGAAAATGCTGTGCAGTGGATACGAGAAGATCCTCAGCAAGCGGCAGAAATTGGTGTACAGTATTTGCCTATTCCGATACCGGCATGGCAACAATCTTTTGCACATTCTGCACTTTGTGCCATTAAAGCAAAAACCATTAGTGAAGAAATTCTACAATTTTTAGAAGAAATTTATTCGCTTAATCCAAAAATTACGGGTGGTAAAAAGCCTACTTCTGATTTATTCGCGTAAGGAAAATTTTATGAAAAAAATGACTGTATTTTTAGCAGCGTTATTATTGAGTGCTTCAACTTATGCTTCTCTTGGTGAACAGCTAGAAGGGGAAGGAAAAATTTATCAAAATCCTTCTATAACGATTGTCCGAAAAACATTTTCGCCAGATAAGGGAATGAAACGTCATCATCACCCGAATAGTCAAGTGGTATTAACGGTTATCAATGGCAAAGCAGTATTTACTTTAGATAATGATGATGGAAAAAATAGGGAAGAACATACTTTAACGGCTGGAGAGGTACTCACTTTTAATGGAGAAAATTATATTACGGGCAAATTTGAAGAACCAACGATGGTTGTAGTCACGTTAGTAGAAGATGAACAGAAATAGTTCTTTTGAAAATAAATAATTGACGGGTGAGTAATGGAAAAAACAGCTCAAGCAGGAAAAATTTATCAGGGAGATAATTATATTATCGTAAAAAAAATGATGAGAAAGGGAGAGAGCATCCCTAAACATAATCATACTCATCATGATGTGATTTTTACTGTGATATCTGGAAAAGTGGCTGTTAATTTTGACGATAAGCCATTTGCGATGGTTGAAGCTGGAGAGATTATCCGATTTGACGGTCAACATTTTATTGACGCTGAAATTTTAGAAGATGCACAAATTCAAGTGGCTTTGATTAAACATCCATGCTGCTAGAGCAAGGCTTTCTTGCTAAACGCTCACGGTTTTCTGCCATCGTTGACTATTTAATGGGCGCGATGGCAGCGGCAAGCAGTTTATGCGTATTATTAGCATTGTGGCAATTAGCGGCGGAATATTTAGGTGCGCTTGTCTTGCCAGAGCCTAAAGTGGTTTTTTATCGGATGGCTGAGATACTAGCAACCAATAGTGGTTGGGAAACATTAGGTATCACAATCTTTAGCGGATTATTAGGGGTTATTATTGCCTGTATTGTGGGGATTAGCAGTGGTTTTATTGCTGGATGGTCTCGTACAGTAGCAGTATTTTTCCGACCGTGGATAACAGTCTTACTAGGGACACCACCTATTATTTGGGTCATTTTAGCGCTTTTTTGGTTTTCCCAAGGGGTTCCTGTAACTTTATTTACGGTATCCATTGCGGTTACCCCTATGTTATTTGCAGCAGCAATGATGAGTCTTATCACTCGTCCTAAATCGTTATTAGAAATGGCTAAAGTTTATCAGTTGCCTTGGCTGACTCGTATTCATCATATTTGGTTACCACATCTTTCACAGTCTTTAATGCCAGCGATTATTGTTGCAACAGGCACGGGTTTAAAATTGACAGTGATGGCGGAGTTACTGGGTGGTAGTCAGGGCATTGGTGCCAAGATTGCCGATGCTCGTACTTTTCTAGATACTGTGGAGGTATTGGCTTATGTCTGTCTAATTATTAGTATCATTATGTTTATTGAATACGGTGTGCTTGAGCCTATTAAACGCTTTATTCTTCCTGATATGGATGCACGATGAGCTTAATAGCGCTTAAAGATATTTCTCTTTCTCGTAGCAGTATTCCTATCGTTGCAAATATTAGTTTTCAGTTGCAAGCAGGTAGCTGCGTTTGTTTAACTGGGCATTCAGGGTGTGGTAAAACGACGATATTACAAGGAATTGCAGAGCTTATCCCGTATGAGGATGGGGATATTCAGCGAAATTACCATCAACTAGGTTATTTATTTCAGCAACCTCGTCTTCTTCCTTGGCGAACGGTATTAGAAAATCTGACGGTTTTACCAAATGTAGCCACTGATGCGACTATTTTGCAGCTAGCGCAATTGGATTTAACGTCTTACGATCAACGTAAATATCCTCATGAACTTTCTGGTGGAATGCAACAAAGAGTTGCTCTGGCGCGAGCATTGATTATTCAGCCTGATGTTTTATTGATGGATGAACCTTTTTCAGCATTAGATTACCAATTACGTCAACGTCTCCAGACATATATCCAACATAGAATAGAAGAAGGTTTAGGGGTTATTCTTGTTAGTCATGATCGTGAAGAAGCGCTTCGGTTGGCGACCACTATTATTCGTTTAGATGGCACACCTGCTAGAATCGTATCTACTTTGGATATCAATATTTCTTATTCTGAACGAACACAGGATTTTATCCAAAGCTACATTCATCATCCTACTTTACAAGGAATTGATGAGACATGAGTTTATCCGTACGACAACCTTTTCAACTTTATTTTCCGCTGACATGTTTGGCTGTTTTTATTGCTTTACTTCCATGGTGGTTACTGTGGCTATCTCCAGTAAATTTTAACTTACCGCTACATTTTCATAGCATTGGCATGATAAATCTCGTTGGCGGAGCAGCATTTACAGGATTTTTATTTACGGCGCTACCTGAATGGACTGGTCAACAGCTAAATTGGCGTATTCATCTGCCATTATTGGTTTTTTTATTATTGCTTTTAGCTACCCAACTGATTACTCCACAAATAGCCGCATTCATTGCCATAGTGTATTGGGGATATTTGTTAATTCTGTGTACTTTGTTGATGTGGCGAGCGAAAAACTGGCGACATCAAAGTTTTCTTTGGTTAATGCTCATTATTCTAGTGTTAAATGCTTATTATTTTGCTTATCCAGCAGGCACGGTTTTATGGCAAATCGTTGATATTATGATAGCTAGTATTTCTATTGCTAATTTTCGTATTGCAAGAGCTATTGGCAATCAAGCGTTAGATGATGCACAAGATGAGCGACGCTTTATTCCTCATCCTATCTATAAAAATCTAACGATTATCACGATGATATTATTAGTGATTTCTCAGTTTTATTATGGTCTTACTATACAGGCATATTTAGCACTTGCGGTAGGTTTTGCTTTTTTAGCGAGATTAAATGATTGGCATAATATCATTTTCTTACGTTGCCATTATATTCGTGCACATTATGTTATTACTTTGCTGATTGCTTTGGGCTATCTTTTTTTAGGTATGAGCTTATTAAGCCATAATGCTTATATACAAGCAGCGCGACACCTTATTGCTATTGGCGGAATGCTGGCAATGATATATTTGACTATTTCTATCGCAGGTTTACGCCATAGTCATCTAAAATTAAAATTTCATTGGTACACCCGTTTGGGATTGGTTTTAATTTTTATAGCAGCACTGAGTAGAAGCATCGGAGTAGTGATATTTCCAAGCACGCTGAATTTAATTATCCTCCCGACGGTTTTAATTACATTGTCATTTTTATGTTATTTAAGCGTCTATTTGCCTATATTTCTGATAAAGAAATAAATTGATTATTTGATGAATATTTGGCTATGGTAAAAGCTTAGTCGGTTTTAATGGGAACAATGATAGATAGAGTTTGTCTGTTTGGCGGTGGATTAAAGCGTGCGACATTTTGAACCAGATTTCTTGCACTTTGGTCAACGCTAGGATTACCGCTGCTTTTACTGATGTAAATGTTGCTGAATTGTCCGTTGGCAAGAATGGTAAATCCGATTTCTACTCTGCCATTTCCACGCAAACGGCGATGTTTGATGTAGCGTTGGATATAAGCGCTAAGCTCACGTTTGTATCGTATTAAAGGGTCAGATTTGCCTTGTTGTTGACTGCCATTATTGCGTGCTGTTTGTTGCGCATTTTTTTGTGCTTGGACTGCTAGGGCTTGTTGTCGGGCAAGCGCGGCTTGTCTTTCTCTTTCTGCGGCTAGCTGAGCGGCTTGTTGTTTTTGTTGTTCAGCAAGACGATGTTTTTCTGCTTGCGCGCGTTCTCGTTGGGCTTGTGCTTCGCGACGTTTTTGCTCACGCTGTTGCGCGAGGCGCTTTTCTTTTTCTCGTTGTTGAGCTTCTTTGGCTTCAGCGATGCGCTTTTCTTCGGCGCGTTTTTTTGCTTCTGCAATTTTTTTAGCGCGTTCAGCAGCTTTTTGTTGGGCTTCTTTTTCTTGCGTTATACGGGCTTTTTCGCGCTGTTCTTGTTCGAGCTTGGCTTGGCGATCGGCTTCTTGTTGTGCTTGTTCACGGCGTTGTTGCTCTAATTGCGCTTGGCGTTCGGCTTCTAGTCGTGCTTGTTCGGCAGCTTTGGCTTGGGCAATCGGGTCAATATCGGTGAATTGTAGTTCGGTCATTTGCGCTGGCGTGAGTATGGGCGTAGGTGAGCGAGGTTCTGTGGGATTTTTAGGCGCGTAAATAATAGCGGCGGCAAGTCCGCCATGAATGGCAATGGCGATGAGTAAAGCAAGAAGTTCACGGCGTGTTTGGTTCATAGGTGTGACTATTGTGGTGTTGTGGTGAGAACGCTGATGTTAGTGAGTTGATAGGCTTTTAGGCGTTCGGTAAGGGTAACGAAGTTTTCAAAGGGGGTGTTTTTATCTAGCTTTAGCAAAATGGGTTGGTTTTTTTCCCAGTGTTGTATGGCGGTAGCGAGGGCTTCTAGGGTAAGCGCTTGGTCGTCTAGGTAGTATTGGCTGTCTGCGTTGACGGTGATGACTTTGGGCAAAGTTTCGGTTTCTACAGGATCGGCGTTATCGGCGGATGGTAAGGTAACGTCAATTTTGCCATTGTGCGCAAAACTGGCGGTGAGTAATACGATTGCTAGTAAGACAAGCATGATGTCAATGAAGGGGATAACGTTGATTTGGTCAAATTTTTTCATGGATTACTCCGCCTGTGGAGCGAAAGCACTTTGCCATTGGTGGCGGCGAACGGTGGCTTTACGGGTAAGGAGGTTGTAAAAAATGACGGAGGGAATGGCAACAAGGATGCCAAGTGCGGTGGCTTTGAGCGCTAGTGCCAGTCCAACCATGATTTGGGCAATATCGATTTGTCCGCCTTGTTGTCCAATATCGTAAAAGGTAATCAGGATACCGATGACGGTGCCAAGTAGTCCAACATAGGGCGCGTTAGCACCAATGGTGTAAATGGGGGTTAGCCCGCGTTCTAGGGCAATGTCGAGTTGATGGGTGTCTGCATAGTCAGCAAGGTTCATGCGAGCATAGAACCAAGTACGCTCAAGCGTTTTCCATAGCATAATAAGACTCATCAGTCCAAGTATGCCAATAATGATGTGGTCAAGATAGTGGCGAAGAAAATCGATGATTTGTAGCGTTTGTGGATGATGCATGGTTTGTCCTTAATAAAAGTTACACATGGGATGAGACTGTCCCTCAATGAGGGTAACAGGGGTTTGATATAGCGCACTGATATTTGAGGCGGTAAGGATGTCTTGTGTTTTGCCATGATGACGGATTTCGCCATTTGCCATGGCGACGATGTAGTCAGCATAGCGAGCGGCATAGTTAATGTCGTGTAAAACCAATAAGATGCTTTTTTGATGTTGGTCAACGGCGGTGCGTAAGATTTGCATGAGTTCTCTTGCATAGCGCATGTCAAGGTTATTAAGCGGTTCATCCAGTAGGATAGTTGGCGTGTCTTGCGCAAATGCCATTGCACAAAGTGCGCGTTGGCGTTGTCCGCCACTTAGCGTGTCGAGAAAGCGCTTGCGGATGTCGGTTAGTGCAAAGGTCTGAAGGTTTTTTTCACAGATATGTCGGTCGTGTTGGTTGGGGCGCCCTTGATGATAGGGGTATCGAGCGATAAGCAAAAGTTCTTCTATACGTAGGCGACTTAATAGCTGTGTATGTTGTTGAAAGAGAGTGAGTTGTTTAGCGAGTTCACGGGATGGGGTAGTGTTGATGTCTTTCCCGTCAATAAGGATACGACCGCTTTGGATAGGGATAAGACGCGCAATATGGTTGAGTAGGGTGGATTTGCCAGCACCATTAGGACCAATTAAGGCAATGAGTTGTCGACTCGGTAAGCTGAGGGTGGTCGGCTTTAGGATAGTGTGTTGGTTGATTTGGTAGCTCAAGTTTTCTATTTCTATCATGATTGCGCACGACGGGTAATAAGGATAAGAAAGGTAATGCCGCCTAGGCTTTCAACGGCAATGCTTAATGTGCCGCTCAAATGAAAGAGGCGTTCAAAGGCAAGCTGTCCGCCAATAAGGATGAGGTAGCTCACAAGACTAACAGCAGGGAGTAGGATGCTGTGATAGTGGGTGGGAAATAGGCGATAAGTCAGCGCGGTTGCGAGCAAGCCAAAGAATAAGATAGGTCCGACAAGTGCCGTGCTAATGGCAACGAGTATACTGGTGGCGATGAGGAAAAGTGTAAGGTGCTTTTGATAAGCCAGTCCAAGACTAATCGCGGTCTCTCTTCCTAAAGCTAGAATATCTAGGCGATAGCGCATTGTCCAAAGGAGGAGGCTAATGATGATAATAAGACAGAGCGAGATGCCGAGTAATGTTCGATTAGCGCTATTGATTTGAGCAAAGGATACGCTTTGGTATACCGCAAATTCTGTGGGGTCAAGTAAGCGCGCAATGAATTCCGTTAAGCTACGGCACAGCAAACTAAAGATAACGCCAATCAGGAGTAGACGAAAAAGGTCGCCAGAGAGCTTATTTAATAGTATCCGATAAAAAAGGGTAGCAGTGAATATGGTGATTAAGGTGGTTATGAAAAATTTAAAGGTAGGATTGATTTGTGAGAAGGTTTGGCTACCGAATAGCGCAATGAGCGCGATTTGTAAGATAAGATAAATTCGGTCTAATCCCATGATTTCTGGGGTGAGCAGACGATTATGGGTAAGGGTTTGAAAAATGAGTGTTGAGAGTCCACCGCTAACGGCTAAGGTCAATAAAGTAAGGATTTGCTCGGTGCGTAAGGTAAGAATAAAACGATTATAGCCATTCGCACTTGGATAAAAGAGATAGATGCCTGTGATAATCAGTGATAACACAAGCGTCAATAGTAGGCGATAGGATAGTTTAGTAGCGCTTTTCATCGACTTGGTCGCATCAGTAAATAGAGGAAAAGACTACCGCCAAAAATGCCAAAGATAAGGCTAACGGGAATTTCATACGGGAAAGAAACGATTCGCGCAAGGATGTCGCAAATGAGCAGTAAACTTGCTCCTGTCCATGCTATCCATGGTAGGGCGTGGCGCAAATTATCGCCACATATTCGTCGGATAAGATTGGGAACGACTAAGCCAAGAAAGGCTATATTTCCCACTGTGGCGGTGATAAATGCGCTAATTAGCGCAATTAACAGAATGGCGCAAAAAACCAGTTGGCGATAGTTTAAGCCTAGCGATTGACTAGAGGATTCACCCATGCCCACAATGGTCAGTCTATCCGCCAACCAATATAAAATCACTAGTACAATGGCACATCCCCATAAAAATTCGTATCGTCCTTTCAATACAGCGGAAAAATCGCCATTTAGCCAAACGCTTAACCATTGTAGTAAATCTGTTTCATAGCCAATAAATGCCATGATAGATTGCAATATTCCCGCATAAATCATTCCAACTAAAGGCAGTAATAGCGGGTCTGTTGGGGGTAAGCGTTTTGCCAGTGTAAGAAAAATGAGCAAACTTAGCATGGCACATAATGCAGCAAATCCCATTCGGACGATAAGCGGTGCGGCTGGAAACAGCAAAACAGTGAGCAATAGACCAATCGCAGCGCCTTCGCCTGTGCCTGTGGTATTGGGTTCAACAAAACGGTTATGCACAATCAGTTGTATCACCATACCAGCAACCGCCAGTCCAGCGCCTGTGAGTAAAACGGCAATCGTGCGCGGTAAACGGCTAATGGTGAAAACACTATCGTTGATATTGGCAGTGCCTAAAACGCCTATTTGCAGACTTATCATTATAAGAATGATAAGTCCAATCAGTGCACTAAGCGTTTTAAACGAGAAAGGAGTTTTCTCAACCATGAAGCAGCTATTTAATTAGCAGGGTGGGCGCGTAAAGCATCGCGAATATCGATGAGTGTTTTTTCAAGTGCTTGCGGACCGCCAATATCAATATAGATTTCAGCAGGAGAAAGATAAAGGATACGTCCGCTCTTGCCGGCTTTGGTATTTTGCACAAGTGGCGTATTGAACACACTTTGCGCCGCTTCTAAATCCCCACCAATCGCAGCACTTCTATCGATAACAAAAATCCAGTCAGGATTGCTTTGCGCAATAAATTCAAAAGAAATTGGGTTGCCGTGCGCATTGCCTACTTTTTCTTTATCAATAAGCTGAAGCCCTAAAGTCGATTGAATCCAACCTAAGCGAGAGTCCGCGCCATAAAGTGAGAGTTTGGGACCATTGACTAATACCGCTAATACTTTTCCTTGACCTTTCGCTGCCTCTGAAGCCTCGGTTTTTAATTGATTGAGCTTTTCTACCCATTGCTTGGCTTGCTCTTCTTGATGAAAAATCGTGCCCAATTGGGTTAAGCGATTTAATGTTTCTTGATAAAGATTTTTGTTTTCTAGGGTTAAATCAACAGTTTTAGCAATTCGACTCACACTGTCATATTGCTTGGCGCTACGAGCGGCAATCATAATTATCTCTGGTTGGATACTGGCAAGCGCTTCTAAATTTGGTTCAAACAGTGTTCCAATGGTTTTGCCTTGTTGCTTTTCTGCTAAAAATTGTGGTTTGACGTTTTCAGGTATTCCCGCAGCTTGAATGCCCAAAGCATCTAACGTATCTAAAACACCAATATCATAGACAGCAACGGTTTTAGGGGCTTCTGTTATTTCTACTTTTCCGCGAGCCGTATCTAAAGAAGCCGCAAAGGCATGAACAGATAATAAAGTAGAGAGTGCAATCGTTAGAGCTAAACGCATATTGCTTCCTTAATAATGAAAAGCGTAATGATAGTTTCTCTCATTCTAATCATCAACCAAATTTTTTTTATCAAAATAAAAAAATTTTTATAAACAGATTTCTATAAAAATATTTTTAAATATTTATTGATAATGCTAATTTAAAGAATAATAATTCTTATCTTTATTTAATTTTGGAGAAAATATGCGTTCACTATGTTTAGCCCCTTTAACCATTGCTATCTCAAGCGCAGTAGCTGCTGCTCAATCCCCAATGGTCTTATCAGAAATAACGGTTGGTAGCGAGAAGTCTTCACTTAACCCTGCTGTTACCGTAACCTCAAGAACAGAAATCGAATCTAAGCAAGCAGATAATATAGCGGATGTGTTAAATGATAATCCGGGTGTGAATGTAGGCGGTTCTGCGGCAATCAATAGCATTATTACCGTTCATGGTGCACCCGATGATGTGCTTAATGTGAGTATAGACGGGGCAAGACAAGAGGGATGGCTTTTTCACCATAGTGGCAACTATAACATCGACTCTAGCTTATTAAAGCAAGTTACCGTAAATGCAGGTAGTAATAGTATCCGAGAAGTTGATTCACAAGCAGGCAGTGTTCGATTTGAGACCGTTGAAGCGAAAGATTTACTTGAATCTGGAAAATCATTTGGTGGATTTGCGAAATATCAATTCACGACCAACAAAAATCAAAATGACTATTCAGTGGCACTTTATGGCCGCATTGCCGAACAACTTGATTTATTGGCTTATGCGCATTATTTAAAAGGGCAGTCTGGTAAATCAGGAGATGGACAAAAAATAGGCGTTGGTAGTGAACAAAAGAATGCTCTATTGAAAGCAACATGGGATATTAGCCCTGAGCAAAGTCTAAGTGCAAGCTATGAGCGCTATTACAATAATGCTTTAACCAATTTTAGAGCCAATTTCGGTTATGCTGATGGTGGTGAAATGGCGAAATATGAAACTTCTCGTGATACTGCTACTTTGGCTTATCGCCTAAACCCTGCAGATAATCCTTATCTCAATTTAGACGCAAATTTTTACCACACCCAAACTGGACTAAATCCAATGCAAAAGCTTGATGGAAGCAGCGAAAAACGCTCAGATACCACGGTAACAACCAACGGTTTTCGATTTGAAAATCGCAGTTATCTAGCAAATAATGGCTTTGATCAAACGATTAGCATAGGTGGTGAAATTCGTAAGACGACTGCTAAAAAACCACAAAAAAATAAAGCTGACACGCAAGAAAGCATTCGTCAATACACCATTTATGCAGAAGATGCCGTTGGCTTTAATCAGCAACAATTTATCCTAACTCCCGCATTAAGATTTGACCGCTATCAAACGCAATATATTGGTTTAAATAAAAGTTTTAACCACCTCTCGGGGGCATTAGCAGGCCGCTGGAACATTAATGATAATCTTGGTGTTTTTATTAGTGGCACCCAAATTTACCAAGCGCCTCCTATGCAAGAAATCTATACTCAGCCAAGATATGGTTACCAAAAAGATTTAAAGGCGACAGAAGGTTGGAACTATCAGGGAGGGATAGAATATCAACAAAATCAACTAGCGGGTAATGATACGCTTAAACTAGGCGCAACGGTTTTTTACACAGATTTTAGTCATTTTGTTTCCCTCAATGGAAAGCAATATGAAGACTTAGGAAAAGCTAAAGTAAAAGGCGTAGAACTTAAAGCTGCGTATCAAATAGAGAATTTTGATAGTCGCTTAAGCTATTCGCATGCGCGTTCTAAAGTCAATGCCAATGGTTTACCCGCCTATCGCCATGGCGATATTGGAGATACGATTGATGTAAATTTGGGCTATGCTTTCCCCTCAATAGATACGAAAATAAATTGGCATAGTCGCTGGGTTAAAGGATTTAATACTAGCGGCGCTTCTCGTGGAAACATAAGCCATTTTCATAAAGAAGGTTACAACGTGCATGATTTTAGTTTGAGTTATCAGCCTAGCCGTGGTTACTTAAAAGGATTAGAACTTAATGCCGGTGTTTATAATTTGTTTAACAAAAACTACGTTGAGCATAGTTCATATCTAGGTTCTTATGGCAATGATAGAGCCTTAGGGAGAAATTATCGTTTAGGCTTTAAATACGCCTTCTAATATTATAGTCAAATCATTTATAATCCAATCTATCCAAAGCAGATATAAAGAACGACTTATAGTAGAATTATCAAAAACAAACTGAGCATATCCTATGACCTACTGCAGCCAATTCCGACAAAAAATTCTTAACGATATTGCTAATGGAGAAACTTGGCGCGCTGTTGCAAAGCGCTACAAGATCAGCAAATTCACCGTCYATAGCTGGATTAAAA